>JAGSHB010000119.1 GCA_023954815.1 Myxococcales bacterium | reverse complement strand
GCTGGCTCCGCCCCCCAAGGTCGGCACCATCCTCAACGTCAGCATCGACCGCCACGCCCGCTTCGGCGTCTTCTGCAGCTGGCCCGACGGTGAGGGCCTCGTGCCGTTCGCCGAGCTAGGTGTTCCCCACGGCACCGACCTCCGCCGCAGCTTCGCGCTGGGTACCAAGTTGGAGGTCGTCGTCGACGCAGTCCGCCCTGACGGCAAGGTTCGCCTCAGCAAGGTCAAGGCCGAGCTAGCCAAGGAAAAGGCCGCGGCCGACGACTGGATGGGCAAACAGGTCGCTCCGGCGTCCGACGCCCAGGTCGGCAGCTTCGGCGCGCTGCTGAAGGAGAAGTTGGGCCTCTAAGTCCACCCCGGCATGCAACGGTCTCACCAACACCCCAACGCGGCCGCCTTGTTGCTCCGTGTTGGGGTGCTGGCCGTTTTGGGCTGCGGGTCGCCTCACGTGCCCTCAGATCTGGCGCCGGGTGACGAAGCCAAGAGCGCGGTCCTGTGGCTGCAATCTGTGCAGCGCGCTGGTTATGAACGCCATGACCTGCCGACGTACATGCGGCAGTGGGCGCCTGAGGCTACGCTGACCGCGGCGAGAACGGCCAGGGCAGGGCCTCACGAGCGGACGTTGACCCACAACCAAATCCGCCAAACCCGCACCGAACGCTACCATCGACGTCCAGCCGACGGCCGCTCGCTGACGTGGCGCGATGTGCACGTGCATCAAGGTGGCAAGGCGACTCACATCACCTGGCTCGCCCACAGCAAACACGCAGATGGGGCGGAGCTCATCGCTGAGCGATTTGTGCTGCGGCGAGGCGCCGCAGGCTGGCGGGTGGTTCACAACCGGTTCTGGCCCGTTTGGACCCAAGAAAAGGGCCGAAAGCGCAAAACCTACTCACCAGAGACGTGGAAAAGACTCGACGTTCACGCACAGCGGCGTTCCTGCTTTGGCCAGCGATGCCCGGCGCGACTGCTCGCCGCTTGGCGTTTTGGCGACGCCTACGTGGCTGCCAAGCTGCTGACCGAACGCCCCGGTGGCACCTCGGCGCATGGTTGGCTCCTCCGCGGGATCTGCGCCGTGCTCTCGGGCCACGTGGGCGACGCGCGGCCTAGTTGGTTGCGCGCCCGCGCGTTGGACCCGACCATCGCCCTGCCAGACTGGCGTTCCGCCGCAAACCTGCCGGCGAGCACCACGCCCACTGCTAAGTAGGAGCCTCACATGGCCGTCAATCTCTACTCCAGCGCTCGCGCTCTGACCACGGCGGTCAAAGACATCAACCGGATGCGCGAAATCGTCACCGTGCTGGCTCGGCACGGCTTCGGCGAGGTGCTCAACCGCCTTGGGCTGACCGAGACGTTGGGGCTGAAGAACCTAGTCTCGGCCACGGATGACGACGACACCCCGCTGTCGACCGCCAAGCAGATTCGGCTCTCCATCGAGGAGCTGGGTCCGACCTTCGTGAAGCTCGGCCAGATCCTCTCGACGCGCCCCGACCTGGTGCCCCCCGCCGTCATCGAAGAGCTCAGCCACCTACAAGACAACGTGCCCGAGCTCGACTGGGCCGACGTCAAAGAGGTCGTCGAGACCGAGCTGGGCGGCCCAATCTCCGACTATTTCTCCGGTTTCGACGAGACCCCACTCGCCTGCGCCTCCATCGCGCAGGTGCACCGCGCGGTTCTGGCCAATGACGCCTCCGAGGTCGTGGTGAAGGTCCAGCGTCCGCGCATCGCCGGCCGCATCGACTCGGACCTGAACATCCTGCACGTGCTCGCCAAGCTCATCGAAGCGAGGGCCCCCGACCTAGCGCTCATGGATCCGGTCGGCATCGTCACGGAGTTTGAAAAAGCCATCCGCAAGGAGCTGGATTTCAACGGTGAACGCCGGAATATCGGCCGCTTTCAGATCAACTTCGCTGAGTTCGAGGGCCTGCGGGTGCCGCGCGTTTACGATCAGGTGTCCACCTCTCGCATCCTGACGATGGAGTTCATCGAAGGTGTCAAAATCACCCTCGCTCCGGAAAAACTCGGCGTCGATCCCTACGAAATCGCCCCGCGGATGTTGCGCGCCCTGTTCAAGATGATCTTTCAGGATGGTGTCTTCCATGGGGATCTGCATCCCGGCAACATCCTCATCCTCCCCGACGCCTCCATCGTGCTCATCGACTTTGGCTTGGTCGGCAGGCTCGCCCCACGGCAGCGTGAGCACATCCTCGACATCCTCATCGGCCTCGCCCAGCAGGACTACGAGCTCGTGGCACGGGTGATGTTCGAGCTCGGTGTCAAAGTGCCCGGCGTGACCTATGACTTCGACGCCTTTCAGTCGGACGTGGTCGAGGTCATGGAGAAGCACCTCGCCGGTCGCACGCTGCAAGAGATGGACGTCGGCGCCTACTTCACCGATCTGGTCGCCGGCGCCATCCGTCATCAAATCAAGATGCCGCCGACCTACACCATGGTGTTCAAGGCGTTGATGACCATCGAAGGCATCGGCAAGAGCCTGGCCCCCGAGATCAACCTGGTGGAAGAGGCCCAGCCCTTCGTCAAAGAGATGGTCGCTGAGCGCTACAGTCCCAAGCGGATGATGAAAGAGGGGTTTGACGGTCTCAACGCGCTCAGTCGCTTCCTCCGGCTGTTCCCCAACCAAGCCGGTCAGCTCCTCCGGGATTTGAACGAAGGCCGCACCACCGTTCGTGTCGGGCTCATGGGTATAGACGACGCCCTGGACACACAGCGGGTGCTCGCCCGGCGCCGCAACCGCGTGCTGATGTTCTGCGCTTGCCTGCTCTCCGGCTCCATCGCCCTGAGCGCGCCCGTTCCCGAGTTCATGCGACTGCTCGGCATGCCCATCGTGGCTTGGTTGCTGTTTGGTCTCGGTGGTTTCGTCGGTCTCGGCGTCATGGCGTCGTTCTTCCGTAAGTAGAAAAGGGGAGAAAAGGGGTCAGATCTTATCAATTACCTTTTCCCTCAATAATCGATACACTGCAGCGGAATCAGATCTTATCTTTTGGGCCTGTGCTCTGGAAAACTACGCCAGTCACTGACGTGTCGACGCCACCTTGCTAGACTGTGCGCGAAACCCCGTGCCGTCGCTGCCATGAGCCGATGGCCGCTTCACAGGCACTGCCCCCTCACCAGGAGACTCCCATGAGCGTTGACGAGCGATTTGCCGAGGCCCAGAAACAGGTCAAGACCCTCACGTCGCGACCCAGCAACAACGATTTGCTGAGCCTCTACGCGCTGTTCAAGCAGGCGACCGACGGTGATGTCAGCGGCAAGCGGCCAGGCATGCTCGATGTGAAGGGCAGGGCCAAGTTTGACGCATGGAAAAAGCGCAAGGGCACGTCGGCTGGTGACGCGAAGACGGCCTACATCGCGCTAGTTGACCGGTTGATGGGCTAACGCCGGTGCGCCAGACCTTCTTGCTGCTCAGCGCGTTGGCGCTGGGGATGTTGGCCTGCGGCGGCGAGCCGGAGTCAAGCACCAGACCGTCTGACCAATCGGACAGCTCTGCGGTCGATGGTTCCCTGTCTGATGGTGGCGCTGCCAATGACGCATCGGATGCGTCAGATACCAAGCTGCCCGAGTCGACGCTTGGTAAGGCGCCTGCGGCTTGTGGTGCACCTGCGTACGCTTGGCTACCGCACGCTGCCACGCTGACCGCCCCCGGCCACTTGCTATGGCACAAGGAGATCAAGGACTTCGATTTTTCTGCGAAGAACCTCAGCACCTTGCTCAAGGCCGTAGGGGCCGACCTGCCGCTGGATTATCGCTACGACGCGCGTGTGTTTCAGATTCGCTACAGCACCCAGGATCGCGGCAAACCAGCGCAAGCCACCGGGTTCGTCGCGCTTCCAACACCGACCTCTGGGCAAGACAAGCTCGAAGTCGACCTGATGGTCTATCTGCACGGCACCGCTGGGTTTAGCGACAGCTGCGCGCCCTCGGACAAATTGCTCGATCCCGTCGCTGGTGCTTCCTTGGCCAATGTGGGGCACGTCGTCGTTGCGCCAGACTATCTCGGAATGAACGGCAATGGCGCGCCGTCCTCACAGTTGCACCCCTACGTCATCGCAGAACCCACTGCAATCGCGAGCTTAGATGCCGCTCGTGCGACCCGTGAACTGCTCGCCAAAGGCCATGTAGCGGGGTTGTCAGCGCGCCCGGGCATCTTTGTTCTTGGGGGATCGCAGGGCGGCCATGCAGCCATCGCCATGGGAGCCTATGGGGCTCACTACGCTCCCGATGAGCCAATCGTTGCAATTGCGACGTCCGTGCCGCTCATCGATCTGGTGGGCGAAACGGTCCTAGCCACGACCGAGATGATGCTGTCGACCGAAAATCTCGCCGCCATCATGGCTGCTTGCACGCAGTGGTATGGCTTTGAGTTGAGTGACGTGATTCGCCCGGCGTTCGTGAAGCAAGTGAGCGAACATGTCGAGACCGAGTGCACGCTCGGCGGCATCATCAAGGGCGCCAAGACGCCAGAGGACGTCTTCACGAAGGCGTTCATGGACGCCGCGGCCAATGAGTTCAAAGGCCTAGCGCCGTTTAGTTGCGCGCTCCGTCACAACTCATTGGTACACGACATCATCGCGCCCTTGGTGCCCGTTCCGACCCTGATCGCGTTGGCTGAAAAGGATGAGCTGCTCAACGCGAAGATCCAGCACGCGGCCTACGACAAGATGTGCAATGCGGGACAGCCCGTGCGTTTCATCGAATGCGCCGGCTTGGGGCACACCGCCGGCGCGCTAGCGTCGATCCCAGAACAGCTGGAGTTCCTCCACGCTCGCCGGGCCGGTAAGCCGCTGACCGGGACCTGCAAGCGCACTGCACCAATCGTTTGCAAGGGCAAGGTCAAGCTCCCCTGACGCCTTCCCGCGCTCGCCAAACTAGCCGCATGTCATAGCGAAACGACGCGTGCCGGTTGCCCTTCAGCCAAACGGCAGATACTACAGGCCCTCAACTGGAGCGTCCCATGCGTGTTGCCCGTACCATCCTGCCCTCATTGTGCGCGCTGCTCTGCGTCGCCCTCGTCGCTCCCAGCATTGCGCTGGCTGCTGAAAAGAAGAGTTGGATCCCAGACTTGCCACCGCCAGCTGAGTACGGGCCTCGAGATCTAGCGCCGATCAAGGAGCGACTGCCCAAGCACAAAGTGGGCACGCCTTTCGCGCGTCTGTCCCTGGGTTTGCAGTACGATAGCAAGAGCCTGAGCGCGGAGTCGTGGCAGATGCCAGGCGTCGGCGCGAGCTTTGATCCGGTCGGCCTCAAAGAGATTTCGTCGCCCTCTTCTCTGTCGCTCAGCCTGGGCGCCTTTGTGCTTCATGGCCGGGTTGAGCTGCACACCACGATCCCCCTGGTGGCGTTTGATACGAAGCTCAACAACGACCGCGACATCTCCATCTCCTATCTCGATCTTGGCGCGCGAATCTACCCGTGGGCGCTGAAGCCCGGAGCGATTCGCGGCTTCGCAGCTATCGGTGTGGCGCGCCGGACCGTGAGCTTCACAGCGGTCGAAGACGCAGGCAGCGACGTGCGGTCACTGTCGACCTGGACTGTGCCCGTCGGCATTGGCGCGGGCTATCTGACGAAATTTGGCCTGCTTATCGACGTCAGCGCGCAGGTGATGTTCGGCGAGTCGGGCACGCTGTTTACCGGCGTTGATCCCCTCTCTCTTGACCAGGGCCAGCCCGAGGCGCTGCGAAAGACGATCGACGTGAGCGGCATGCGCCTGTCTCTCGGCGTGCGTTGGCAGCGGGACTTGTGGCCACAGACGGCACTGAAGAACTACTCGGAACTCACAGCCACTCGCCTGGCCAAGCTCAATGATGCCCACCTGCTCAGTGATCTGACTGTCGCCTTGGGCCCAAGTTTTCAGGCGTTGTCGCGCTCCGGCAACTACTTCGATAGCCGGCCGCATCTCGCCGAAGCCTATACAACGGGGCTGCTTCCCGAGATCGCCGTCGGTTGGCACCACGATCGCTACGACGCAGAGGCGCGCCTGTCCTTCCGGTATTTCTCGGGCAAAGGTGAGGGGTACGCGTCCTCTCTGGAGACCAGCAGCGCGTTGGTCGTAGTTGAAGCGTTCAAGAAGTTCGATGTCGGATTCTATGGCCTCACTCCGTGGGTCGGTCTCGGTGTCGGCATGGATTGGGTGAGCGCCACGGATGACCAGCCGACGGGCGAGAAGACTGCCGACGGATCGAATTTCGTCGTCTCAGTACCGTTCGGATGGGACTACCGCGTCGATCCGTCGAGCTGGTGGTTTCTGCGTACCAGTTTTCGCTGGTTGCCCACCGTCGAAGCAGAGATTGGCAGCGGTGTGAATTTCAACCACGGCGGCCTCGAGGTGAATGTCATCAGCTTCGTGGTTAAGCCGCGGCAGTTGCTCTTCTGGATGCGCGGCGGCAAGGCGCCTCCTCCCGAGACAATGGCAGTCGGCAATACGTCCAACCCCCCGCCGAAAGCTGCGCCCGCAGAGAATGCGCCGGCACCGGTGGCGCCAGCCAAGCCAGACCCGACGCCCGTCGGCCTGTCAACTGACACCACGGCGACCCAATCGAAGTAGCCATCGACGCTGTCGGATGATGAAAGAGCTTGGATTTCGGTGATGTTGAATCCGCGTCTCGTTCCGATGCAAGGTCGCTTGTAGGCTTGCGACCCTTGGAGACGCCATGACCAACACAATATCCACGTCTGAACGCACATTCGACGTCGTCCTCTATGGCGCCACCGGCTTCACGGGGCGACAAACCGCAGCGTATTTTCGCGACCATGCGCCGGCTGAGGTTCGCTGGGCGATCGCAGGTCGGAACGAAGCCAAGCTGGGCACGGTCGCTTCAGAGCTCGGCCTGTCTTCGGCCGTGGGGGTGCTTGTCGCCGACAGCAGTGATCGGGGTGCCGTATCAGCCATGACGGCGGCCACCCGCGTCCTGCTCAGCACCGCAGGTCCGTTTTCCCTATATGGCAGCTTGGTTGTCGAGTGTTGCGTCCTCAGCGGCACCCACTATGTCGACATCACAGGAGAAACTACCTGGGTGCGCGGGCTCATCGACGCCTGGCATGACAAGGCGGCCGCGGAAGGGACCCGCATCATCCCGTTTTGTGGATTCGACTCGGTCCCCAGTGACCTGGGCGCGTGGATGGTGTGCCAGGCGATTCGGCAACAGACCGGCGGTGGCACACGCTCTGTCCGGGCGTCGGCCAAGCTGGGCGGCGGCGGACTCAACGGCGGGACTCTGGCATCCGCGTTGCAGGCAGGGGAGTCGGGCAATTTGGCGGCCCTCGCCGACGTGCTGCTGCTCAATCCAGCTGACCAGCGTTCCCCTCAAGAGGCCGAGCGGTCGCCCGACTGGCATGGCGTGAAGTTCGACAAGGATCTGAAGTGCTACCTGACGCCATTTGTGATGGCCGCGGTCAACACCCGGGTCGTGCGGCGCAGTCGCGCGCTGCTCGCTCAGGGCGAAGGCAACTACGGCGGAGAGTTCGCCTACGCCGAGTGCATGGAGACGTCCAAGAAGCACGTCGCCTGGATGACTGCGCTCGGTCTTGGCGTTGTGGGTACACTGCTGGCGTCTGGTCCCGGCCGTAGCTTGCTCCGGCGCGTTGGTCCCGCTCCGGGCGCTGGTCCGAGTGAGGAGGCGATGGATGCTGGCTGGTTCCGGCTGCGCATGGTCGCCGAGGCTGAGGATGGCAGTCGCTATCTCGGGACCATCAAAGGGCAGGGCGACGCGGGCAATCGCAGCACGGTTCGTATGGTGTGCGAGAGTGCGTTGACGTTGGCTTGCGATGGGGACCAGCTTCCTGGCGGCCCTAACCTCGGCGGTATCCTCACGCCAGCGACGGGGCTGGGGGGCGCGCTCCTTAGCCGTCTCCGCGCGACCGGCAAGATGGACTGGGAGGTCGAGGCGCTAGGAGCGGGTGCATAGGCAACGCCGACGGGGTGCCTACTTCGCCGTTCACCTACTTCGCTGTGCACATGGCGCTCAGATCCGTGCAGCAGTCGCCGTTTTCGGCACACTTGTTATCGCACTGGCAGGTCGCATCTTTGCTGTACTCGTCGCAACGGTCGGCGCACGACCCTGCACTCGTTGTGGGGCTGGCAGGCTTGTTCTTCGGAGTCGAACAAACATTGGCCAAATCGGTGCAGCAGTCGCCATTTTCCGCGCATTTGTCGTCACACTGACAGGTCAGCTCTTTGTTGTAGTCGCCGCAGCGATTCGCACAGCTCCCCGCGACGGGCTCGGCAGCCGCAGATGCAGCCTGTCGCGGTTGGACGGGCGTAGATTTCACAGGCGACGTAGCGCAGAGAGCCTGCTCGTCCGCGCAGCAGTCACCTTGTTCGACGCATTGCGGGTCACATTGGCAGCTCGCCGACTGGTCATAGGTTCCACAGCGCGCCGCGCAGGTCCCTGCCGGTTCGGGCGCGGTGTCCGCCGAGGTCGCCACCTGCGTGCGCACCACCCGCGTCTCCACGACGCACATCGCCTCAAAGTCTCCGCAGCAATCGCCATTTTCGATGCAGGCCGCGTCGCACTGGCACACGGCGCCAAAGGTCTCTTCGCCGCACCGCCCCTGGCAAGATCCCACCACAGCCGTGTCTGCCGGCGTACAATCGTTCGTCGTGCAAGAGGTCTCGCAGAACCCGTTGGTGCACGTCGTGACGCAGCTCTCGTCGAGGCACACGCCGCCGTCAAATGCGGTGCCGGTCTCGTCAATGGTCATGACGCAGCCGGTGGAGAAGAGGGCTAGTAGGCCGAGTAGGCAGAGGCGAATCGGGGTGGGGCGCATGGTGGACTCCTTTCGCAGCCCAACCGGCCGCGCTCTCCAGTGGAACGCGGCACCTCAAAATCAATTCAAGCGTTTTCTGTGCAGGGGCGCACAAAGGTGGCTGGCCCACTACATACGGGTCGACGCACGAGCCTCATGAAGCACTTTGACCCTACAGGTCAACCTGCCGACTCACACCAATCCGCAGCATGACGGGCATGAAGAACTCGCCAGACTCCGCATTCTGAATGAAGGGCAGGTCAACGCCGAAGTTCCATTGCCACTGCGGACTCTGCAGCCAAAACACCCCGAGGCGTCCCAGCCAAGTCGTCCGGCTCGCGCTTGGCGGGCGCGGGCCTGGCCACGCCGCTGGGGAGGCTTGCTGCACGCCAAATCCGACCATGCCGCGCCACGCTGCAGAGCCAATGGTTCGGTTGGCGGCGAGGTTGAGGCCGAGCTGACGCGAGCCCATTTGGTCATGGTCATTTGCGACCACGGGCACCCGCCCCCACACCTGGCCCGAGAGGCGCCAAATCGGCGCCACGTAGTAGACCTCGACGGAGCCAAACGGATCGACGGTGCCATTGCCGAAGATTTGGTGGCGCTCGGCGGTGGCATCACTGGCGGCGAACGGGTTGTCGCCGCTCATGCCGGATGGCACCCACGCTCCAGCCTGGGCATCGACTACCCAGGCGCCTCCTTTGGTGCCGACAATTCGCAGGCGCGCGCTGAGGCTCGCTTCGCCGATGCCCACACGCGTCGCTTCGTGCAATTCGTCCGCCGGGTTGCCTGCCTGATCATGCCAGCCCGACGAGGCCCGAATCAGGCGAAACGGTAGCCCTAGGGAGAGCGTGACACGGCGATGGGGCGTCCAGGCCGCGTTCGCGATGAGCGAGCCCAAGAGGTAGCCCGTCTTGTAGCGCCAAGCATCTACTGGGATGGATGAATCGGCTGCGACGGTATCGAGGTCGTATCCCGCCTGGACATAGCTCCACGATGTGGACGCGCTCAATTGGAGGCGGCCGGCGTCAGGGCGAATGAGTATTTGAGGGCCTCCCGCCGGGAGGTTCGGGTTGGTTCAGCCGCCTCAGGCTTTGCCCAAGGCGCCGGCAGGCCAAGCCATGGCGAGTAGCAGCGCCGCCCAACCGGCCCGCGCCAGCCACGGGTTGCTGGTCTTCATTGGAAGATCACGTTGCATTACCGTCTCCGTGCGCGAACTCGCGCGGCGGTGGTCTACCTTTTTGGTGTCGGCCCTGTCGAGAGGACTGCTCAGCGCGGACGCAAGCGATCGCCGACCCACGGCAGGCACCGCCCGGCCCCGCCGCCAGGAAACACCGCTTCCGACCGCGCACTTCCGCTGATGCCGCTCGATTCGCGTCGATTCACTTGCGGGCGACGCCAAGGAGCTATGGCCGGCAAACGACCCTGTTGGGCAAACAAACTGGGCAATTGGAAGATGCGCAGTCGACTTGTGAAAACTAATGGCTATCCTCTCCGTGCGCTGCGCCGCACGACGGCATCCGCGCAACCACCAGCGTGCGCCACTGCGCCGCATACCACTCGGAGGACTACAGCATGACACCGGAGCAGATCGTCGAAGTCTTGGAAAGCAGGGGTTGGAACGCAGGCATTGTCTCGCGCAAAGAGGTTGATGATCTCGTCGAAGTCGACAGCGCCGGGCTCTTCAAGTGCGTCGATGGCCGCTGCTCGGACCACGCCGGCATGCGCGGCCCGAAGGTGTTGGGCGGGGTCTACGGCATCGCTGCGACCCGCGGCGTCACCGATGTGGCTGGATTGCAGGCGATTGTGGGCGAGGTAGCCAAGGCTGGCTACGTTCCCTCCGTGCATGGTGACGACCACGCAGCACCGGGCTCCATGGGCTGTGGCTTCTACAAGCTGTGGTCAAAGGGCGAACTGCCCGGGCTCACTGTGCCGTCGTACGACTCCGAAGCAGGTAAGGCTGCCGTCCTCGACGTCGACGGCGTCTATGAAACCCTGGAGGGCGGCCACCAAGAGGCGCTGGTCTACATCAACCTCGTCGCCAAGACGACGCTTGAACCCCATGCCGATCAGCGCTTCGTCGTGGATGCGTGGATCACTGGCGAGTTCAACCTCGATGTCCCCACCTACCTGACGTTGGCCGTCGAGACCGTCGAGCGTCTCAACGGTCCGCTGGTGGCGCAGATTATCGTTGATTGAGTCTGCCTGAAGCACAAAGACAGCAGGCCCGACGCACGAAGGTGTGTCGGGCCTGCTGTCGTTTTTGGCATTGATTTTCCGCACCCGCACGCGATCCAGAGCGGCTAGCCACCAAACCACATCCAAGAGCTAGGCGGCCTTCGAACCCTTGCGCCGATACTCAACCTCGATCTCTCGATTTTGTGCCGAGACAATGAATTCCTCGATGATCTCGAGCACGTCGAAGTCCACAAAGTAGGAGTCGCTGGCGTCGATGACCACCTTGCAGCCGTCCGGTATCTCATCCAGCGCGCGGGTGACCGCACCCTTGTTGAGGAAGGTCACTTCCTCGGCGAAGTGGACCCGGACGCAGTGCACGTTGCCCTCGTCGCTCTCCTCCATGTGCAGGAAGTGCGATTTTCGGTAGTTGCGCAGGAGGATGAACACGATCGCGACGACCATGCCCATGGCGATGCCAGACAGCAGATCAGTGAGCACGATGCCGACGATCGTCACCACGAAGGGGACGAACTGCTCGTGACCCTTGGCGGCCATCGCCTTAAAGAGCTCGGGACGCGCCAGCTTGTATCCGACCAGCAGCAGGATCGCCGCCAGGACCGCCAGCGGGACCATGTTGAGCACCTGTGGCAGCACGATGACCGAAAACAACAGGAAGAAGCCGTGCAGGATGGCCGACATCTTGGTCACACCGCCCGATTGGATGTTCGCCGACGAACGAACGATGACCTGGGTGACAGGAAGTCCGCCGATCAGACCGCTGACGGTGTTGCCGATGCCCTGGGCGATGAGCTCGCGGTTGGTGGGGGTCACACGCTTTCTCGGGTCGAGCTTGTCGGTGGCCTCGACGCATAGCAGCGTCTCGAGGCTGGCGACGATGGCGATGGTCATCGCGGCGACGTAGATCCGCGAATCCGTCACGAAGCTCCAGTCTGGGAAGGCGAAGTTGCTCATGAACTCTGTCGTGTTCGTAGCCACCGGCACGCTGACCAAGTGCGACGACGCCAGCGCCCAGCTCGAGCCGCTCGCCGAGGTGATGGCCTGCCAGGCGATGCCGAATGCGACGGCGACCAGCGGGCCCTGGACGATGCGGAAGAACACGTGCTTCTTGACCAGCACCCGCTCCCATAGGACCAGAATTAGCAGTGAAACTGCGGTGATGACGATGGCGCTCATATTGAGGTCGCCGAGCATGGAGGTCAGCGCATGCAAGGTGTTGTCGCCGTCGACCTGCGCGAAGGCCATATCGCCCTCAGGGTCGCTGTCGTGGCCGAATGCGTGAGGGATCTGCTTGAGGAAGATGATGACGCCGATGCCTGCGAGCATCCCTTTGATGACGCTCGACGGGAAGAAGTAGGCGATGACGCCGGCGCGTAGTAGGCCGAGCGCAATCTGGATCAGCCCCGCAAATACGAGCGCGAGCAGGAAGGCCTCGAAGCTGCCCAGATCTGCCTTGGCGGAAAGGACAATAACGACCAGACCAGCGGCGGGGCCGGAGACGCCCAGCGCGGAGCCACTCGCCGCACCGACAACGATACCGCCAACGATTCCGGCGATGAGGCCAGCGAAGAGCGGCACATCACTGGCCAGCGCGATACCCAAGCAGAGCGGCACGGCGACGAAGAAGACGACGATAGAGGCGGGCAAGTCCGACTTCAGATGCTTGAACATGTTCTCGTCTGCGCTCATCAACACCTCCAGCCGGCCCAATGGACCGTAGACCGCAGCTTTTCTAGCGTAGTTTGTTCGTGTAGCCAACCTAGCCTCGCACGGCAGGCGTTGATGGATGCGCCACTCAACCCCAGAGACACCCGCAACAACCCGGTCAGACGGAAGGGCGCGGATTGTGCGGCAGCGCTACGGGCAGGTCGCGGACGACGAGAGTTGGGCGCCCTTGGTGCCTCTTCTTGCGGCCCTGGCGACGAATCAGTGTCCCGACCAACGGCGGGTTGAATCACGCCACGTCGTCGAAGCGCACCGGCCCGCCTGGGCGCAGGGCCCGGTCGGCCAGCGCCGACGTGAGACGCCCACCGATACCCTCCAGGAGCGCGTGGGTCCGGGGTGAGTTGCCGCGGACCGTCTCTAGCGTGCCCACCAAGGTCCGCAGCAGGGGCGCACCCACCAGCGGGCCGCGCATGGCGGGGTAGTGCAGCGCCTCTGCTGTGTCCCTGCCGATGAGCGATGCGGAGAGTCGAAACAGCAGCGGAGCCAAGGTCTCCGGTTTGGGGGAGCGCGGAAACAGATGGCCGAGCACCGTCGGGACCGCCTGCTCGATCAGCGCCTTGGTCAGCATCCAGCTGTCGGCGTCGGGACCCGGCTCTGCCTCGCGGATCAGCGCCCACAGCCGCCACCCGTCCTGCTCACTGCCGACGAGCACCTCATCCTCGATCCCGAGCAGCTGACCGACCCAGCGCCACAGATGGAGGATAGCGTCGACTTCGCTCGCGGAAAGCCGGGCCCCCAGCCGGCGCATCCCCTCGATGAACTGCAGCGAAAAAAGCAGGTTGGTTCCCGCCATGTGAGCCTGATTGATGGGTTGGCCCCAGGCATCTGTGTCCCAGGAGTCGTCGACGTCGAAGCGCTGTCGAACCAAGGCGTGCACGATGCGGACCCGTCCGCACATTCGCCAGCCATCCGCTCCGACCGCCAATCCGCCGGGGCGTGTCACCTCCACCAGGAAGCGGTTCGTCTCCGCCAGCCGCCTCGGCGCACGCTCCACCAGTCGGCCGGTGCGCGCGATGGGCTTGACCGCCGCCGCGCTCAAGTACCCGAGGGGCAGGGAGTAGACGGCGAGAACGACGCTGCCGAGGACCCCGAGACGGCCGATGGCGCGGCTGCCCAGGTCGAGGCGCGCGGGATCCAGCCACAGCGGCTCGGTGGAGAGGGCGTCGGCCAAGGCGATCAGCGGTGTGGGCAGCTTAGCGTCTGGGACATCGGCCAGGGCTCGCTCGACCTCGGGCCAACCCCACTTGCCACGTGCGATTCCGCGCGCCACCTCGTCGGCCAGGGGATCCCTCCGACCATAGAAGTGGCGATAGCGGTCGACGGGCATCGGCATCGGCTCTCCTCGCAACCCAAGGGTAGCACAGCGACCTGCCGAATCTACTTGAGCAACGCCTCAATCCGAGTGGAGAGCTCGCCGACGGTCTTGGTCCCAAAACCAACCTGCCGGTGCACCACCACGCCCTTCGCATCGACCAAATACCCAGTGGGCATATTCGTCACATCAAAGCGCCCTAGCACCTTGGCGTTGGCGTCTGTGGCGAAGATCAGCCCCTTCGTCTGCCGCGCATGCTGCGTGATAAACGCCTCGCTGAGCTGCGCCTCCGTATCGACCCCAACGGCCAAGATCTGAAATCCACGCTTGCCGTACTTCTCCACCAGGGTCGCCAACTCGGGCATCTCACGGCGACAGGGGCTGCACCACGAGGCAAAGAAGCTCACAAACGTGACCTTGCCACGGAGCACGGACTCATCCACCGCTCCGCCGCCAAAGCGCTTGGCCTTGAACGACTTCACCTTCTGGCCCACCAACGACGCAGGTGAGGCCTTGGCTGCAGCCTCGGTGCTCTTGTTGGCCACGTCCCCATCGGCGCAGCAACGGAACCCGATGCCGCGGTTCATATGGCCGGCGCCGAAGCTGCGGTGGGCGCGCAGGCAGCTGCCTTTTTCCTTCACGCGGTAGTCGCCGCCGGCGAGCTGTGCCTTGTCCTCGGTCTGCTCGATCCACTCCTCGACGTTGCCGGTCAAATCGAAGATGCCGCCAGGGGTACGGCACCTCGGATTGGCCCCTGTGACGACGGGTGCACCCGTGCGCCGGTCGCCGTTGACGTGGCAATTGCCCGGCTCGAAGTAGTCGGCGTAGGGGAACTGATTGCCCTCGATGTAGTCGTCAGCAAAATTGCCGTTGTTGTCGTCGTCGACGGCGTCCTTGCCTTGGCACGCGCTGACCCACTCGTAGCTCGTGCACATGCGCTTGCCCGCCTTCTTGCAAGCAGCATCAGCCTCGTACCAGGAGGCGTTGGCCGGCTTGACCCCTGACAGGGAGATGGCGCGGCCTTGCTTGTCGATGGCGGCCTCGTACGCGTCGATGAAGAAGCTTCCCTTGGCGGTCGTCACCTTGACCATGCCAGCGTTCTTGGCTGCGGCCTGCGCGACCGGTGCAGCGGCGGCCGGGGCGGCAGCGGCCTCCGGGGCCTTCTGGCCAGCCTTGGTCAGCTCTTCGTCGATAAAGCGCGACAAGACCTCTGGCGGCAGCGACCCGGAGAGCAGCAGCCCATTGATGAACGTGCGTGGTGTGGCCCGAATGTTGAGCCCGTTGGCCGCTTCATCGATGGCGCGCTTGAGGCTCTGTCGCGGCTCGGGCGCGCGCATGCACGTCCCGTACGTCGTCATGTCGAGGCCCACCTGCTCGGCGTACCAGCGCAGGTCGCTACTTTTGAGCTTGTGCTGGTTCTTAAACAGCATGTCGTGCATCTGCCAAAACTTACCCTGACGGCGGGCACATTCCGACGCCAGCGCGGCGTTGCAGGCGTAGCGGTGGCGGTTGTTCTTCAGGTGCGGATTGCAGCGTGTGCTCATCGGGAAGTGTTTGAACACGAAGCGCACTTTGCCCTTGTAGCGCTGTTTCACGGTCTGCATGGCGTAAAATAGCTTCTTGCAGTAGCCACACTGAAAGTCGGCGTATTCCACCACCGTCACCTTGGCGTCGGCTGGGCCCATCACCGCGTCGTCGGGATGCACCGGCACAACGTAGAGCGCGTCGGTGATCTTCTTGGCGACCTGAGGCCCGGTCGCAGCCGTCGCAGCCGTCGCTTCAGCAGAACCTGCCGCCGCCTGGCCACCCGCCTTCTTCTTGTTGTGTTCAGCGGCTTTTCTCTGTGCTTCAGCAAACTTCTTGCGATCAATATCCGCCTGCTTGGCCTTCGCCTCAGCGACGACCATCGCCTTCGCTACGAGCTTGCCCTTCGCATCGCCGTGCCAGGTGAAGGTCATGCCAAAGCTGACCAACCCGACCACCACCGCAGTGGCGACTGGCCCAGGCCACGACAAGTGCCCCTCGGGCTCGCCTATCGCCTTGAGCGCCAGGGTGCTCAACACACAAACCGTCAGCGCCGCCGCGTCCATCGACAGGCAGAACAAGCAGAACGTCTGCTCCACGCTGATCATGATGAAGATGAGGAAGACGCCGTACGCCACCGCCAACCCCGACGCGATTTGCAACAGCCGTAGAGAGACGCGGGCCCGGTCGTCGTTGCCGCTACCCAGCCAAGCGAGGGCCGCCAAGGCCGAATAATAGGGCAGGGCGAAGATCGTCACCGGCAGCCCAAAGACCTTGCCGTAGGTCGACGTGTTGATCTTGTCGCAGTTGAACGTCTCGTTGATGTTGCACGCCGAGTCGAAGGCATCGACGCCATAGGTTTGCAGCATGAATGAACGCAATAAGTAACCCGCCGCTCCCACCGCGACGAGTAGCGCGGCCCAGATGCCCAGCATGTGTAGGCGATGAGGCGGTTGGGCTGTGGTGGTAGCCATCGGGGTCTCCTCAAGTCGGCCAGAGTGGATTGGCCGGGCGCAGATGGTGGCGGTCTTCGTCGCGGTGTCAATGGTCGCGGTGGGTGGTTGCCTGGGACTTGCCAGTGAGCGTGCCTCTGTGCGCGTTTGCGACACAAGCTGTCGCACCCGGCTGCGATGCTGCATCAGCAGGAGGTGAAGAGTGTGGCTGGCGAACGGAGGGTTGATGCACGACGACACGAGCAGTTCCAAGGTCTGGGCAATGGCGCCGCGCGCTGGAGTGGCGCGCGCCTACGGTGGTGTGCTGTTAAGTGCGGAAGGGAAGGTGCTCCTCCGGGCGCCTACTGGCCGGTTCGGAGGTTATGCGTGGACTTTTGCCAAGGGCAGGCCGGATCCAGGCGAGACGCCCGCCCAAGCGGCGCTGCGCGAAGTGCGAGAGGAGACGGGCGTGGTGGCCGAAATCGTTGGCGTCATCGAGGGCTGGTTCCGCGGTGACACGACGGATACCTGTTGGTTTGTCATGCGGCCGATCCGAGAGACCGGCCAGTTCGATCACGAGACCGCGGAGGTTGCTTGGGTCGACTGGGCTACCGCCCGCGAGATGGTGCAACAGACGACGTCTGATACGGGACGTGCGCGAGATTTGGCGCTGCTGGATCACGTCCGCCCGTGGCTCGCGCATGTTCCGAGCCGTCCGCCTCCGCCTGCGTAAATGACTCAGGAGTGGGCTATCGCTCTACAATCGAACGACTTTTCGCCATCGGAGAACGCCTATGCAAGTAAGGAACGTCGGCGCGACGACGGATCGCATCCTCAAGATCCACTGGGCTGGCTACCCAGACGTCCACAATCGCAAGCAGCGATGGGGCGGATTGATTGGCCAATGGGGTCATGACCTGCTGCGCGGCGACGTCGTGCGCATCCCCAATTCCGTGCCGATTCACGTTATCGAAGCGGCGCTCAACAAGGTGTTGCGGGACAGTGATGCGGCAGTGCTGGTCTACCCCTACGGCAACAAGAGGTCGGGCGCTTCGGCAATGCGTGTACGGACCTACAACTGCTGAGCTCGAGTCGATCGCCTGCCCCTTTGCCGAACGACCCATGGAAGGAGGCCCCACACGGACAAAGGTTGCGATCCAACCCCGAAACCTTCAGCCTCTGCCGCCATTTCCCCCGCGGCGGCAGTCGTTGGGGGCCATCGGAGTCTTCACGTTCATGCCCGTCGGCCTCGCGCTCTGCGCCATTCCCATCCTCTGGCTCGCTGTCTTGCTCGCCGGGCCCAAGCTGGCTATCCGGCTGGGGCGTGTTCGGCGCTTTGGTTCGGACCCAAGAGAAGCAGGCCAGGATCCGCTGGTGAGCGTCGTCGTGGCTGCTCGCGATGAAGAGGCCGCCATTACGGCGAGGATCGACAATCTCTTTTCGATGCAGCAACCAAACGGCGGCCTTGAAATACTCGTAATCTCAGACGGCTCAACGGATAAAACTGAAGCATTAGTTCGCGATGCCTTGGCGCGCGTTCCCGACGGAATTGAACTATCCCTCATCTGCCAGCACCCCAACCTGGGCAAAGAGGCCGCGCTCGAAGTGGCATTCGACCAAGTGAAGGGGGACATCGTCGTGCTCACAGACGCCACGACCCATTTTGAGCCTGACTGTGTGTTGCACCTCGTTGCCGCATTGCAGCAGGACGGTGTCGGCGCGACCTCCGGGCGGGTGCGCTACATTCCGCAAGAGGGTGGTGTCCCGTCAGCGTTCGCGTCCTATCAGCGCTACGTCGTTGGCCAGCGCAAGGCTGCCAGCCGCAGCAATATGCAGGTGTCGACGAGCGGCGCTTGCTCTGCAATTTGGACTAGTTGTTTAGCAGGTTATGAACCAAATCTGAACAGTGATTTGCAGCTCGCAGTACTGGCCGCCGAGCACGGGTTGGGCACCGCCTACGCGACCGATGCCGTCGCCTGGGAAGAGAGTCGCGGCGGCCGCGGCGAAGAGTTGCGGGCGCGGGCGCGCATCACCCGACTGTCGTTGCTCTCGCTGCCTCGCCTGATGAGCCGGCTGCTACGTGCCCGGCAATGGGCGCTGTTGGTTCGGCTAATCAGCCTCAAAGCCGCCCGCTGGGGGCTGTGGCTGCCGGCCCTCTCGGGTCTCATCGGATTGATGCTGCTCGGCGCGACAGCGCCAGTTTGGCTCGCGTTGCCCGCCGGGATTGCTGTTGTAGCGATGGCGAGCACGTCCGCCTTTTGCTGGCGCCAGCTGGAGACCCCTGTGACGTTGCCCGCCCGGGTGGGCCGCGTGGTTGATATGGTGGGGTATGGTCTGCTCGGCGTCATCGCCAGCGCGCAGGCGTTCGCGGCCATCGCGAGCGGCGAGCGTCAGATGGGGTGGACCCCGGAGCGGGCTGCATCACCAGAGCCCAACGGCGACTCAGACGAACAGTCGCCCAACCAGCCGTAGACGAACGAGGATCATCGCTATGCTTTTCACCGTTATCGGACTGTTCTGCTTCGCTCTCCCTCTCGTCGCGGGCGGCGCGTGGGTGTTGTGGCTGCTCCGTCAGGAACATCGCACGCCGCGGGTACCGATCTTGATGTACCACCGGTTCCTCGACGCCAAAAAGGTCGCCTCGGGCGAGTTGGTCGATCCAGAGCGCGTCTGGGTGGCGCTCGATAGCGAACTGGACGAGCACTGCGCCGCCTTGGCCAAGGCAGGGTACACCGCCATCGACTTTGACGAGCTGCTCGAGGTCTTTGCCGGCAAGCGCACCATCGACGACAAAGCGGTCGTGCTCACGTTCGACGATGGCTACACCAGCTGCTGGGATCTCGCTCGCCCGGTGCTCAAACGCCATGGCATGAAAGGCGTCTTCTACATCTGCCTAACGCCAGACGATCACAGTCGCGAGCTGGTCAAAGGGATCGACGACTTCATGACCCCCGAACAGCTGCGCGGCATGCACGAGCTGGGCCACACCATCGGCTCACACACCATGAGCCACGGCCTACTCTCCGAGATGACCGATGACGAGGTGCGCTGGGAGCTGACGGAGTCTAAGGCGCAACTGGAAAAGCACATTGGCGCGCCCGTGGACCATTTCTGCATTCCACGCGCCGGCGGAGACAAGCGCGTAATTCGCATGATCGGCGAGGCGGGCTATACGACGAGCACCGGCGCAGACAAGGGCGGCGCCCACCCCGGTTGCCATCCACTTCGCCTGCCGCGCATTGGTGTTTCCCGTGGCACAAGCGGTGAAGCATTGCTCGCGAGACTACATCCTTTGCGTGCCGCTAAGGAGCGTATGCTGTCGGATATTCGCCTGATTCCGACGCGCGTGATGGGCCCCCGCGTGGGCTACGAACTGCGCAAGGTGCTCTACGGCGGCCCGATTCGCCGGGCGCTGCTGCAGGAGCATCTGATGAAGCTCATCCTGCTCGCAGGCGTGGGCTACGTCGGCCTTGGCGTCTTCTGGTTGATGCACACTTTTCAGTAGCAGCCCGGCGCTTTAGCAGACTGCGCCTTTTCTCGATTTTTCGCAGACGGACGCATTTGGAGCGCAGTCTGCTGGGATGGGGAAGTCGCGGCTCGCCGCGACTGGGGGCGCTCCTAGCCCCCCAATGATGAAGAAAACTAGCAGTGTGCTGCG
>JAGSHB010000263.1 GCA_023954815.1 Myxococcales bacterium | reverse complement strand
CCCACGTGTTGAGACCGCCGGCGACGTCGCGCTTGTCGTAGACCGTGACCGCGTGGCCATGGCGACGCAGCTCGTGGGCTGCCGCCAAGCTGGCAGGACCGGCACCGACGAGGCCCACGGACTTGCCGGTGTCTGCGCCAGCCTCGAAGAACCGCCACCCCTTCTCGAGGGCGATGTCCGTCGCATAGCGCTGCAACTTGCCGATTTGGATCGGCGGCTGCTCCATCTCGTTGTAGACGCACGCACCGACGCAGAGCACCTCAACAGGGCATACGCGGGCGCAGGTCATCCCCAAGATGTTCGACGACAAGATGGTCTTGGCGCTGTTCTTGACGTTATCCGTCGCGATTCGGCGGATAAACTGAGGAATGTCGATGGATGTCGGGCATGCGGTCTGGCAGGGCGCCTCGACGCAGTACAGACAGCGGTTGGCTTCGACGACGGCATGGTTGGCGTCGTAGGCCGGCTTGTAGTCCGTAAACACGGACTCAGAGCGGGCGTTGGAGAGCCTCTTCATTTTCCCTCCCGGGACGTCACGGGGACGTGAATTTCCGCTCATGCATACGAGCGGCGCGGTGGTTCGGATGAGCTGAGGACCGAGAGCGTAAGGGAGCGCAGCGCCCGTGCCAAGTAGACGGCGTGTTCGAGGTCTCTTGGAGCGTCCGCTTCGTCCGTCAGCCTGTCTGTCCCGTGGGCGATGGCGCATGGCGGGTGGGCGCGGGATGGACACGGCGGGCACGCCCACACCGATAGAATCCGGTCGCCATCGCGTCACGGTTGCGCGCTGTTTTCATGACGTCTTCGTCGCGCTCCGTCTGTGGCGACAAGAAACGAGGGTTCAGCACACGGAGGCAAGGGAAGTGTTGGTTCGTCGTTGGGTCAACGGTACCTTGGGTGTGCAACTGGACATGCCGGTGCACAGGGAGCGCAGTGGCCGATGAACGCGACACTTGGCAGCGGATGACAGGCCTCTTTCGTCGCCTGCTTCGCGCACTCGCTCGCCCGGTGAGCCCGTCCAAACCACCGTCAAAACCAAAGCCAAAACTGAGCGGCGCACACCAGAAAACCGGCTCACTTGCGCGATTGGCGCCAGCGACTCAGGCCGCGTTGGCGCAGCAGCTGGCGGAAGTATCCACCTTCGAGGAGGTGCTGACAGCCCTTGGCCAACTCGCCGACGGCCCGGCATCGCGCGAGCTGCGAGCGGCCGTGCTCCGGCTCATGGATGGGACCGAGGGCGCGGAACCCAGGGCGTTCGACAGCCTGCCGTGTCTGCGGCTCGCCATCGACAGGGCACTTCTCTCGGACCTCGACGCCGACAACCTGGGCTGGCTCGCAGAGCCGCACGGCCCCTACGCGGCTTGGTGCAAACGCGAGGCCATGACCACGGCGCGCCAGCAGATCGCCCTGGCAGCCCACGCGGAGGGTCAAGCGAACGCCGATGTGCTCGCCGGGATCTTGCTCATGGACGTCAAAGCGGTGCCGCTCGCGCATTGGCCCATCGACATCGAGCAAGAGACAGACGCTTGGGTCGGGGAGTGTGACGCGGCAACGGTGGTCCATCGCCTGCGTGGCGTTCTGGGTGGGGCCGTGAGCGAAACGACCGCCATCCCTGCAGTGCTCGGGCTGCGCACCGCCGTCACATGGCTCGCGCCGCGTCTGTCCGAGCGGCGTCGGGCCGATCTGAGAGCCGCCTTTGCGAGCGGTCCTACCGACGTGCGCCTCTCCACGCAATCGGCGGCTGGGCGCCGTCGCCGTCGCGCTACCCGGACCATCACCATCCCGAGTATCGGGCCGCTGTCCGAGCCGCTGCGCGCGAGTATCTTGCCGTTCATTCAGGCCTTCATGCATGGGGAGCAGGCCGCCGGGCAGACCCTGCACATGGATGACCTCCAGAGCGCGTTGACCGAGCTGGCGGCAGACCAGACGGTCGCGCTGCCCGCTCATTTCGCCGCACCCCACACCGATCAGACCTTTCGCAGTCTCTACGCCGCCTACGTTAACAAAGATCCCGACGCCACCCAGGTGCTGGCCGGCAAGGCAGAAGCGTGGACCCAAGAGCTCATCGAAGCGATCGGCGAGCGAGGTGGATTTGCGCCCTATCTACTCGGTTGGTTGTGGGGCGGCGCGCCGCTGGATGACTCGGTCGAGACCGCGCGGTTCTATCTCCCCGTCCATCGCGCCCATGCCGCTGCGGTTTGGTGTGCCCTTGAGCTCGACATCTGCTCGCACTTCGCCCATCACCCGGCGCCGCCGATGTTCAAGATGGGGCCCACCCTGCAGCACTTTCAGCGATCGGACACCTGCGTCGTTTATGCGCACCGCAGCGTCGCCCATGCGGTGTGGCAGCGCCTCGCGCCGTGGGCGGCCAACCATCGCCACTATTTCAGAGAGACCATCCCGCTGTTTTCTGCGCGGGTGCGTGACCCTGAAGGCAACTTGCTGCCCATCGGCTTTGGCCAGAGTGCGCCGATGGGGCGCAGTTTCGGCGAGTACCGCGCCCGGTTGGTCGCCCGGGCCATCCGTCACATTCGGCGGCGGCTCGACACCGGCGCCGAGATGGGTATTGAACAGATGATCTGGCTCATCGCGATGCATCTACAGCGCGGGCGTGTCGACCTGGAGATGCCGGCGATGCTCTCCGGAAATCCTCAGGCCACGGGCATCCTCGCCATGCCCGGCACCGAGCTGTTTTCGGACATCTTGCCGCATCTCTCCGTCGCGACGCCCACAACGAACGCCGCCGACAGGTAGCGGAGATCAGCTCCTGCGGCCCATAGATCCGGGGCTTGAGCGCCAAAACGGCTACGCGGAATCGGCGCCGCAGTGTTCGTCTTCGGCGGTGTCATTCCGCTGATTTGGTTTATGGTGAGCCGCTGGCCGGGGCAGAAGCAGGCACAACACATCGCGGAGCAGCTCGTGGTGCCACCGACGGTGCTGGCGATTCGCCGAACGGAGCCGAGCTAGCAGACTTCGTGGCCTACAAACTGAGGGTTCGAATTTTCGTGCGCGAGAGGGCAAAAAATGTCTTGCCGCCGGGGGCGAATCTGCTACGTTGATTTCGACCCTAGCGGCTGCGGGACCATGTCCCCTGGCCGTATTTAAGTGATTCGGGGGCCGGCACTTTACGTGGATGGCAATGCCCGCCAAATCTCGACCGCACCTTGGTTCGCCCGAGAAGCCAGTCGAGCACGTAGCGGGACTGTTTGAAGCGAAAACTGGCACCCCACCTGGACCCTACAGGTCCAGGTGACATCCGCGTCCGCTGGGGTATTTAACGATGGCGGCCACACGTTTCGGCGTGTGGCCGCTTTCGTTTTGGCGCACGCGGGTCTACTTGGTCGGTAGCGACCGCTTGGCGGGCGCGTTGTCGGCCGTCTTGTTGACCGGGGTAGGGATGGGTGTTGGCTGCTGCGGCAGGCTAAACCACTGTTTGCCGAACACCCCCACCAAGAACGACCACTTATCCGCCGCTTCGTCGATGCGCTTGCTCGTCGGCTTGCCCGCGCCGTGGCCGGCTTTGGTCTCGATGCGAATGAACACCGGCGCCGGGCCCTTCTGCGCGTACTGCAAGGCCGCCGCGAACTTGAAGCTGTGGGCAGGCACCACGCGATCGTCGTGATCGGCGGTGGTCACGAGCGTGGCCGGGTACTTGGCCGGTTTCGCGTTGTGATAGGGCGAGTAGGCGTGAAGCCAAGCAAAGGCGTCCTTGTCATCGGATGAGCCGTACTCAGGTACCCAGGCCCAACCGATGGTCCACTTGTGAAACCTGAGCATGTCCATCACCCCGACTGCCGGTAGCGCCGCACCGAATAGCTCTGGGTGCTGGGTAATCGACGCGCCGACGAGCAGGCCGCCGTTGGAGCCGCCGCCGATGGCGAGCCGCTTTGGCGTGGTCCAGCCGTCTTTGACGAGCCACTTGGCGACAGACGAAAAGTCGTCGAATACGTTCTGCTTCTTGCCGCGCATCCCGGCCTTGTGCCACGCGTTGCCGTACTCACCGCCGCCGCGCAGGTTGGCCAGCGCGTAGACCCCGCCCATCTCGACCCACTGCAGCCGGTCGACCCGGAAACTCGGCGTCAGGCTGATGTTGAAACCTCCGTAGGCGTGCAGGTACACCGGGCGCTTGCCGTCCTTTTTGAGATTGCGCTTATAGACCAGAAATACAGGTACTTTGGTGCCATCTTTGCTCGGCACAAACACCTGCTTGGTCACGTACTCGGCTGGCTTGAAGTCGACTTTCGGCTGTTTGAAGACGGTCGCCTTCCCGGTCTTGAAGTCGTAGCGATAGATCGTCGTCGGGAAGGTGAAGCTGGTGAACGCAAAGAAGGTCTCCGTGTCCTTGCGGTCGCCCGAAAAGCCCCACGCCGTGCCGATGGCCGGCAGCTTCAAGATCGGGCTCTTGGCGTCCGCCTGGCCCTTGGTGTCGAACATCCGGACCAGACTGCGGGCATCCTTGAGGTAGTGACAGATGAAGCGGTCGCCCACCAGACGTACGCTTCTCAAGGTCTCTTTCTGCTCGGGAATCAGGGTCTTCCAATCCTTCTTCAGCCGATGCACAGCGTCGACCTCGATGACCCGGCCGCGCTCCGCGCCATCGTTGGTGCGAAACCACAGTCGCGAACCCTCGCTGCCGATGAAGCGGTACTCGTGCTCAAAACCGGTGAGCAATTCGCGCACGACATTGGGCCCTGTCTTGTTGGCACGCTTCTTCTTCTTCTTCTTCTTCTGCTTCTGCTTCTTCCTGCGAGACTTCTTTACCTTTTTCGAGGTGGAGGGCAGGGCCGCGAGGAACACCTGATTGCGTGAGGAGGCTCCCTTCCACACCGAAACAATCAGCCACTTGTCGTCATCGCTGACGCTGCCTGAAAAGCCCCAATCCTTGTGGTCTTTGCGCTCGTAGATGAGCTTGTCTTGGTCTTGCGTCGTGCCGATTTTATGAAAGTAGAGCTTCTGAAAGTAGTTGACGCCTTTGAGCTTTTCGCCCCTCTTTGGGGCG
This sequence comes from Myxococcales bacterium, assembly GCA_023954815.1. Classification (GTDB taxonomy): domain Bacteria; phylum Myxococcota_A; class UBA9042; order UBA9042; family UBA9042; genus UBA9042. Next base: position 1,216 of record JAGSHB010000263.1, on the reverse strand, counting down.
TCGTAGCGCGAGTAGAAAAAACCTGAGCCGTCCTTGCGCCACGAGGCGCCCGAGAACTTCACCCACTTGATGTGGTCGGGCAGGTCTTTGCCAGTGGCCACGTCGCGGACCTTGATCTCCGTCCAATCAGAGCCCGACGCGGCGATCTGGTAGGCGACATGCTTGCCGTCCTTGGTGAAGTAGGCGCCCTTGAGCGCGACCGTGCCGTCCTTGCTCAGGGTGTTGGGGTCAAGGATGACCCGGCCCGGTGCGCCCAGCTTGTCGGCCACGTAGAGCACGCTTTGATTCTGTAGGCCGTTGTTTTTCAGGTAAAAGTAGCGGCCATTGCGCTGGGTCGGCACGCCGTACCGCTCGTAGTTCCACAAGGATTCGAGGCGATGGCGAATGCCCTTCCGCGCGCCCACCTTGCCGAGCCAGCCCGAAAATGCGGCGTTCTGGGCGTCGATCCAGGTGCGACTCTCTTTGCTGTCTGGGTTTTCCAACCAGCGGTACGGGTCGGCGACTTTGGTGCCGTGATAGGTGTCTGTGACCGATCCCCGGCGGGCGGTAATGAGGGCGGATTTTTTTGGTGTGACCCTTGCTGGCCGGTCCTTGGCAGCCGCAGCCTGCGAGACGCACTTACTCTCCCCCCCACAGGCGCCACCGCAGCCCGCCAAGCTTGCTGCGAGCATCACTGCGGTGACTACGATGGCCGGAATTTGGCGTCGGGCGGAATGAACCGAGGGGAGATTGGACTTGTGCATGGGGCCTCCAGATGGGCCGGTTTTACGGGGGTTAGGGGTAGGTCGCAAGCCGATGGCACCGATTGACCGGACAAGGCAGCATAGGCGCCGACTGCTAGCCCGGACTTCTCACAAGCCGGGAAGGCATGGACGTCTAGATGCAAGCCAGGTGGGTTCTTCGCGTCGACGTCATCCTACCGGGCTGTCGAGACGCGAAGGGCCCGCATGGCGCCGCAGATCGGCGTTCAGGCCGACTGGCGGTGAGAAGTGCGGGCTAGGGACACTGAGGAGCGGATATGGGAGCGAACGTCGGTGGGAGTGGTGACGGCGAAACCCCGAGGCAGCCTCGTGTCGCCGAGCTGTGGGTCCACCCGATCAAGTCTTGTGCGGCGGTCTCTGTGCCGCACGCCGATGTGATCCAGACCGGCCTGACCGGCGATCGCACCTGGATGTGGATCGATGCGGACCACAGCTTTCATAGCCAGCGGACGCTG
>JAGSHB010000173.1 GCA_023954815.1 Myxococcales bacterium | reverse complement strand
CACCTAGCGACCCAGCACCTAGCGAAATACGGTCTGGCTCCACGATGGCCACCGGTTGGGCGTCCGTCAGGATCTGATTCCGACGTTCATCGGGCAGGGATGGGTCGATGCACGTGTAGGCACCACCGGCCCGCAAGACGCCCAAGATGGCCGCAAAAAGCCGGGGGTCATCGCGCTTGAGTGTAATCGCGACGATGGCGTCGGCAGGTAGCTGCCCCAGGGACTGCCTGATCTCGTCGGCGGCAGCGTCGAGCTGTGCGTAGGTCAGCGTTTGGCGCTTGGGCCGGCCGGGGCCGGGTGGGATGTCCAGCGCGATGTGGGTCGGCCAGCGCCTAACCGATGCGCTGAAGCGTTGTGGTAAGAGCAGCGGCTGCGTGCTCAATGACCCGCTCCACCGCGTTGCCGTGCCTCTTTGGCGTCGTAGCGTAGCCACTTGAGCCGCAGCAGCTCCGCGTCCGCGCCCGCGCCGCCGGTGTAGCGCTCTTTCGGGAAGAGCCGGTGGCCTCGCCAGAGGGAATCGAGCCAGTTGAAGAAGTGCGAGAGGTCACAGGCGCTGATGGGCGCGCTGCCGTCCTTGAGCAACGGCCGCTCCAACTCACACGCGCGCGCGAGGGCGGCCAAGGTCAACTCATGTCGCTCTGATGGGGACTGTACATAGGCCGAACGGCTGCCAACGCGGCCAAAGAGAAAGGGATGGTTCCGTCGTTCGCCGAAAATCGAGTAGCCGAGAAAGCTGTGCTCCACGGCGGGCACACCCAGCAAGTGCAAAATGGTCGGCGCCAGATCCAGCTGCCCACTGAGGACACTGGCATCCGCTGGCAGGGCATGCAGTGGGTCGTGGATCAGCAGCGGCATGGGCGCAAATGTACCGAAGAGCGCCGGCTCGCCGATGAGTCGCTTGACCTCGTTGGTCGGCAACTGGGCGTGATCACCGGTCAGGACGACCACCGTGTCCTTCCACATATCGAGCTCGGTCAGCACCTTGAAAAGGCGTCCCAGTTGCCGGTCGGCGCAGTAGTAGCCGGCCAGCACCGTCTCGCCAGCGATCTTCTTCGGAATCGGGCAGCCTTCATCTGGAAAACCAGGCAGGTGGGTGCCAACGGTCAGGGTCGCGAGCATCCATGGTTTGCCCTTGCCGCGGAGCTCCTTCATCTGGCGGGTCAGCTCGTCCACCAGAGTGGCGTCATCGTATCCCCAGGTGTTGGTCGGGCGGTGCGCGTAGCGTTTGTGCAGATCTTCCCGGCCCGCGACTGCGTCGAATCCATGGCCGCGCAAGGTGGCTTCACATGCCATGTAGACCTTGCTCGCCCCGCGTACAAAGCGCGTGGTGTAGCCGTGGTCTCTGAGCACGTCAGATAGGCAACGATAGGCCGCTTGCCCGTCGACTGAGCCGCCTACCTCTACGTCTTGCACCGCCGCCGCAGGCAGGGTGGCGCATAGGCTCGCGATGAGCCCGTTGGCCGTGGGGGACGCGATGTTGTGAAAGCCATGCACCTGGGTCATCCGCCCGGCGATTTGGCTGAGATTGGGCATGAGGTCTTTGTTGCGCGACTTCGGGTGCAGTCCGGTGAAGCCGGCCGACAGGGACTCGACCAAAACCAGCAGTACATTGGGCGGGCGCGTGGCCTTGCCGCCTTTGCGCGTCGGATCTGCCAGCGTGGCGCGATGAAAGGTGGCCACGTCGACCAACCCTTTGGGCACCGATTTCGCTGGCTGAAGGACGTCTTTCTTGCCGTAATCTCCGCGCAACAGCGGGAAACGGGCTTTGGCATCGACTCCAGGCGGCAATACGCCAGCGGCACGGAGCCTGGCTGCCGATGCGTCAGGAATCGGGGTCACCACGACCTTGGCAGGGTCCGTGCGCTCGCTCGTGTGCAGGCTCGCACCGAACGTCCACACAGCGTTGACCTCAGGAATCAGGGCCCAGTGGTGAGGGTCGTGGTGCTGGAGCGCTGGGGTGCCCCAAGCGATGAGGACGCCGACGACCATGGCCAAACCGCGCCTGCGGGGTTGCTGCGCGATCGGCAATTGGGCGAGACCATCGCCTGCAAAGGCCAGCGCCCAGGCCAAGCTCGCTCCTGCGCCTAGCACCACAATCAACAGCGCCATGGCCCGCGGATCCCAGATGTAACCAAACGACCCCCAGGAGATGTGCGACCAGACCGACACGGTCATGTGGGCCAGGGCGAAGTAGCACGAGAGCGTATCGGCGACGCGCAGGACCATCACTGCCGTGCACAGCAGCACGAACGGTACAAACGAGAGCGTCAGCCGGCCCACCAGGGCTCGGATCAGCGCGTGACGGCGGGTCGCGGCGGGGGCGGTCTGTTCCGCCCTGGGGCGCAAGGTCAGGTGACCGACAAAGGCCAGCGCGAGCAGCCAGAGCGTCTCCGTGCCGAGGGCCTGCACCAGGTGCAACGGGCGCAGCTCAAGCTCGCGAAACGCGCGCATGCCGAACAAGCCGGCGACTCTCAGAAACCACCACAGACCGACGACGCCAGCGAAGAGCACAAGCCCTTTCCGCTGGCTCTGGCGCACGTCGGCACCGCTCGCTGGTTCGGCGTCAGGCGAAGATGCAGAAGTGGCTTGCGGAGAATCGGTGGGGGGCATCGGTCTCACTTCGCGGATGAGGGCTGATTCAGACGACCAGCGTTGGGCACGACGACGATGGGCCGCGCGGGAGCGGCTCGCAAGTTTGGCACCGCATGGGCCCCCGTCTTTGCAGGCTTGCCGCCGGCTTTGGACCCGTTCTTCTGCGTGTTCTTCAGCTGCAGTCGCTTCAATCGCTGCGCTTTCTTCAATGCTTTTCGTTTCGTCTCGCGATCCCGCTTCTCCGCGCGATTGAGCTCCTGCCGCGTCGCGAGACCTTTGACGTCCCCGATGGTCAGCCCCTTGAAGTGACTGGCAGGTAGCAGGCGCCTGGCGCGAAACAGGCTGTCTTGCCAGGAGAAATAGCCGAGCAACTCACAAGCGCTCATGGGTTCGGGTCGTTTGCCGTGCAGGAATCGGTGTTGGCCTTTGCACAGCACACCGGCACGCCCGAGACCGTGCTCCTGCTTCCGATCCGGCTCCGCCATCATCACCAGCCGGGTACCCATTCGGCCAACGATGAAGGGAAAGTCCTTGCGCCGACCAAAGACCGACCAGCCGCTGAGGGAGTTGGGCACCTTCACCCCACCGAGCAGATGCATCAGGGTCGGCACGATGTCGGTACTCCCGCTGATGACCTGCACCTCTCCGGGTAGCTCATGGCGTGGGTCGTGGATGAAAAACGGCAGCGGCGCGAATCCGCCGTACCAACCGCTCTTGAACAGAATCTTGCGTGCCCGTGGTGTGCGAATGAGGGCGTGATCGCTCGTCACAGCCCATAGCGTCGTATCTTTGCGCGGCGTATCGAGGAGGAAGTCCGCCATGTGGCCCATCTCTTTGTCGGTGCAGTACATGGCCGTCAGTTGTCGCTTCGAGGCACTATCAGCCGGCACATCGGCGATGGGTTTTCCTGTCTCCGTGGCGACAGTGGGCAGCTTGCAGGCCTTCTGGTCGTGCATGCCCGGTTCGTGGGCATCGAGGGTGATGTAGGTCAGCAGGTAGGGACGCCCGTCCTTCTTGCGCAGGGCCTCCAGGCGCTTGATCTGCAGCTGAATGTACTCCCGCGTCGTGTCATCGTGCGGGCCCCAGGGGCCTTGGGGGCGCCCCGGCAGCGCCCGCAGAATGTCCTTTTTGCCGTGCACCTCTTCGAAGCCATGGGTCCGCATGAAGTACTCGATACCGGTGACAGTCTTCACCACGGGCTCGATGAACACCGTGCGGTAGCCTTGGCGGCGGAGTAGGTCGGCTAGACACGTCATAGGCGCCTGTCCGTCCATCTCCTCCCCAATTCCTAGGTCATTGGGGTGCCGTGACGGGTGAACGGAGCACAGAATGGCGGCCATGGCGTTCACGGTGGGCGACGCAGTGTTGTAAAATCCGCGTACGCTCGTCATGCGTTTGGCCATCTTGTCGAGATTCGGGGTCAGACCTTTGTAGGTGCCGCTGAGCTCATGAATGAAGTGGCCACTCACGGACTCCATCAGGGTCAGCACCACATTGGGGCGCGCAATCGCACCGGTCTTGTCGGCGTAGGGCAGCTCCGGTTCGCCATCGCCAAAACGCAGCATCGGAAACGGCATGGTGGATTGGGCGTGGGGTGGAACCAAGCCCAATTTTTGCCAAACGGCCCAGGTTTTGGGGGGAACAGCGACGTTTGCGCTCTCACCGGTGTTCACGCAGTAGGTGTCGTCGCCCGCGCAGATGGCGCCGCCGCGATAGGACTGAAACTGGTTGACGAGGTTCACCTCAGGCACCAGACGTAGGCTGTAGACGTCCGTTGGCCTACGAGCCGCATCCCAGATGGCGACGGAAACCAGACTCATGCCCACGATGGCAGCGACCAGACCCAACGCGCTGGCCCCACGATCACTGACCCAGCGCTGACTGACGGCGTCGTTCAGCTGTTCGACACTGCGCCTGCTATCGCGCAGCAGCGCCCAGCCGGGGAGCAGGGCTGCGGTAGTTGTGAGCGCCACCAACGTCAGACCGCGTGGCGTGAGCAACACTGTGCTCATCCCCTTGTTGAGGTAGAGAAAGCCTTCCGCCGTGAAGTGGCATTGGCAGAGGTAGCAGTACGCCAAATCCACCGCCCGACCGATGCTAGCGGCGCCAGCGAGGAACGCGACGACGAACCAACCCACCATGGCCAACGGGCGCCGAATACGCTCCCCGAGAGCGATGGCTACAGTGGCTGCACCCCGGCCGATGAGGGTCGCGCCGAGCCCCAACGCGAGGTCGGTCAATAGGCCGAAGACCAACGCGTGGGTTGAAAATGACTCCAGCGCGACTTCGTCCGTGAACGCCTCGCGGGCCATCCACGCGCCGATACGCCAAGCCCACAGCAGCAAAACGAGGATTGCCCCAGCACGGCCCGGCACGAGCAAGCGTAGCTGGGCCAGGGTCGTCTGCTTAAAAGGCGATTGTGTCGGGGCGGTCTTGCTCACGGGGTCCAATACCAGGGGTGGGAGAACTCGGTCACGAGGTTATCTTCCGTCAGGATCGGGTGACCGGCCTTGCGGTAGCCGTTGACGATGTTCACGCAGCTGTTGTGCCACGGTGAGTTCTTGTTCTTCGGCCAGTTGGGCGGGCGAATGGACAGCACCTCCCGCAGGCGCTTTCTATCCTGGCCACGGTCGAGGTTGAAGACCGGCTTACCGTCGATCTTCATCGCCAGAAGCGCCTTGCGCCAGCGCTCGGGATTCATCGCCACAGGGTCATTGGACAACACCAAGTTGTTCACGAGGCGAAACCCGTGCGGAAAGACCTCGCAGCCGGTGCGCTTGATATTGGGCGAGTCCGTCGTGTTGTACTGAAAGGTCCCGTTTTTATTCAGTCGGGTCCGCACGATTTCATGGAACTCACGGCCCAGCAGGTTGGTGATGTGACCGCGCCAGTGCCACGACGAATTCATCACAATCGCGTCGAATTTTCGCTCGGGATGCGCCTGCAGCCAGCGCCGACCGTCGTCGATGACGATGTCGACCTTGGGGTTGGTCATCAAGCTCGCAACCTCCGGGTATTTCGGAATGATCTCGAGGTAGCCTGGATTGATTTCGATCACAGTCAGCTTCTCGACGCCCGGAATATTGGCCACAACCTGGGCCCAGGAGCCGCTCGACAGGCCAATCATCAACACCTCTTTGGGCGCCGGGTGATAGGCGGCGAGCCCGTAGGCGCGGATGATCATGTTCTTGTCGTGGACCAACGAGGTCGAAAAGACGCCGTCGTACACACCACCGCCGTAGATGTGCCCACCGCCCCGGACGGTGATGACCCCGCTCTTGTTTTCAATCACGTGCGTAAACGTCTCGCCTTTGTACTTCTTGCGAAACTGCAGCCGCTCCCAGACCCCTTCATACAAAGGCGCGCCGCCCGCCGTCACTGCGACACAGAGCACCACAGCCGTAGCCACCCAGCGGTTGCGCTGAGCGGTGGTGGGCTGGGAAGCGAGCAGGAGCAACGTGCCCGTAATGAGGCCCACCGTGGTGAGGACGATGGACGCATCCCGGACGCCGAGCACGTCAAGCAACAGGAACCCGGTCAGCAACGAGCCGAGGGTCGAGCCAGCGATGTTGGCCATGTAGAGCCAGCTCATTTGGGTGCCAGCTTGGTCGTCCGGGGCGATACCGAGATGACTGACTAAGGGCAAGACGGCGCCCAGCATGCCAGCGAGCAGCGCAACGGCGATGAGGGTCCAGGCCCAGGAGGTAACGGTCACTGCCCAAGCGATGCCGGGCACCAACACAAATCCGCCAAGGCTGGCCAGCGCAATCAGGCCGGCAGGTAGGCGCAAAAGCGCCAAGTTGCCTCGTTCGGTCTCATCGCCGCAGACCCTGCGTGTGGCGACGGAGCCAATGGCGATACCGAAGAGGTAGCTGCCGAGGACAACGCCGAATGCGGGAGCGGTGCCGCCCGTCACGAAGCCGTAGACGCGAAACCACAGGATCTCGAATGACAGCGCGATGAACCCGCCCATGAAGGCGACCAGGGCCGCGAGTCGAAAGCTCATGATGCCCTCCGCGAGATTGCCCAGGCGGCCAAGATGGTGAGGCCGGCGAGGACGTTGCATGCCACGGCGATGGTCACCGTCTGGGCGACGCCAAGGGCGCGGAGCAAGACCACCGCGGTGAGCACTGCGGCGGCGGCCGATCCCAGGGTGTTGACGAAGTAGAGCATCCCCACGGACTTGCCGACGTTGTTGAGCTGCCGAACAGCGTGGCTGACCAACAAGGGCAGGGTAGCGCCCATCATCGATGTGGGGACCACCACGAGGCCAAAGGTCAATGCGAAGGTGGCTGGGCCGGATGCACCGGCGGTGAATTGACCGACCGCAGCGATGAGCGGCAACGAGACCCAGCCGAACGCGCCGATGCCGAGCTCGAAACCAGCGAACCACAGCAGGGCTGATCGTTTGGGATTGGCAGCGAGACGGCCACCGATCCAGCTGCCAACGCCGAGGCCCAGCATGAAGGCGCTAACGACCGTGGTGGTGGAGGCGATATCGACCCCATACAGAGCGAAGAGTCCACGCTGCCAGACGACCTGGTAGACCAGGGCAGCGAAGCCAGAGACGAGGAAGACGCCGTAGAGGACCGGGAGCGGTAGGGTTGCGCCAGGTTCGCTGGATTGTGCGGCGGGCGCGTCTGGTGACGCGGCGGTAGCAGCCATGGGCCAAACTCCTCAAAGAGTCGCCGCTTCAGTGCGGGCGCGCTATGTAGCCTGAAACGGGTGCCCTTGCACAGGGTTGGGCGGATGCCCACGGCAAATTCCTGCCGATGAAGCGCATGCCATTGCATCCGCTACCCGGCCAGCTCCAGCACCACCTCGGGCGCACCCGGTGGTCCATAGGGCCCTTCAAAACGGACCATGCGATGCGGGGCAGCGGTCTCGATCCAGAAGTCGTACCGGGGCAATAGCGGCTTGGCGAGCTTGGTGATCAGCCCGCCCAGGGCGATCCAGTCGTTGAGATCTGGGTACATCCAGATGGACGCTGTCTCGAATTTACCGGCGGGTACGGTGATGGTCTCCCGCTTGCGCACCTCGTAGTACACGCGCGCAATAAACCGATCCGATGTCCAGGACCACACCGAGCGACTCTTGCCGTCGAGCGGCTGCCAGCGCATGAGAAACGGCAGCATCATGTCCGGGTACGACGCAGCAGGAATGCCCAGTGGTTCTGGGAAAAAGCGCACCAGCTCCCTTCGCGAGCTCTCTCCCTCGAAATCCAACTCGCGGGTCAGCAAGTCGGGCCGAATCCGACCGTTCACTGCCGTCGCCGTGAGGACTTCGTTCATCGCAGTGCCCGACAGTTCATGCTGCACACGGAGCTCCAGCGCCCCGTCCGAGTGGCGCGTCGTTACCGTACTCGTACGGCCCTCACTGCCAAAGAGGTGATCGGCCGACAGCGCACTCTTGAACTTGCTCTTGCGCCGCGCGGTCGCCCGGTAGCGATGCACTTCCTCGTGCCAGCCATCGGCGCCCATGGTGCTTTGGCGCGGCGGCATCTGAAATAGCTCTTCGGTTGCCATAGCGAGTCCCTACCGGATTGCGACGATTGCGTGCCCGTCAATTTGCGGACGGGCCAATGACTTCAGTTAGCGGATCGCGTCCCAATCATACTTACCGCTGTCGAACGCACGGTCAGCGAGGGACTTGATGAGGTCGTCGTCATTGCTGTCGATCTTGCGGAAGTTGCGGGTCACCCGACCGCGCACCTGGCCGGCGAGCACCTGGGCAATCTCGATCTCGGATTGCGCCTTCTCGATTCCGTTGAGCTGAATCGACGCGGTCACACGGCTGAGCGTGCAGGCGAGCACAAAGAGATCGATCATCACATCCGCCATCCGCCGCATGGCAAACTGCATGTCTACGATCTTCTTGCCGTGTTTACGCAGCAGGAAGTCGCCCATGGCCGCCAATTGCCGGGTCAGCTCCTCGAAGGCCTCAGCCTCAGGGCGCAATTCCAGCGCGCACTTGTCCATGCCCATGGCGCCATAGCCCGTCCGCCACTCCACATGCTTGCGGCCGTAGTCAGCGAGCAGACCGAAACCCTTGATTGGGTCGTCGAAGATGCCCTTGAGGCTACGCGACATCTCCCGCAACGACTGACCCACATCATTGAGCGCCGTCAGCGCAACGAAGAGCCTCAGGATGTCGTTGGTGCCCTCGAAAATGCGGTTGATGCGGCTGTCGCGCAAGATCAGCTCGTAGGCGTATTCCCGCATGAACCCGGTGCCGCCAGCGACCTGCAAGGCCTCGTCCGCCGTGCGCCACAGGGCTTCGGTCGCGAACACCTTGGCGATGGCAGCCTCGATGGCGTAGTCGTCGCAGCGCCCGTCACTCATGGCGGCCACGAGCGTCACGGCGGACTCTGCGGCGTAACAATCGACCACCATGTGGCCCACTTTCTGCTGGATCAGACCGTATTTCCGAATCGGCGACCCGAACTGTTCGCGCTGGCTTGCCCAGTCCGTGCTCATCTCAATCAGCCGCTTCATGCCGCCGATGCAGCCGCCACCCAGGCCAGATCGGCCACTGTTGAGGATGTTCATCGCGACTTTGAAACCAGCGTGCAAATCGCCGAGCACATGGTCCTTGGGCACCTTCACATCTTCGAAGTACACCGAGGTGGTCGACGAGCCGCGGATCCCCATCTTGTCTTCGTGCGGTCCGATCTTCACGCCCGGCATGTCGCGGGTGACGATGAAGGCAGACAGCTTCTCCCGCTTGTCGGCGCCCTGGGTCTTGGCGAACACGGTGAAGAAGTCCGCGATGCCGCCGTTGGTGATCCAGATCTTGGTGCCGTTGAGCAGGAAGTGGTCGTCTTTTTCCTCGGCGTTGGTACGAACCGCAGCCGCATCAGAACCTGCGCCCGGCTCGGTCAGGCAGAAGGCCGCGATCATCTTTCCGGTGGCCAACTTGTCGTAGTACTTCTTCTTCTGAGCGTCCGTACCGAAGAGCTTGAGCCCACGCATGCCGATGGACGAGTGCGCGCCGACCGTAATGGCGACCGAGGCGTCGTGGCGGGCAATCGCTTGCAGGGTCCGCGAGTAGGCCATGTTGGCCATGTCCATGCCGCCGTTGTCCTCCGGCAGAATCAGACCGAAGAGGCCGAACTGCTTGAGCTCCTCAATGAATGACTTCGGAATCTCGCCCGCAGCGTCCCACTTGAAGAAATCCGCGTGTCGGTCACCGAGCATGGCGTCGATGGCGTCGATGGCCATCTGCAACGTCTCCGACTGGTCCTGCCCGAGGGTGGGGAAGGGGAACAGCAGGTTTTGGTCGATGGCTCCAGCACAGAGGCTCTTCATGAAGCCTTGGGTCGTATCGCTCATCGTCTGCCTCGCTTGCTGTGTCGGGTGAATGCGCAGCGCGCGTGGTCTACGCCTGCCGGCGCGCAGTGTAGGGGATTTGGCGGGCCGCGTCCCAACAAAAGGGCAGTCCCCACTTCACCTGTCGAACCCAAGCGCGTTCGCTACTGCAAAATCAGCCCGCTAGCGCCGCAATCGGTGCAGTACACACGCCCGAGCGGTTTGCCGACGGTCACGCCTGTCATCTTGGTGTCGGTCTTGTTGTTGCCAGCAAAATCGATGTTCTGGCCAGCCAGCGTCGACCCAGTGCCGAGGGCGAACTTCTTGCTGTCGTTCCACGTCCGGTCGCCGCCGTGAATGACGAGGTCTCCGGTCACCGAGAGCTTGCCGTAGTCAGCGATGTCGAGGCTGTCGAGGTGCAAAATGCCGCGGTAGTTCTTGCCGATGCCAGTGACCTTGCTGATGTCGAAGCTGGTCAGGAAGGTCAGCGTGTCGATGGTGTTGGCGACGACCCGCGCGACGCTGTTGTCCAGCGGCCGGGGCGCGCCTTCGTTGACGTGCACGCTAACGAATTGGCCCGCCCAGACGCCAGCCAAGAAGGTGCCAGGGTTGTTGATGGTTTTGGGGCCGGCTGAGACGACGTTGCCCTCGGGCACCATGGTCAGCACGGTCGGCCAGACCGACTTCAACGACGGGGTGCCGCGCACCAGCAGATCGCCGTATTTCTTGCCCGACTGGCGTACGTAGACCGTGCCATGGCCGCCCCGCCAGCCGTCCCAACGCCCGCCGCCGTAGGCCACCGCGTGTTTGTGGAGCGCGGCGTGGGCGAAACCGTCGGCCATTGCTGCTGTGTCGACGATTGCGATCATACCGCCGCCGCCGCCGCCGCTGCGGTAGTAGAGAATGCAGTTGTAGGGGTAGGTTTTACGGTACTTCACACAGACCGAACCGCCGCCGCCACCGTGAGCCTGAACGCTGCCGAACCCGCTGACGCTCTTGGCAGTGATGGCGATCGAGCCGCCGGCGCCAGGACCGGAGTACGCGTTGGACTGGCCGTTGGCGCGGATGGTGCCCTGGATGGCCATATTACCCGCCACCGTGAAGTGCACGACACCGCCGCCGTGACCGTTGCCGTTGGCGCCCACACCGCCGCCGCCACCGGGCCAAACGGGCCAAGTCGGATCGTCGAATGTGGTGCAGTAGGCCGACGAGGTGCTGCTGATGACGCCTCTGCCGGCGTGGCAACCACCGGCGCGATTGCCCGGGAGGTACTTCGACTCGGGATACAGCGTGGTGTTCACCGGATAGCCCCGGTAGTTCAGGTCCACGATCGACGTCGGCTGCAAAATAACGGACCCGGCCGTGACCAAGAGTCGCTTGACCTGCTTGTCCTTGTAGCCCGTGGGAATCGTCAGCACGCCGCTCTTGCCGAGGGTCAGCATGCCGTCGACCTCCAAAATGTCGTCGGTGATACTCAGCGTCGTCTTTCCGGTGGTCGTCAAGTCTCCGCTGACTCGCAGCTGCCCAATGGTGGCCGTCGACGCGTCGATTTTGGCTGCGCCCTTCACCGCGAGATTTGCGCCCGTGACCTTGGCGCCGCCGCTGATGTTGAGTGACGCGATGGTGCGACTACCGAGATGGACGGTGCCGCCGAGGATGTCGATGGCGAGCCCCTCGCCTGCTGCCGTCGTGAGTGGCCCGAGGGTGGTCTCTCCCCCTGAGAACACCAGCTTCTTCACCCCAGCTAGCACCAGACGCTCCGCACGAACGCCGCCTTGGCCCGTAAAGACAGTCTTGTCGCTCGATAGCAGGGCGCCCGATGTGATGAGCACGTCCGCACCGGAGGCATCCCACGTCGCGCCGCCGCCCATATGCAAGTGATCGAAGACGTAGAGGCTACGCAGCGTCGCGCCGATGGCCGTGTGTTTGGCCAGCGTCGATTTCGGGTCTTGCAGTGTCAGGCTCGTCTGATCGTTGCTCGCGATGCCAAAGGGCGTGACGGACCCGGGGCCCACCTTGGGGTCGACCTTGACGTTGAGCAGCCCGCCGCCGAAGCGATCGGCGTGCAGCACCTTGGCTGAAGTCAGCTTGCTCCCCTTGACCGCCAGCACCTTGGTTTCGGGGAGCACCACGGCGCGCGAGGCCACCGAGGTGTACGTCAGACTTTGGGCTTGTACGACCAGGTCTCCGTGGACGCTGCCCTTACGCATGACGAACAGCGTGCCGGCACCAGAGCTCACGGCGCTCGAGAGACCGCCCCATGTGCGGATGCCTGTCGACCAGGTGCTCGGTTGGAAGTTGCCGCCGAGGACGCTGGAGACGTACAGCGCGACGCGCCCGCCGCCACCACCGCCGCCGGATTTGCCGCCTGTGCCGCCGAGGGCTTCGATGAATCCCGCGCCATGGAGCTCCGGTGTGTGCACGCGAACGGAGCCGCCGGCCCCGCCACCGTAGCCGTAGCTCTGCCCGTTGGCCGACAAGCGCCCGTGATGGGTGAACCGTTGTGAAGCGTTGACGATCACGACACCGCCGCCCAGCGCTCCTTTGGGCCCCGCGCCACCGGGGGTGTTGGGTAGGCGTACGTCGCCGAATGTCGACTGTGCTGTACCGCTGATGGCGCGACCGGTGCCGCCATGGCTGCCGCCGGTATAGCCGCTCCCGTTTTCGGCTACGTAGCCAGGGAGATCTGCGAACTTTGGCCCGGCCAGATCCGCGTGGATGGCAGCGCCCTTGGCCACGTCTACCGTCTTCGCGCTGACCACCAAACGTGGACTAGAGGCGCCACCGACAGCGCGCAATTGTGCCGTGTCCGAGAGCGTCAGGGCACCGGATATCTTGGCCTGCTCTTTACGCACGATGAACTGGCTCTTGCCCTTCAATGCCAGGTTCCCCGTCAGATTCAGTGTGTCAGTTTCGGGTGCGCCGTCCGTCGAGACCACGTCACCGCCCGCCAGCCAAGCGCCGATGTCCGTCCCAGCGGTGTCGAGGGTGGTCTTGCCGGTGGTGGAGAGCTTGGGCGTGCGCAGCATGCCGCCCTTCCAGGTCAGCGTGGTTGCCTGTACCGCGGGCAGCTCGATGAGCCCGCCGTCGCCCGTCCAAGCGAGCGTTGGTGTCGCGCTACCGCCGACGATGAAGTGTTGCGTCACCACGCCGCCCTTGCTCAAAGTCATGGCGGTCAGCGGGGGTAGATCGATGAGATCAGCCTGCACCGTCGCGCCGAGCCACATATTGGACTTCCACTTGGCATCCGCGGCATGGAGAACGT
>JAGSHB010000226.1 GCA_023954815.1 Myxococcales bacterium | reverse complement strand
TGGGTGAGCTCAAACGCGTGTAGCGAAATGCCGAGACCCGTCGAGCCGCCCTGGGTGAACGTCGGGTTCGTCGTGCCGGAGATGGACGCCGGGCTGTCGATACGGATGCGGCCCGTCGATCCAGCACCGCCGTCGCCGCCATTGGACGATTGGGTGTGCATTGCGTCGCCACCTGCGCCACCGGTGGCGATGACCGTGCCGCCTTGAACGCTGACATTGCCGCCGCGCAGCCAAATCGCGCCGCCAGAGCCGCCGCCGCCTGCGCCACCATCCGTGTTGCTCCGGCATCGGCCGCCTGCGCCACCACGGGCGTCGATCATGCCTGTGACAGCCACCTTGGGCGCGGTGATCTTGACCGCACCGCCGCCGCCGCCGCCGCCCGCACCACTGGCGTTGTAGGCGCTGCCATAGCCGCCCGCACCGCCGCCGGATCCGCCAAGGAGTGAGCCCCCGGAGATACCTGCGTAGGAATTGCCACCAGCGCCGGGCGTCTGGCCCGAACTGCCCTTCTGAGCCGTTGTTCCCTTGGTCGCGTGACCAGCGCCGCCGCCGCCGCTGCCGTAACCCGACGAGTAGCCGCCCTTGCCACCACCAGGGCCAGCGCCGGCCTTGCCGTTCTGGCCGTAGCAGCCTTGACCGCCCGCGCTGCCACCAGGACCACCAGCGCCGCCGTTGTAGCATTTGCCGCTGTTGTAGCCCTGGTAGACCTCCGTGCCGACGGCGCCCGACAATCGGAGCGTGCCCGCGATCTGAACCTGACCCGTGGCGTAGATCACCAGCGCACTGCTACCCGTGACGGTCACGGTGATGCCTTTCGGAATGATGAAGTCTTTGAAGTTATAGGTCTTGCCGGTCAGCGATGTGCTCTTGGTGGGTTTGTAGTCGCCGTCTTTGCCAGTGCCGCATTCGGAGCAACTTGCGCCTGATTCGACACCGCTCGCGGCCGGCAGCCAGCGCTTCTTCGGCGCGTCGTAGAGCCACGCTTGGGCAACGAGAGCCGGGTCTCCCGTTTTCGTGTCTACGGCGATGGTCTGACCATGGGCCAGGGATTCTGACTTGGCCGTCGCCTTGCGTGCGTACACGCGGCCGAGTGGGTCATGAATCTTCTGATTGGACAGCGTCTCGACCTTCACCGACCAGTCGACCAACCTACCGTCGGTGTTCTTGCTCAGGTCGCAAAGTGCCTTATTTCCAGGCTTTTGGACGACGCAGAACTGTGAGTCGAGCACCTTGAGTGTCCAAGCGCCTTTGGCACTTTTACCAATCCACTTCTTGATGTCCCCAGACTTCGGCGGTGCTTTGACCGACCAAGTCCGATCCATGGATTTCGCGTCCACCTTGCCGCAGGGATCGCAGAGCAGCCAGCCTTTGGCCTTGTCGTCTGGTGGCAGCAGCTTGATCGACACGTTCGACAGATCGGAGTTGACCACCTTCACGTGCACTTTGAGATCGCGGACCGTGCCAACGTCGGGCACCTGCACATTGCTCACCGCCTCGGTGCCGGTGTTGTCGGGGATGGGGGTGTTGGGGGACGGTCCGGGAAACGAATCGATAAATACGTTGGAGACCGCGCCGTTGCTGACGCCAGCGATT
Source organism: Myxococcales bacterium (assembly GCA_023954815.1). Taxonomy (GTDB): domain Bacteria; phylum Myxococcota_A; class UBA9042; order UBA9042; family UBA9042; genus UBA9042. The sequence continues at coordinate 7,143 of JAGSHB010000226.1, read as the reverse complement.
CCGTCCTTGGGCAAAGCGCCGGAAAACGAGACGCAGTCGAGGGTGCCGTCAGCCTTGATACCGCGGACGACCTCACCGCTCTTCGAGCACGAACCGGAAGGCGTCTTGATGCCGGTCAGTTTGGAGCCGTCACCCATGAAGGCGGTTGCGGTGACCGTGCCTGCTGCCACGTCGCCGCTAAAGGTCGCGTTCTTGGCCTTGATGGCGTGCGCGCCGAAGTTCACGTCGCTGTCGAACTTGAGCTCAGAGATGGAGACGCAACCCGTGCAGGCCAAGTCCAACGCGGGACCGCCTACGGTCTTCGATCCGGCGTATGGGAAGCTTGCGGCCCCGGCTGTAAGGGCAAACGGCACCGCCGCCAATCGCTGGCGCGGCAACTCAGGGTCCTTACCAACCGTCACGCCGAGCCACTGCTGGGGGAGGGCCGCGAGCGTTTTTCCACTCAGTGGCGTCTGGGTTCCCAGGCGCAGGTGGAAACGACCACCTTTGACGTCGACCTTGACGGGCCCCTCTTTCCACACCGGCTTTCCACCTGAATTTACGGCGTAGATCGCGACGGTGAGCTCGTACTGGCCGTCCGTCGCTGGACCGCCGGTGCTGGTCAGCAGCCCCTCATACAATACCTGATTGGGCACTGCAGCGGATGCGGACGTGCTCATACCCATCGCCAGCACCACCAGCATCGCGATCATCGCGCTCGGTGCAACGGGACTGGCCGTGCGGGAGTGACCCGCAGAGTTGCAGTGTGCATGAGATGACGACATCGAAATCCTCCAACTTGAGTTGACGCACCATAGCCGTCTCCCCACCCTGCGAACAAGTCGGACAAAGTGTTAGCTTGCAGGCTCCCATCGGAGGACACCATGAGACAGCCTATCGGAGCCATCTCCGCCCGCTTTGGGCCAGCCTGCAATGCGCGCCGAGCGTCTCGCAGCGCAGTCGTCTGGGCGACCTCTGTTCAGTTGCTCATGTTCATCGTCGTCGGGCCGCGTCAGGTGGAGGCGAACCCCGCAGCGGCGCTTCCAAGAGCGGCCACGTCCGCGACCGACGTCGACTCTCCGGTCACGCAGCGACGTTTCAGGGCTGGACTGCGCGCTCTGCAAGATCGGCGGCTTGGCATCGCGGTGTCCAACTTCGATGACGTCGCACGCTATGCGCGTCAGGCGGAGCGCCGCGCTGCAGCCGTGGCTATGGCCCGTTACAGCCGCAAACTTCAGGCTCTCGGGTTGACCAACGTGACCGTGGCAGACCCGAGCGCGGGTCGAGCTGACTTTGTCGTCACAACAACCGTCGCGAGTATCTATGCTGGCGCTGTCGTGCTCGACTTGATGGACGCGGGTGATGTTCGCGTGGGCGCTGGCGTACTGCTGACCTCGACTGCCCTGGGGGTGGTCGGTTCGCTGATGGGATCGGAAGGCATGCGGATCACTGAGGCGACCGGTGAGGCCTACACATCCGGTGTGATCTGGGGAGCTGCCAGTGGGCTCCTCGTGGCGCTGACCGTGGATGTAGACAAAAGTGAGACCGCGAATCTCATCACACTCAGCGGCGTCGGCCTCGGCGGCGCGCTCGGCTTTTCCATGGCGGACGCCTTCCATCCGACTCGAGGCCAGGTGGGGTTCATGACGACGGCTGGGCTGATGGGAATCACGACGGCCCTCCTGGGGACCATGGCCGCTCGGCCTGACAACATCGAATCGACCACGCTGACTGGGCTGATGCTGGGGGGGCTTCAACTCGGTGTGCTCGGCGGCGTGCTGGTGGCTCCCGACATCGACTGGAGCGTTTCACGTTCCCGTCTGGTGACGCTGGGCGCCGGCGTAGGAGCGCTCACCGGCTGGGGCGTTCTCACCTTGTTTGTGGGTGCACAGGGCGACACTGACCGTGCCATTGCGACCTCCTTGCTGGCGGGGTTGTGGGCGGGCTTTGGTGTGACGGCGTGGTTGACGGAGTCCATGACGCCTGACCGCACCTACAAGAGTCCGATTGCCCAGAGCGTGCTGCTGCCGACACTGATTCCCGACGCCGCAGGAGAGACCACGCCTGGCTTGGCCTGGGTCGGTCAGTTCTAGCTCTCCGTCACGAGTCACTGATTCTGCTCGATATGCCCTTGTTTATTGTCGATTTGCCAGATTCGCGCTCGGTGGCCGACGGCCGACGGCACGTCCGGTACATTCGTGATCCGGGGCGTTCGGTCATTCGCTGACCAGCGAATTTGCGCCTGATCTGCGGGTAGGGATAGCCCGGTGCCGCGCACCTTCAGCGCCGCCTCTTTCAACGTCCAGTACTGCAAGAAGCGCCGCCAACGCAACGGATCTGTACGCGTTGCGACGTCAGCGTACTCGGAGGGGTCGAGGATGCCTTGGGCCATCCCCAGCGCGTTCAGTGGCCGCAGCAATTCGAGATCTAGCCCAATCGTCGCACCCGTCGCGATTGCGCACCCCACGAGCCCGGTGGTGTGACTCAGCGAGAAGCTGATGGCGCCGCCGTTCACCAACTCGGGGCGACCGTGTGGGCCCGTTTGAAACTGGAGGTCCGCGGCAGGCCTGCCCACGGCGAGGCCCAGCTTGGTTCTGAGCAGGGTGTGCGCCGCCACGAACTGGCGTCGATCGACGGTACGAATGAAGCGGTCGGCCCGGCGTAACTCATCGGGCGACAACAGCGCCACGTCACCGTAGGGGCCCGCATCGTCAGGGTCGACCAGCCAGATGCGGGCTTCACCCGCCAAGCCAGCCGGGACCACCTCGGTCTCGTAAGGGCCAGCCTGCCAACGGTCCCCTGACCGCGCGTCATCCCCCCCGACGGCACGAAGGGTCATGACAGGCCGATGGCGTCGCCAAATTTCGCCAGCCACGCATCGGCAGGGCGCTGCCCCGCGGCGGTTTGCGCCCAGAGCGCGCCCGTCGCGGCGCTAGGGTTGGGCACTTGGGCCAGGGCGGCTTGCAACGTCGCCGAAGCCTCCGATAGCCCCGCCGCCTGGCGCTGCTGCACCTGCGCCCCAAACGCTGGATCGGCAGGCAACGGCTGCTCATCGGGCAGCGCAGGCCCTAGGTGATTGAGCGCGCCCAACACCAAGTCGCGGCGCTCCTTCAGGGGCAGCGAACTGAGCACCGCGGCGGGTATGGGCTGGCCAATCCAATAGTCCTGCGCGCCAAAACCGACGGGAAAATCAAGCCGTTCTGCTGCAGGGAGCTCGGGGAGACCACCGACAAAACGCACCGGAACCAACGCTGCCCCAGTGGCCACCGCCAGATCGATGAAGGTGCTCGCCATCGCTGTGACCGGCGCTCCAGCAGCCAATGCGCGGGTACCAGCGACATGCACCATGACGTTGCGGCGCCCTGCCTGGAGGTCAGCGCTGAGCGAGGCGGTCAGCTCCAACAGGGACGCCGCATTGGCGCGGTCGAAGAAGGTGATGACCCCGGGATCGGTGACGTCCGGATGGGAAAAACAAGCCTGGATCAGACGCCCCAGCCAGCTGCCACGATGCTGGGTCTTGGCGACTGTGACGACGGGGGCTTCGGTCAAAGCAGCGGCCAGCAGGCTAAAGAGCAGCGACTCGATACCGACCTGATGGTTGGCGACAAAGATGCAGCGTTTGCAGGCCCGGAGACCGCTGGGATCGATGACCACCACATCGCGCACAAACTTCGACACTAAGCCGAACAGCAAGTCCTCGACTGGCCAAGGTCCGACCTGCAGATGGGCGCGCCAAAAGTCTTTGGCGGGCTGCCAGTCAGCTACTGGCGACGCCTTTTGCGTCACGGTGAGCGCGCCCGGATCAGCAGTCAATTGCATGTCGTAGCGGCGGAAGGGCCGGACCATCGCTCGCGCTGAGGCGTGTCCGTCTTGCCCGAGACTCACGCTGACGTTTGCCGGGTGCACCGCCGCTAAACGGGAGACATGTTCTTTAACGGCGACCTGCTCGTTGGCCTGGTGGGCATGGTGCAGGTCGTAGATGTGCGACACCGTGCCCGGCAGCCAATCTAGCGTGCGAATCTCTGCCAACTCGAGGCGCGTGGCGGTGCCATGTGCCGTGGTCAGGCCGACGTCTGGCACAAACTGACCGGCGAGAAAGCGGCGGCGCGCTTCGGGCGAGGCGTTGCCAATTCGCCCCTTGGGCAGCAGCACCTCGACGAGGCGCATCGTCGCGATAACGCCGCCATGGTCAGAGATGAGCTGCACGTCGCTGGTTGGATAGCGCTGGCCACTCGCAGCTTCGTCATCGAAGCCGACAAAACGCGCTTCCAGACGTAAAAGGCCGGCGCGAGGCAGGGGCGCGAACAGCTGCAAGTCCACCAGGCGGTGCGGGTAGGCGGCGAAACCAGCCGGAATCTGCTCGGACCACTGCGTCATGTCGTCATGGGGAATGACGTGCGTCATGGCGTCGAGCAAGCCTTGGCCCAACGTGCCGTGGGGAACGGTGAGACGCCCGGCATCCAGCGTCGCCGAGGCACCGGTCTGCCCCACCCGCCAACCGGTCAGGCACTGAAACGCAGGGCCATGGAACAGCACGGCATAGGGCGAGCCGGCATCCGCAGCCTCCGAATCGCTCAGCGGGGCCCAGGCGGTCGGGGCAGGTCCCACATCTTGGGCGGAGAGGCGCCCCGTCGCGATGGTCTCAAAACGGGAGAGGTTGGGATTGGGCGCGTCTCGCCAGGCTTGCAGCGCGAGGGACGTACTGTCGCCACTTACGAGCTGATCCCCTGAGTTTGCGGCATTTTGGGGCGAATCTGGCTTGTCCGCAGGGGTGATCTGTAGCTTGCGCGGCTCTCCGTCGAAACGCAGCCACGTGCGCGCCTGCAAGTCGGTGATCCGCGTGACAGGGCCGCCCTCGAACGCCCCGGCGAGCAGGTCGGCCATGCTCATCATGGGCAGGGTCGGAACGGTCCACGTCGGCCGGTGGTCGTTCAACCAATGATCGGACTCCGGGTCGAGGGAGGAGACGCCGCCGCCAGACTTGCGTGCCCGCGCTCTCGTTCCTGGCGTTGCCGTGGCTATCGGGCGCTCTGACCGGGTTCGCGCTGCCGTGGGGGAAGGCAACCGATAGCCCGTATCGTCATGACCACCGCCAGAGACGATGCGCATGCCCATCCCCTTGGCGTGGTAGATGCGCTTGCCGTCGACCCATAGGGCGCAATCGGCGATAGCAAAGGCGCCGTGCTCGTCCGTGCCGGTCTCTGTCAGGTCCAGCTCACTCTGAATCAAGCCATGACTCGGCACCACCTGGCCGCGGTACTTCCAGGTGAGCGGTTGGGCGACCATGATCGGCTCGAATCTGGGCTTGTCGATGCCTGCGGCCATGCCACGTTCCAACATCACCCACTGCAGGAGCTGCGCCATCGCCTCGATACCGAGGGAGCCGGGTTGCACCGGATCTTGGAAGAAGTGCGCCTTGAAGAACCACTCCGCTGGGTCGACGGTCTTTTCGCCGCGGGCTTTGCCGAGACCTTTGCTCCCGCCGGTGGGCTGCCAATCCGTGATGCGGTCGAGCATCAAGAGCATCGGGTCGGCGAGACGGACAGAGCCGGTGCAATATTCGGCTGGGCGCGCCGTCAGATCGACCTCGAGCGTGCCTTTGGCTGCCATGTAGGCCTTTTCGTCGGCGCTGGACGGCAGCCCCGCCTGATCTTCAAACGCCTCGGTTGGAAAGAAGCCAAAGACCGTCTTCATGTCGAAGACCAGCGTATCTGCGATGTGGCAGGTGACCTCGAAGTTGACGATGAGCATGCCCGCGCTCTGAGCCAGGCTCAGCAGCTTGACCCGCGTGACCAACGGCCCGTTTCCGGGGGTGATCTCGGCGTGCATCGTCCCCGTGCCGTCCAGGTTTCTAAACAGCAGATCGTGGTCCGCACTTAGCGCCCCGCCCAAGTAGCTCGACAGCCAGCCACAAGGTTGCAGGGCCGCTTCCATCAACACAGCGAGCGGCATCACCGGCGCGCCATTGCCGGCGAAATACCAACACTCAGCCGGGATGTCGTACTCAGCCGTGACGCTAATACCGGCCTTCATGCAGCCGATCTCACCGTCGATTTCGGTGATGCGACTCATGAAATGGTAGGGCGGACCAGGGAGCCGCGCGACGCGCCGATGGGTATCAAAACGCTGATAAAACGGGCCAAAAGCTTCAGAGGGGCGCCCCCAACCGCAGGCGATCAGGGAGTTGTAGTCGAAGGGAAAGCCGTCGACGACCGCGACCGGCTTGGGCTCGGTATAGCCGACCATGCCGCCCAACGCGGGCAGGTCTTCCCGGGTCACGTTGGCGGCGATGAGCTCCGAACGAGGCTGCCGGTCGCGCCAGTAGTCCAAGGGCCAATCGGGCACCAAACGCATGCCCACACGACCCGCGTGAAAGGCCTTGAGACCGTCGACCGTACAGAGCACATCCGCATAGAGGACCGGCTCGGGGCCATCGATGATCTCACGCACGAAGACTTCGTAGATCAGCAGGTCGCTGGTCGGGATCACTTGGCCGCGGCAGCGCATGAGGTAGCGCTCGTCCGTCACCGGCTGAAAGCGCCAGCCGTCCCGGTCGATGGTGTAGCCGATGCCGCCCAGGTACAGGGACAGGGTCTGCAGGCATCCCTCGAACATGAGCGTGCCGGGCATGCACGGATCGTTCTTGAAGTGGCCGTCGAAGAACCAATCGTCGGGCTGAATCTTCTGTTCGGCGCGCAGATAGCCGCGCCCCCAGTGACCGCCATCCGTCTGGAAATGGGTCACCACGTCGGGTAGCAGCATCCGGCCTTGGCCGACCCGCGGCGAGCAGCTGTGGGCCTGGGTAGTCTCGAACCCTGGGCCAAAGCAATCGAAGGGTCGACCGTCAGCGAAGGCCTCCAACTGCGCACGGCTAAACGACGTGTGCTGGGTGCGCACGGCCGGTAAATCGAGCGGCAGATCGGCGGCGATGGTCTCGTCCTCGGGCGACCAGAGCACGCCGCCGGAATCCAACAACTCCTGATCGGTGAAAAAGCCTGCCTGACCCCCGCGAACGCTCAGCCGCAGCTCGCCGTTGACGCGGCAGTTGTAGTGAAAGAAGAACAATCGCACGTCGCCCTGCTGGGCATGACCGTCGACGTGGATGTCGTACTGCAAGGTCTCACCGGCTTTGGGCAACTCGCCGTGATAAGCCAGTTCGCAGCC
>JAGSHB010000156.1 GCA_023954815.1 Myxococcales bacterium | reverse complement strand
TCTATCGAGGATGGTCGGTTGATCTTGCTCGATGCGCTGCCAGATTTGGCCCGGCGTGGCTGCCCGCTCCGGCGCTGCGGACTCTGTGAGCGTCAGGACAGGTTCCGGCGACGCAGCAGCACCGTTGGCGAGCACAGCGTCCTCCGCCTCTTGGGCCAACAGCCGATGTTCCAGGGCATCTAACAGGACCTGGGCCGCGGTCAGGTCACGATAGTGCCGATCAGTGGCCTCGATGAGATGCCAACGCGATGCCCCACTATCGGTCGCCCGAATGGCGCGTTCACTGGCCTCAGCAAATGCCTCGTAGCGTTCTGCGAATTTGCGAGCCAGCGGCGACACATTCCAAGCCTTGATGCCGGCGCCGCGTGACCAATCGCCTTCGGTCGCCAGCCCTCGGACCTCATCGCCCATGAATTGGCCGATTCCGCCGTCGAGTCGGATGTCGTCCCGATGCTTCTTTTTCTTCTTGCCACCCCTCTTCTTGCCCTTCTTCCCCGACTTCTTCGCCTTTTTCTTACTGCTCCCACCGGCGCTTGTCGCCTTGGTCCCGCCGCGCGCGTCGTCTTCATCGATGCGATCGCAGAGTTCTTTCTTGGGCAGATGCAGCCACAGCTTGACGATGAGGGCGCCATCGAGCGACAGGAGCCGCTCAAATCTCGCGATGGTGTGCATGGAGGCATCGAAGGTCAGGTTGTCGATTTGGTCGGTGGCCCGGTCCAAGATCGGCTGCGTATACCAAGAGCCAAACATCACGCCGATGGTGCCGCGCGGGGGCAGCCGACGCCAAAACCGCCAATAGGGCGGCCGGCGGCGCTCGTCGTCACTTTGCTCCCAGAAGCTGTGGGTCTGGAGCCCGCGCGTATCGAGCCACTCACTCATGCGATTGACGACGTCGGTCTTGCCCGCGCCTTCAACCCCTGAGACCACGACGATGACGGGAATCTTCGCGTTTCTCAGCTTCTGCTGCGCGATGAGTAGCCGCGTGCGCACATCGGCGCTGGCGGTCTTGAACGTCGCCTTGTCGAGTTTGCGACCGAGCTCTGCAACTTCAAACATGGTTCCTCGTGCACGCACGGGCAGCCCATGAAAGGCGGTTGCTCGGCGTTAGCTATGAATGGCGCGACCATCGACGGCGAGCGCCGCCTCTTTTACCACCTCATGCAATGTAGGATGAGCATGACAGATTCGCGCAATATCTTCGCTGCTGGCCGAAAAGCTCATGGCCATCGTCGCTTCAACGATCAGCTCGCCGACCCGCGGGCCGATCATGTGCACGCCCAGGACTCGGTCGGTCTCGGCGTGCGCCAAGATCTTCACGAAGCCCTCGGTCTGCCCCAGCGCCTTGGCGCGAGCGTTTGGCGCAAATGGGAACGATCCCTTGCGGTAAGGGATGCCCGCCTCTTTGAGTTGTTCTTCGGTCTGACCGACGGCGGCAACCTCTGGCTCGGTGTAGACTACGCCCGGAATAGCGGAGTAATCCACGTGCCCGTGACCCGTGCCGATGAACTCGCTGACAGCCACGCCCTCTTCTTCAGCGCGGTGGGCCAACATCGGCCCTGGCTTGACGTCCCCGATCGCAAAGACGCCGGGGGCGCTCGTCATCCAATTGCCATCTACCGGAATACGACCGCGCTTGGACGTCTCGATCTGCAGGTTTTCGAGGCCCAGATTGACCGTGTTGGGCTTGCGACCGACAGCGACTAACACGCGATCGCAGGTGATGGGATCCTGCCCATCCGCCTCAACAATGCAGCTGTCCCCGTCGACCCGTGCGCCTGTAACGCGCACGCCAAAGTGCATGTCGAAGCCCTGCTTCTTAAAGACGCGCTTCATGCGCTTGCTGACCTCGAGATCTTGGCCAGGTAGCGGCCGATCCGCGTATTCGAGGACGGTGACCTGACTACCCAAACGGTTCCAGACAGAGCCCAGCTCCATCCCGATGACGCCAGCGCCAATCACGACGAGATGCTTGGGTACTTCAGGCCAAGACAGCGCCTCCGTCGAGCCGCCGACCCTGTCCCAATCCATCTCTAGGCCGGGCAACGTCGCCACGCTGCTGCCTGTGGCCAAAATCACGTTCTTGCCCGTGATTTCAGTCTCTGAGCCATCATCGGCGGTCACGGAAATACGGACTTGCCCATCCTCCCCGCGGCCGAGCAGCTTGCCGTGGCCCGTGTGCCTGTCGATCTTGTTCTTCTTCAGCAAGAACGCGACGCCATCGGTTAGACCGGTGACGATTTTGGTCTTGCGCGCCATCATCTTGTCGAGGTTGAGCGAGACGCCGCTGACATCGACGCCGTGCTCCGCGAGGTGGGACTGCGCCTCCAAGAAACGCTCGCTGCTCTCCAGCAGCGCCTTGCTTGGAATGCAGCCCACACGGAGACAGGTGCCGCCGAGTGCTGGCTCTTTTTCGATACAGGCGGTGTGAAGACCGAGCTGCGCTGCCCGAATCGCCGCCACATAGCCGCCAGGACCAGCGCCGATCACCACCACGTCGTATTGCTGAATCTCACTCATCACGCCTCACGCGCCCCTCTTTCTGAGGGACCTGCTGACCACAGACCGGGCCGCGTCGATTGCTGATTGTTGGCTAGGGTGCCGCGATTGTCATGCAATGGCCCAGCACGCTGCCAGGGAAGGGGAAGCCGCGGCTTGCCGCGGCTGGGGGGCGCTCTTAGCCCCCCCAATAATGAGGACAACTAGCAGGGTGCTGCAACAGTCATGCAATGGTGCGGCACGCTGCCAGGGAAGGGGAAGCCGCGGCTTGCCGCGGCTGGGGGGCGCTCTTAGCCCCCCCAATAATAAGGACAACTAGCAGGGTGCTGCGATAGTCATGCAATGACGCAGCACCCTGCTAGATCTCGAGCAACATACGCTCTGGGGCCTCGCAGCACTCTTTGATCCGCTTGAGGAAGGTCACCGCGCCCTTGCCGTCAACCACGCGATGGTCGTAGGTCAGCGCGATGTACATCATGGGCCGCAGCTCGATCTGGCCATTCACGCCGACGGGCCGCTCGATGATGTTGTGCATCCCCAAAATACCAGCCTGGGGCGGATTAAGGATCGGCGTCGACATCATGGAGCCGTAGATCCCGCCATTGGTGATGCTGAACGTGCCGCCTGTGAGCTCATCGACCTTGAGCTTGTTGTCGCGTGCGCGGCGGCCAAGGTCCGAGATGGTCAGTTCGATCTCGGCGAAGCTCAGACGCTCGGCGCTGCGAACGACCGGCACCACCAGGCCCTTGCCACCACCGACAGCGATGCCGATATCGAAGTAGTTCTTGTAGACGAGGTCGTCGCCGCGGATCTCGGCGTTGATCGCCGGAACCAGCTTCAGGGCATCGATCACGGCTTTGACGAAGAAGCTCATGAAGCCGAGCTTCGTGCCGTATTTGTCGATAAAAGCCTGCTTGTGTTTGGCCCTGAGCGCCATGATGGCGCTCATGTCGACTTCGTTGAACGTCGTCAGCGAAGCGGTGGTGTGCTGCGACTGCACCAGGCGATCGGCGATGCGACGGCGCAGACGGGTCATCGGCACCACCTCTTCGTGGCGAGGGCCAGTGGCAGCGGCGAGCGCTGGTGCCGGAGCTGCGGGGCGAGCGACCCGAGCGGGCTGCGACGCAGTCAGCTCCGAGACGGGAGAGGCGACGTGGATGACGTCCTCTTTGAGGATTCGCCCGCCCTTGCCGGAGCCCGTAATCGCATTCAAATCTACGCCTTTCAAAGCCGCGGCGTGGGCTGCGGCGGGCATGGCGATGGGGGCTGCGGCGGGCGCTGCAGCGGCTGCCGAAGGCGCTGTGACCTGCGTGGCGTTGTCAGCAGACGCCGGTTTTTCCGCGGCCTCGACACGACCAATGACCTCGCCAACAAGCGCCGTATCGTCGACCTCTTTGTCGGCCTCGCGCAGGTATCCGGCGACGGGCGATGGCACCTCAACACTGACTTTGTCGGTATCGAGGCTAACGACGGGCTCATCGAGCTCAACCCAGCTTCCCACGGGCTTGAGCCATTCGGCGATGATGACCTCGGTGATGGACTCGCCCACTGAGGGGACGATGATCTCTCCGGCCATTGTGATGCTCCTGCTTGCCACGGTTGTGGCGTCTCAGTTTTGGGCAATCTATGCCCAGATCGACTGGTGTAAAATGGGCTAGCCGACACAGAGGATCGGGTGATCCTCAAACGCGTCGCGTACGATTTGCCGCTGCTCAAAAGTGTGGGCCGCTTTACTGCCTGTGGCCGGACTAGCGGACTCGGGCCGCGTCACCCGTGTGAACGGGTATTGGCCAAAGATCTTTCCGCCAAGACGGAAGCGCAAGAACACCCACGCGCCCATGTTGACAGGCTCTTCTTGTACCCAGCGAACTGGGGTGCCGGCTGGGTACTGGCCCAACACGCGCTGCAGGGCGTCCATCGGCATCGGGTAGAGTTGCTCGAGTCGTACGATGGCGTGGTCGGTGATGCCGCGAGCCGCTCGCTCGGCCAAGAGGTCGTAGTAGATCTTGCCCGTGCACAAGATCACGCGCTTGCACTGATCGGCCGGCACCTCTGGATCAGCGATGACCTCTTCGAAGTGACCGCCACTCAAATCAGCGAGGGTCGAGACCGCCTTCGGATGCCGGAGCAAGCTCTTCGGCGTCATGATGACCAGCGGCTTTCGAACCTTGCGCAACATCTGGCGCCGCAACCCGTGAAAGAGCTGGGCAGGCGTCGTGAGGTTGCAGACCTGAATGTTGTCCTCGGCGGCCAAGGTCAAGAAGCGTTCGAGACGCGCTGAGCTGTGCTCAGGCCCCTGCCCTTCAAAGCCGTGCGGTAGCATCATGACGAGCCCACTGAGGCTCTCCCACTTGTCTTCACTGCTGCTGATGAACTGATCCAAGATGACCTGCGCGCCGTTGGCAAAGTCGCCAAACTGGGCTTCCCAGATGGTCAGCGCCTCGGGCCATTCCAGGCTGTAGCCGTAGTCAAACGCGAGCACCGCGGTCTCGGACAGGGGGCTGTCGTACACCATGAAGCGCGCTTGATCCGGCGAGATGTGGTCGAGCGCCGTGTGCTGTGATCCATCGGTTTGGTCGTGCCACACCGCATGACGGTGGCTGAACGTGCCGCGACCCGAGTCTTGGCCAGATAGCCGCACGGGATAGCCTTCCGTAACCAACGAGGCAAAGGCCATGGCCTCACCAGCACCCCAGTCGATCGGCCGGTTGCCCTGGGCCATCTCGATGCGCTGCTTCAGCAAGCGGCGGAGCTTCGGGTTGACCTTGAAACCCGCTGGAACCTCCGTTGTCGCCTCAAGCAGCGCGCTGAGCCGCGATGATTCGACACGTGTGTCCGCGTCTTCGGCCAGACGAACCAAGCCGCCGTGGTAGTTCACCCAGTTGCCGCGGTGATCGACAGCGAGCCTGAACTTCTTGGCGACCTTTTCATCCCGAGCGCGATTGAGCCCCTCGTTGAGCCGCTTGTAGCAGGCGTCTTCGATGTTCTGGGCTTCTTTTTCGGTGATCGAGCCCAGTTCGAGCACGTTTTGGGTGTAGCTCTCCCGCACGGTCGGCCGCTTGTCGACCCACTTGTACATCAACGGCTGCGTAAAGCGTGGCTCATCGGCCTCGTTGTGCCCGTAGCGCCGGTAGCAAAACATGTCGATGACCACGTCGCGCTTGAAACGCTCACGGAAGTCCATCGCCACCTTGATGGCCTGGGCCACTGCGTCTGGATGCTCGCCATTGACGTGGAAAATCGGAATTTCCAGCATTTTGGCGATGTCCGTCGCGTACTGACCGCTGCGATAGGACTCCGGCGGCGTGGTGAAGCCGACCTGATTGTTGATGATGATGTGAACCGTGCCGCCCGTCGTGTAGCCCTTGAGCTGGCTCATGTTGAACGACTCTTGGACCACACCCTGACCGGCAAAAGCCGAATCGCCGTGAACCACGAGCGGCAACACACGGCTCGCTTCGCTATCGCCGAGACGCTCCTGTTTACCGCGCACACGACCCTGAACAACGGGCCCCACAAACTCGAGGTGGCTCGGGTTGAAGGACATGGACAGGTGCACGTGCTTGCCCGCAGAAGTCTCGGTGATCGAGTTGAAGCCGAGGTGGTACTTCACATCACCGCGACCGATGAGCAGCTCGGCGACGTCGTCCTCGAACTCCTCGAAAATCTGCTCGGGATCTTTGCCCAAAATGTTGGCCAACACGTTCAGCCGACCGCGGTGGGCCATGCCGATCACAACGTGATCGATGCCATGCAGCGCGGCTTCTTCGATGGCCTGGTCGATAAGCGGCAGCAAACTCTCGCCGCCCTCCAGCGAAAAGCGCTTGGCGCCGAGGTACTTCTTGTGGATGAAGTTCTCGAACAGCTCGGCCTCGGTCAGCCGGGTCAGAATCCGAATCTGATCGTCTCGGTCGAGGTGGTGACGGTTTTCGCCATCTTCCATCCGCGCCTGTAACCACCGCTGCATCTGCAAGTCGTCGATGTGCATGAACTGCACGCCGATGTGGGTGCAGTAGGTGTTGTGCAGACGCTGAATGATCCGCCGCAGCGTCAACGTCTTGGCGTCGTGCAACGTGCGACTGGAAAACGGCAGGTCAAGGTCGTCTTCGCGTAGGCCGTGGAAGGCCAATTCGAGCTCAGGGTGATGATCGCGACCCCGCCCCAGGGGATCGAGTTCAGCAATTCGGTGGCCACGCACACGGTAGGCGCGGATCAGGTGATCGACCCGCTCCTGGCGTGCGTTGGTCTCCCGCAGACGCCGGGTGACCACGTGAAAGAGGTTCCGTGCCAGCGCGCCGTGTTTGTTCAGCAAATCGTCGAGGGCGCCGCTGGCGAGCTTCAGCAAGCGCACGCCGTCGATCGCGATGGCGTCGGCCGAACGGGGCATCTTGTCCATGACCGCGAGCTCGCCGACCACCTGCTCGGGGCCGAGCACGGCGATCACCTGACCGCCACGCTCCACCTTCATCGATCCGGCGGTGATGATGTACAGCCCGTCGCCCATCTGACCGGCGCGGAACAGAACCTCGCCAGGGTTGAGCACGACAGACGTACAAACTTCAGCCACCAGGGCCAGTTCTTCATCAGGTAGATCGTTGAATAAAATGAGCGGCCGCAGGTAGGGCATGCGCTCTGCGACAAGCGACGGATTAGCCACGGTCAGTGGCAAATGTCCGTTCGCTGAGACGGCCGCCGACGGCGGATTAAACACGCTGGCAGGCCGAAAACTCGGGCCAATTTGCGCTGCCCCCCGTGGGGCGGGCTGCTGCGCATCAAGAGCCGCAAAGAACGTGCGCCACTCTGGCTCCACAGACGCAGCGTCGCGCAGATAGCTCGCGTAGAGGGCTTCAACGAAGGGAAGATTGGCTGACGAGAGCAGGACGGACTCAGGCCCGCCATGCTGCTGGGGCGTATCCATTACTGACGCCTCTCCTTTTCCCGGTGAGATGGGGTGCTCCGGGAGGGCGGGTAGGGTGAACTAGGCTGTGAGGGTTGTCCACATTGGGATGAACGTGAGCCAAGACGACCGCTGGGTGGGCTTTTGAGCAGGGCCCTTTTGGGTACGAGACGACGCCCTGCAATTTTGTGACTGGATGCGCGATTTGCAGCCCGAGCCTACTCGCGCAGCTCCGACAACTTGCGGACTTTGGGTGCGGGCTTGTCTGACAGGGGCTCGCAGAGCGGCCGACGATTGACCGCCGGTTCGGCAATCTCAGGCTTGATCTTGCCCATGCGCAGCGCGCGACCGATCACGCGGCGTGAGCGACGACCCGCCTCTCCGCACACGACCTCACTCTTGAGCGCCAGATCGATGGCTTCCTTCCACCGGCCTTCACGAACGACGTGCTGGGCCTCGGAGATCCAGTAGCTCTGGGGATCTGGGTCGCCCTTTTTCACTTTGGTCTTGCCCTTACGTTTGAGTCTGGCATCGCGGATCTTCAATCGGCGGGCAGCCCCACGCTCGGCACCGGCAATGCGCGCAGCCCACCGGCGGCAGCCTGCCCCGCCCGAACGCTTACAGGACGTCCGCAGGTGCGCTGTGTCGAGGGTCTGGTAGGTGCGGCTCATCCACGGTACCCAAGCCCACCGGCCGCGATGACGCTGCAGCACGCGCGCCTTGCGGATGTAGTGGACTTCCTCGCCGAGTATCCCGTCGTAAAACCGGCCCGAAATTACGGCGATGGCAGGGCGGTCGGGCAGGCCCGTTGGGAGCAGCGCGGCCCAGCCAGCGGACAGATAGCGGGCGTCAGTCGGCAACTTCTTGGGGATGCGGGTCAGCTCGTCAGCGGTCCACGAAGAGACGTCGGAGCCCGGAAAAGCAGCCACAAAGTGGTGAATCCGCCCGGTGTGCGTACGGTTTTCGCCACGTTCGCGGGCGCGCCACTTGTGAAAGAGACACAGCTCTAGCGTACCCGGCTTGGTCTTTGCCGCCTTGGTCTTGTCCCCTTTGCGGGTCGGCGTGCCCAATGTCGTCGAGACGGCCGCGCCGCGACGACCCACTTCGATGCGGCGCGAGAGCTTGAAGGTCCCATCCGGCGCCATGCGGGCGCATGAAATATTCGGTAGCTGCGGCGCTGGCCCCGAGCCACTGGCAAGACGACGCGGCAAGGTAGGCGGCGGCGGCAGCACATCGCCCGGCGTGGCTTTCTTTGGGAGCGGCGCTGCCTTGGCGGGCTGCCGCGCTTTCAAAGGCTTGGTCGTTTTGGGAGGCGTGACTTTGGGTGTGGTGCTGTGCTGGGTGTCATCTCCGCACCCGCCAAGCAACAGCGAAACCACGATCAGACAGCGAAAAACAACGGTCAACACGGTCGGCACTCCTGATGAATTTCGCATCTCAACCCTCGGCGACGGACACTACTGTGCCTACGACAAGATGTGGCCCATGGCCAGCAAATCGGCGTATTGCCCGGCGACGACAGCTTCATCTCTGAGCGTGCCTTCGTAGTCGAAACCGTGGCGTTCGTACAGCCGCCGGGCCGGCAGATTGGCGGCGTGGACCTGCAAGCTCAGCTTGTGTAGGCCGCCCTGAACGAGGGACCAGCGGCGTACCTCCGCCAACAGCGCCGATGCGATACCGCGGCGCCAATGGCTTCGCCTGACGGCCATGCCGGTCTGACCCACGTGGCGGGAGCGAGCCAAGCCACCGGCGACGACGGTACACATGCCGACAATCTGCTGCCCTTCCCAGGCCAGCAGCAACAAACACCCCGAATGCCGACCAAAGCTGTCGATCAGCGCGCTCTCATCCGAGAGTTGGTCGGACAGGTCTTCGGGACCTTGCAACAAGAACTCGGTCTCTCGCAGCACGATCCTCTTAAAATGCAGCAACGCTCGGGCATCCTGAACGACAGCCGCCCGCAGGGTGACACCGTCGACGACCTGGTCCGACGCATGGCCCTGTTCGCCGCTCAATACAAAGTCTCCCGGCGACGACGACGGCGTTTACGAATGCGCGCTTGCAGCGTTCGCAGCGCCAACTCGACCGTATCCTGGACGCTCAGGTCGTCCGTCAAGATATGAACCCGGGTGAATAGTCGCGCCGCCTCCTCGAGCGCGCCCGCAGCCTGGGCCGCTCGGGCAGTACGTGTCAGCAGGACCGCCGCAGACTCAGGCTGACCGCCCATCTCGAGGTGGTAGGCGATGGCCAACGACTCCTCCAAATCAGTGCGCCCATGACCGGCCATCCAGGCGGCCGTTTGGCGATGAAACCCGCGCCTGCGTTGCGGCGGTTGCAGGTCGTAAGCCACACGCCATCGAAGCGATGATGTCAGTCGGTATTCGGGCTCGCGGTGATAGCGACTATTGGCCGTGCGACTGACAAACCCACGCTGTTCCAGCACATCCAGTGCCGACGCCACATCAGAATCGAGCATCTGACGCAGCGCGCCAGCCCAAAATGTCCGCCCCACAACCACCGCGACAGACAACACCTCGCGGGCCTGTTGAGGCAGGGTCTCGATGAGGAGGCGAACGGCGCCATCGAGGTCCCCGGGGGCGAACTCAGGCAATCGCGACCGCTGCAATCGCCACTCAGCGCTCTCGAAACTCATGGCGTCGCGCTGTGCCAACACAGCGATCAGCTCGGCCGCTAGAAAGGGGTTGCCATCGCTGTGCTCGCGCAGCCAGTTCGATAGCTTCGGATTGACCGGTGCCATGAGCAGCTCGCGAACCAGCTGATCGAGCGAGAGATCCCGCAGGGGCTGCAGATCGATGTGTTCGTCAAAATCCAGTGGGGGATCGTTCGGGCGCTGCTGACCCACCATTCCCGGCCTGGGCACGTCGTCCCGACCAAGGGCGCTAGCGCTAGCGACGACCAAGATGGGCGCGCCTCGCACCAGAGCTAGAAGATCACGAAAGAAGTCACGGCTGGCGCTGTCCATATACTGGGCGTTACGCACCAACATCAGCACGGGCGCCGACACAGCGAGACGCTGAAAATAGGTGGCCAGCGCGTGCATCAACGCGAGGCGGCCAGACTCGGTCAAGTCACGACGCAGGCTGCTTCGGGCCGGATCGTCGAGGTCAAAAGCTGGTAGGGCACTGATGGTATCGGCGACCTGATGCGCCTCCTGGCGCTCCTTGTCTCCCAGCTGACGCTGGCCGAAACGGCTGAAGGCCTGAACGACCATCCGACGCACTTTTTGACGCACGGTCTCGGCTGAATCACTGAGTAGCACCGCCCCCCGCAGACGAACCATCTCCACCACGACGGCGTACGGCAAATCTCGGCGCAGCGGCTCACACGCCACCTCCAGCAGGAGATAGAGGCGAGTCGGGTGATCTTTGACCTTCGTTCGAAAGCCATCGAGCAACATGTTCTTGCCCATGCCAGGCGCGCCGGAGACGAGGCACGTGATCGGCCGAGACCGCACTTCGATGTCGTCGAGCAGAGACCACAGTCGCGCCAGCTCGACTTCTCGGCCGATCAGCGGAAAATCGGCTGTCCAGGGATCACAGAGCAGCAAGAGGTCGTGGGCCTTTTCACGGACGTAGAAGGTCTCTTGCGCGTCCCTGTGGCCATCGATCCGAGCGACCAATACGTAGGGGCCGATGGGCAACTCAATGGCGACCAAGGGGGTGCGACCTAACTCGTAGCGCGGCGATATCGAACCGCCGTCCCGATATTCGGAAAACGGAATCGCGTACACAGTCGCGCCGACTGGCTGACTGCGGATGTGCAGCGACCCGACGACAAGCTCGGAAGAGGGGTTTCCCTCGCCTTCCAAGTCGTGCGCGAGTCTGGCGAAAAACAGCTTGGTGGCGCTGTCTTCCTGGGTCTCTGCATCGTCGTGACGCTCCCAATACAAGGCGATGAGTGTACGCCTTGCTTGCTCATGACCATCGGCTTCAATGGCATCGCGGAGCAGCTCGGTGACGGTGCCAAACGCATGGGCATACAACACGTCGAGCACCTGAAGACGATGGCGCAGATCGACCAACTGCTGCTTGCTGCGCTGCTCGTCCCAGGGCCGTACCATGCGCGTCAGATGCTCCGTTTCCTGTTGCAAAAAAGCGCGTTCAGTCTGCATGTCTCGGTAGCGTTCCAGCTCAGCGAGCGCCCGTTCATGGCAAGACTCCGCCCGCTGACGTCGCCGCTGACGCTCCAATTCGCCGGCCAAAAATCGCTCCAGCGATTGCCAAACGTCGCGCATGCTCTGCGGTCGTTGCTCGGGCTCCTTGGCTAGCATGTGCATCACCAAAGCATCGAGTTCCGCAGGTACCGTGCTGTCTCGCGACACCTTTGATGGCGGCAGCGGGGTCACATTCTTGGTCGCTTCGAGTTGTTGCTGGCTGTTGTCGCCGCTGTAGGGCCGACGCAAGGCCAAAACCTCGTACAGCATGACGCCGAGACTGTAGATATCTGAGCGATTGTCTGTGCGGCTGTCGTGGCCGGCGGCTTGTTCAGGGCTCATGTAAGCGGGCGTGCCTACGACCAGCCCTTCCGCGCCGTCGGGGCGCTGCCCGCCGAGCCGCTTGGCGATCCCCCAGTCCATCACCTGCACTTCGCCAAACTCACCGAGCAGTACGTTTTCGGGCTTGAGGTCCCGGTGCACCACACCGGCGCTGTGGGCGTACTCCAAGGCCTGAGCGATCTTCACGAAGATACCCACCAGAGCACGTAGCCCGTACCGCTCTGCCGCTTCGCGATCACCGAGCGATAGCCGGTCGATGACCTCACCCAACGACGTGTGGGCGACCAGCTTCATAGTGTAGTAGGTCGAGCCGTCCCCCCGGGTGCCAATCTCGTGAACCGGGATGATGCTGGGATGCTCCAGACCGCCAATGATTTGAGCCTCACGCCGTAGCGCCATGATGTGTTCGCGACTCTCTCGACTATCGGTATGGAGCAGCTTCATCGCCACATCGCGGCCCAGCCACCTGTCCGTCACCCGAACCACACGGCCCATGCCCCCGCGCCCCAGCTCCTCGACCGCGACGTAGCGCCCTTCATGCTCAGTCACATCATCGAACTCAGGTGCGCCATCGACCTCCAAGTACAACGCCGACGTCAGATTCCGAAGTGCATCCGCGGCGGTATCGCTGTTGGTCACGTCTACTTCGTAGCGCGTATCGACTTCGGCGCGACCGGCCCCGACGATTCGAGTCTGGGCGTCGGCCTGCGCGTGTCCACGAGGCGATTCTGCTAGGGGTTTCGGAACCTCAGAGAGCGAGGAAGTGGTTCGAAAGCGCTGTACCTTCGTGATCGGCGAGACACGGCCTGCCGACTGCTCAGCCTCGTCGGAGGGCAGCGGCGGCGGTACGTCTGAAGGTTCGGAGGGGTTCGACACGACTACTCCAGATGACGAGGCGTAAAACTACGAAGCCAAGCCGTTCGGGAGCCTAGCAGCGTGGTGAGTAATTGCCATTACTGTCACGCCACCCTGCTCGTTCTTCGTCTTTTGGGGGCCTTCAGGCACCTCCCAAGGCGCGAGTCGTGACGAAAGACTCAAACCTCGGATCGGCAATAACTTGCAATCGACATCATTTTCACTGAACATCCGTCCAGCAGCGAGTTCAGGTTCGTTGTCATCGAGGTAAGTGCTTATGTATTCGATGTTTCCTCATACCTGCTCGACCGCTTGGCGCACTGAACACGTCCGTCGCTGTCATGCAAACCGGGTCTTTGTGAAGGGCCCTCACCCAATAGGACAGAACAAGTCCTATTGGTGATCAACTGTCCTCTCAAGAAAGCGACCCAGTCGAACTAGCCCCCACAGTCGAACTAGACCCACAGTCGAACTAGACCCACAGTCGAACTAGACCCACAGTCGAACTAGACCACAGTCGAACCAGCCCCACAGGAGCCCACCCATGGCACGCAGCTCATCCAAGAAATCCGCCGCAAGCAGTCAGATCACCAACGCAGACGCCAAACAGCGCGCCATCGACACCGCTCTGTCCACGATTGAGCGCAGCTTTGGCAAAGGCGCCATGGTTCGTTTGGGCGATGGGGCAAGTTTTCGCGACGTCGAGGCGATCTCGACCGGCTGCCTCGGCATCGACATGGCCCTCGGCATTGGTGGCGTACCTCGCGGTCGAATCATCGAGGTGTATGGCCCGGAGGCGAGCGGCAAGACGACGCTCACCTTGCACCTCATCGCCGAGGCACAAAAGGGCAACGGCATCGCGGCCTTCATCGATGCGGAGCACGCATTGGACGTCGCTTATGCCCGTGCGCTCGGCATCAAGACCGATGAGCTGCTCGTCAGCCAGCCAGATACCGGCGAGCAGGCGCTCGAGATCACCGACACCCTGGTCCGTTCGGGTGCGGTCGACATCATCGTCGTCGACTCGGTCGCTGCACTGGTTCCCAAAGCGGAGATCGAGGGTGCCATGGGCGATTCGTCGGTTGGTGTACAGGCCCGCCTGATGAGCCAAGCCCTGCGGAAGCTGACCGCGAGCATCTCCAAGAGCCGCTGCACCGTGGTCTTCATCAACCAGTTGCGCATGAAGATCGGCGTGATGTTTGGCAGCCCGGAGACAACAAGCGGTGGTAATGCACTGAAATTCTACGCTTCTCAGCGTATCGATGTGCGGCGTATTGGTGCGATCAAGAGCGGCGACGACGTCATCGGCAACCGTACGCGCATCAAAGTGGTCAAGAACAAGGTCGCGGCGCCGTTCAAGAAGATCGAGTTCGATATCCTGTACGGCGAAGGCATCTGTGCCGTCGGTGACCTGATCGATCAGGCTGTAGAGTTTGGCATCATCGACAAATCTGGCGCCTGGTACAGCTACGCAGGCGAGCGTTTGGGCCAGGGTCGAGAGCGTGTGCGTACCCTGCTCAAGGAAGAGGACGATTTACGCGGACGGATCGACGCGCAAGTGCGCGCGCTCGTCTTTGGTTCTGACGAAGAGGCCGAAGAAGCTAGCGTCGTTGCGCCCGTCGCCCAGGGTTGACGCAGAAAGCGCGGATGACACCACCGACTGACCAGACCCTGCTCAGTCGGTGGTGCCTTCGTGCCGCAATTCATGGCTAGCTAGCGAGCTCCCACGCGCCATCGAAGACGTGTGTGGCCGGACCGGTCATGATGGCTTCGCCTGCAGGTGACACCGCAATTTCGAGCCATCCACCGGGAAGACGCACTTGCACCGGAAGGGTGCCGGGTACTTTTCCAAGTCGGACGGCGGCGGTGGCGGCAGCTGTGGCCCCGGTACCGCAGGCTTGGGTCCACCCACAGCCGCGCTCGTAGACGTCACACCGCAGTCGGCCAGCGCCCGACTTGGCGGGCGGCAACACCGTGCAAAACTCCACATTGGCCTGGGCCGGAAAGAGCGGATGGGCCGACAATACAGGGCCTAAGCGCAAACGTTCGTCGTCCGAGAGGGTATCGAAGAGCACCATATGTGGGTTGCCCGTTCCGACGCCCGTGATGTGGACGGTGGTGCCAAGAATATCCAGTGCATGGTCGATAAGCGGCTTGTCGGCGGCCACCGGGA
>JAGSHB010000311.1 GCA_023954815.1 Myxococcales bacterium | reverse complement strand
CCTGGCTGCGCAAGAATCTCACAGGAACACTATAAACATGACCACAAGCACCATAGCGTCATTCACTACGATCTCAAAAGACATTTTTTGAGTGACGTGCGAAGCCCATGTATTCAAAATACCAACCCAAGATTGACTGCTACCATACAATGCCAGAATTCCATCTTTCGAATTTGAAAAGACGACAGAATCGGCGCTTTTGCCGACAGCAGCTAGTCTATCGTCAGGAATAAATTTAAATTACGAAACACTACCGACGAGGTCGTCAAAAAGCGTCTAGCCGTTCGTGATGCACATTAAAACCAGTCGTGAAACGGTGAGGACTGGATCTCTACCGCATGTAGCTTTCAGCTCAGTTTGCCGGTGTTTTCGAGCGCCAACTCGCGACATTTTGCGCTCACTGAACAGCAGCAACGTGCCCGCCGTCATAATGAATTATCGAATTAGTTTTGATAGCGACAATCTCATCGCGGGCACCCGGTGAGTCGCGACATGGGTCGCCATCCGACCACGCCGAAGGTTGGCTAGCCCGCTTGCGCATGCGAAGAAAGAGGCAAGCTGCCGCCTGGCGAGTCCACCTCCAACAGGGCAAAGCCGCGCCCTCGCATCGCTGGCCGGCTCCCGTCCGGCATAGTGATGCGGCCCTACCTCCACGGTGCGGCAGCCCCCGCGGTCGCACCACGGCACAGGGTCAGTACGCTGCCTGCGTTCGCTGCGGGCTTCGGGACGAAGGTCCCCCATGGCGCCACAGTTGGGCTTTCAGACCAACGCTGCGTCAGGCCTCTGGGCGAGCGATGCCTCAAAGTCCATGAGGGCCAAGTTGGCGCCGCGCCGCTCGGCTAGTGCGCGCTCGGCGACACCGGAACCCACACTGCCCTGTTGCACGACGGCCTGGAGCACCTGAAAGCCGGCGGCGCCGAAATTGGCTAGCGCGTTGGCAGCGGCATGTCGCGCCTGCCAGTTGGGGTGTCGCACGGTCTGCAGCAGCGGCCCGAGCAACGACTCGTCGCCTTGGGACCCCGCGAGTTGCGCTGCGGCTTCGACTACTGAGGGCTCTTCATCCAATAGTATCGTGAGCAGTTGACGACGGGGAACCTTCACGCGCAGGGCCACCAGAGCACGGGCTGCGGCAACGCGCACCATGGCGGCCGTATCGTCGAGGGCGTCGATGAGTTGCGGGGCAGCTTCATGGCTGCGAGCCAGCCCCAGTGCCCGCAGCGACAGCGCCCGCAACCGGTCGTCGTGCAGAGCGTGATGCCCCTCTTGATGCAGCGCTATCAAGCTCTGAGCGGGCAACGCGCCAGACCGCATCAGCGCACGCGCGAGGGTGAGCCGATGACCCTCTGGGGCCTCCTCAAGGGCGACCAGAAGTCGCGGGGCGTCTTCAGTTGTCGCCAGGGCACCCAACGCTCTCGCCGCGGCGAGACGGACAAGCGCGTCCTTGTCGGCGAGCCTACCCGTGAGCAGAACACGGGCCTTCATTGTCCCAGACAGCTGACTTGCGGACGCCAACAGGCGCACGCCCTCCAGCCGCTCCCACCACCCGTTCTTGAGCAACATCTGCTCGGCACGATCGACCAAACCCAGTGTTTCGTAAAAGGAGAGCAAGATCTGCAGTTCAGGACCACGGAGTGCGCGCCGGTAGGGATCGAGTGCGCGCACGACTTCGACGATGGGCCACGGTTGTACGCGCTCGGCGGCTTGCTCGCCCGTCAGTTCTTCCGCGAGCAGCTGATGCACAGCGAGACGCACGGCATTTTGGGTTTGCTTGCGAACGTCGAGCCGCTTGTGCCTTGCGATTCGAACGTAGGCAGTCAGTGCCATCAGCGACACGATCATCGCCAAAAGAAGCACCCCACTCCACAGCACGATCTGCAGCGCCCAATCCTGCCAAAGCAGGGACGCGGCGTTGCCAGCGGTGACGGTAGAAGTGGCGGCCAGCATGGGCTAGAGGGCGCCAGCGCGTGCCAGGACGCGACGGAGGCGGGCCATCAACTCTGTCACGCTGAAGGGCTTGCTAATGACGTCTAACGCGCCCGCATCGAGGGCTCCGGCCACGCGATCGGGCGCATCACTGACGCTCATCGCGATGACGGGGACGCGGGCGCCAAACCGCCGGTGGATGCGATCGATGACCGTCATCGCATCCATGCCCGGGAGGAAGACATCAAGCATGACCAGATCGGGCAATTTACCCGTCGTTTCAGCCTTATCGAGAATGGCGAGCGCGGCCTGACCATCGGCCACGCTGTCGACAGCCATACCTTCACGCGCACAGAAGAAGGTGAGCAGCTCGACGATGGCTTCGTCTGTATCGACCACCAAGACACGCGGCATATCTCCGCCCTGACGCTTGCCGCGACCCAGCTCGAAGCGACCCACGGCATCGGCGCGCGAACCCGTGACGACGCCCAACAGGCGAGACTCGGCGTCGGAGAACAGCGCCTCGGCTTCGACACCACCATCGGCCACTGAAGCCGCGACCTTGAACGTCACGGTGCCTTTGAGTTCGCGGCGCATGCGGTCTCGCAGAACGGTCATGACCCGCACGTCCACGCCGGGCAGTACCAAGCAGAGGGTGCGTTCGTTGTAGCGCCCGAGCACATCCGTCGCGCGCAAGCTGCGGTGAGCGGCATGGGCGAGCCGCGTAAAAGCATCGCGTTGGTAGTCGCCGCCTTCGTCGGGCAAATAGGCAAGCATGACACCGACATACTGCCCGAGG
>JAGSHB010000264.1 GCA_023954815.1 Myxococcales bacterium | reverse complement strand
TCTACGCCGCCAATCGCCACGACTTGAACATGGTCCAGGGCTTCGTGGTCGCGCGCGATCGCTACTTCTTCATCGAGATGGGTCGCCGCCTGGGTCTCGGTCAGGTCGCCGGCATCTTCGGTGACTCCGGTCTCGACAGCGATTTTGAGTCCCGCATGAGCGGTATGACCCACGTCGCCGAACAGCTCTTCGCCAATCTCACCGACACGCAGAAAGCCAACTTTGAGGCCTACGCGGCCGGGGTCAATCACTACGTCAAGCTCGCCAAAGCAGGCAAAGTGCCCATGCCGAGCGAGGTCGAGCTCGCTGCCGGCCTCCTGGGCTTCAAAGAAAAGGGCGACATGCTGACGGAGTGGACGGCCAAGGACGTCTGCGGCTTTGCAGCCGTGCTCATCTACCAATTGGGCTACGAGACGGGCGACGTCGGTCGCGGCAAGGCTGTGCTCGGCTTCGACAAGCTCTTTGCCGGCAAAGCCTTTGAGAAACTGCGGCGTGACGGCGCTGTCAGTGACATTTGGGGCGACATCGTTCCGCCGAACAAGACCACTTCAGCCAATGGTTGGGGCCTGGAGACCAAGGACGGACCACCGAAGCCGCCGCCGCCACAGGACGGTGCGAGCGCCGGAATTCCCGCCGGCCAGATGGGTGCCATGCCCACGAGTTTGCCCTTGCCGCCAGCGCTGCTCGAGCGCCTGACTAGCCGTTTCAAGCGTCTGCAAGATCGGCTCGGTCGCCATCACCCCTCAGGTTTTGGTTCGAATGCGTGGGCGGTTGCCGGCGACAAGACCAAGGACGGGTTCGCGCTGATGGCAGCCGATGGCCACCTCTCCCTGACCATCCCCAGTTACTTCTACCAAGCGGGTCTCAACACCAGCGTGCTCGGCGGTGGGGATGTGACGCAGCTCGGTCTGCTGCTGCCCGGTCTGCCGCTGGTCGTCGTCGGCACCAATGGCCACGTCGCCTGGAATCAGACCCAACTCTTCGGCGACATCACCGATTGGTACCGCGAAGAGGTGCAACTCGATGACAAGGGCGCACCGAAGACCACGAAGTTCAAAGGTGAGTGGAAGGCGGTCAGCAAGAAGACCGAAAAATTCACCTCGCTCAAGATCAAGAGCGCGCTGTTCCCCAGCAAGGGTGGCGAACAGTCCTGGGATCGATTCACCACGTTCGATGGGCGCTGGATCGCTGATATTGAGGGCAAAAAGGTCAAAGATAGCTACAAGCCAGCGGCCGGCGAGACGGTGATTAACTTCGGCGGCAACTTCATCGTGCCGTCCGATACCGACAAAGACGGCGTCATCACCGCGGTGAGTTTTGACTACACCGGTCTGGACAACGGCAACCTGCTCCTCGGCGTCGATGCCTTTGGCAGCGCGAAAAATGTCGAGGAGTTCCGGCAGGCGACCCGGCATCTGGTGGCATACTCGCAAAATCTGGTCGCTGCCGATGGCGACGGCGACATTTTGTACACCGGTTATCAGGCCGTGCCCTGCCGCGGTTACCTCGATCGCAACAAGGACGGCTCTTGGAAGCCCGGTGCAGACCCATCGCAGCTGCTCGACGGCACCAAGTACGGCGGTTTCACGGTTGTGGTCGGTAAAGACGGCAAGGTCGACGAGAGCGCCGGCAAAGATGACCCCTACAAGTGCGTGGTGCCGTTCGATAAGTACCCGCAATCCATCAGCCCGAAGCGCGGCTACGTGGTCACCGCCAACAACGACATCGGTGGCGCAACACTCGACAACAGCTTGAGCAACGATCCCTGGTATGTCGGCGGCCCGTGGCTGTCGGGCTTCCGGGCAGGGCGCATCGCCGATGAGTTGATCAGAATGGGTAAGGGCAAAGAGGCCGACGTCGCTGCCATGAGCAAGCTACAGGCCGACAAACGCTCGCCGCTCGGCGCGCAGTACACCGCTTTTCTGCGCAAGGCGATCGCCGACGGCAAGAAGCTGTCCGATAAGCTGAAAGTCGACAAAGGCACGATGGCGCCGTGGGAAGTGCGCGCCGCTGGCCTGTACAACAGCCTGACGCAGACCGTCGTCAACAGCGTCGATGCGCGGTTGGGGGAGTGGGAACAAGCCGACTTCCAGGCGCTCAGTGGCGTGGAGACATTTTACCACACACCGACCGGCACCGAAGGCAAGACTGCGGTCGCAGCGATGGTGTTTAACGCCTGGCTGGGGCGCTTTCAGAACCTCGTGTTCAACGATGAGCCCATGCCTGGCATCTGGCGCTTTTCCGGCAGCACGAGCCGGGCGCGGACGCTCAAGCGCTTCGTCCTCGGCATTGGTGTGGACAACCCAGAGAAGCTGGTGAGCTTCAACAAGCAGACCGGCGAGTCAGTGTTCTTCGACATCCTCAGCACCAAGGAAGTCGAGCGCTCGACGGAGATCGCGCTCAAGGCGCTGCAGCAGACCCTGCAGTTCTTGGCGGGCCCGCCTGGTAAGGAGCCCGGCACCGGCGGCTTCGGTACGGAAGATACGAGCAAGTGGCTCTGGGGGCTGCGGCACCAGGTCAAGTTCGAGTCGACCATCGCGGACTTCTTCGGCACGGACGATAGCTTCAACTTCATCACCGACCAGTTCGCCATCACCACCAAGAAGCTGCCGTTGGCCGAGAAGATGGACGCCAAAGATCCCCGCAAGAACCTCAAATGGTTCCCGCGCGGTGGTGACGCCTTTGTGGTGGACGCAGCCGGCGGCACGCGCACGGACCGGTGGCACTACGGTTCAGGGCCCGTGTTCCGCATGGTCATCGGGCTGAAGAAGGGCGAGGTCAAAGGGGTGAACATCCTCCCGGGCGGCCAGTCGGACATCAAAGAGAGCGCGCACTTCTCCGATCAGGCCGAGAGCTGGCTGGCCAACAAGACCATCCCACTACGTTTTTCGGTGTCGGATGTGGTCGCTGGCGCAAGCGGCCGTGAAGTGTTCAATCCAGCCAACTAGCAACGTGCGGCGTGAATAAATTTACTGTCGTAGCACGCTGCTAGCCGCGCGTTTTCAGCGATCGACCGAGAAACTCGGGCCGAGTTTGGCATTTCCAGCGAAGCGAACCACCAGATCCCACACCCCCAGCCGGGCGTCGAGCGGGATGGCAATCTTGGCTTGGTAGCGGCCCGACTTCTGGGTCATCGCGGTGCCGATCTGCCGCCCCTTGGACGGGTCACGCGGGCGCACAAGCCACACCTCGATCAGCTGATTGGCCACAGCGGGAAGGGGCCCGACGAGTCGCCCCGCGATCGTGAGGGTCTCGCCGACCCAAGCCTGGGATGCAGCCTTAAGCTCCAGACGGGTCGCCGTTTTGCGCGTGGACGACGGAGCTAGCTGCGCGCCTGGAGGCCGACGCTGGGCCACCAAACTCATCGCCCGAGAGCGCAGCCAGGCCTTCTTGTCCCGACCTGTCTTCGGCTGCCCGGCCTTCGGCTGCCCAGGGTTCGTTCGGCTGCCGCCCGGCTGACTTGTACCGGGCTGAGCAGCTCCGGGCTGACCGGGGCCCGGTTGGCCATCCGGCTGGTTTGACAGCCCACGAGCCGAAGGATGCATGTCCTCTTTGCCCTTGACGGCCCCTGCCCCAGCCCAGGAGGTCGCACCGCCGCCAGCGCTCACTTGATTGGCGTAGGCGGGCGGTTTCGGCAGTGGGTCGGCGAATAGCGGCTGATGGAGTCGCTTGTTCTTCGCCGAATGCAGCTGCAACTCATCGGCGCCGCCGCCCAAATCGATCCGCAGCCACCCGCCCTTGCCAGTCGACCCGGGCGCCCAGACTTCGACGAACGCGTGCGCGTCATTCATGACGTAGTGGGTGGGGATACCGAGGCTGTGGGCCATGATGGTAAATCCAAGGGCGCGATGCCGACAGACGCCGGTCTTTCCGAGCACCAAGCCGCTCAACAGACTCGGCCCAGGCTGGGGACCGGCGCCGGGAACGAACCCGCGAAACCAGCGGCTCAGCGCGTGTAGATTGGCCTTGCGCGTCGCCGACCTCAACACACCAATCGCTGGCCAAAGCGCCTGCATCTGAGCCTGCAATGGCTTAGCGAGCGTCGGCGTCCACGGGTCATCGTTGACCGCACCGTCAGCGATCGGCGAGGCGAAATAACGACTCGGCGCGTCCATCACAAAGCGGAGATCGACCGTCACCTTCTTCTTGCTGCTGACCCACATGTTGCCGGCCCGATCGCGCCAATAGGTCAGCGCCACCGGCGGCGTGGCGGCGATGGAACGCAAGCTCGAGGTCACCGCGACCGACGGCATCGGAGTCTTCTGATTGGGCGCGAGTTGCAGGGTGATATGCCCCCAAAACAGCTCAAAGCCAGGCCGCGAGCCGTCCTGCCGCGGACGAATCGGCCGCAGCCCAAGCCCGCTCATCTTCAGCTCGCCCGCGGCGGTGACCTCATCGAAGACCAAGTCCCGCTTGAACGGCGCGACCGACGGGTCGAACACCACACGATAGTTCAGGCGACCCTGCTTTCCGGTCTTCGCGTCCGCCTTGATGCGCGGCGGCGGCGTGGTACCGGGCGGCGGGGCAGGCAGGTAGGTCGGCGCTGGCTCGCCCGTCTTCGTAGGGCGATCGATCTGGCCGTTAGCGGTAGAGATGGCGTCGGGCAAGCCCTTTCCAGGCCGGGTACGCACCATCTGATCGGTGCGCCCCACCACCAAGCTGCGCGGCAAGCGCTCGTGCAGCACCGGCGAACGCGCGAACGCGGGCAGACTCGGCGCTGTCACACTGGCGAGGAGCAGCCCGATCAGGAGCGGCGGAACGGTGAACAACCGTCCGTTGGGCAGGGCAGCTGGCAGCGCTCGGAAGGACAAGACCATGGCAAGAGGGTGGTCGCCCCGGGCGTCGGTCGCAAGCCGGACGGCGTGAAGCTGCCCGGGGATTCGGGGTCCCAGCGGATAAGCAGCTACAAAAAAAGGCGTTTGTCGCCAGTGACGGAAGGCTCTATGTTCCCGAGCGCAACTTCGAATGGAGCTCTCCATGCGCCGCCTCGTGCTCACGACCTCGCTGCTAGCCCTCTGCCTAGCCAGCGCCGCCCACAGCCACGAACGGGTGCCGCTGACGCCAGCGCAAGAGTCGGCCTGGCTCGATCACTTGGTCGCCAACAGCCCCCACCGGCTGGCCATGGCCGCCGCGCCAAAATCCGTGAACACGCCCGTGGTGACGACGCTGCCGCCGCCGCAAGATTTCCTGATGGCCAAGGTGCCGACCGCGTGGCCAGCGAAGAAGGGGCGGCGGCTGTACGGCTACCTGCCGTATTGGACGATGAAGACCACCAAGCTGCACTGGAAGTCCCTCACGCAGCTGTCGTATTTCGGCGCTGAGCTCGGCAGCAACGGCCAGTTCACCAACCTGCACGGCTGGGGCGGCACGGCGGCGAAAGCGCTGATCAGCCAAGCCCACAGCAACGGCGTGCAGGTGCCGCTGACCATCACCCTGTTTTCGAAATCGGGCATCCACAAAGTCCTCGAGACGGCGGCCAAGCGCACAGCCCTGGTCAAAAAAGTCATCGATCTGGTGATCAGCGGCGGCGGCGACGGGGTCAACGTCGATTTTGAGGGCATGGCCAAGGCCGACAAAGGCAACATGAACCTGTTCATCAACGAGCTGAACACCACCATGAAAAAGAAGCTGCCCGGCGCAGATGTGACCCTGGCCACGCCCGCAGTCGATTGGGGCGGCGCATGGGATTACGACTACTTGGCTGAGCACAGCGACGGGCTGATGGTCATGGCGTACGGCCTGCACTGGTCGGGCGGCAACCCCGGGCCGAATCTGCCCATGGGCGACGGCGGGGTGTGGAAGCACAAGACCTTGCAGTGGGTCGTCGATGACTACGTGAAATACGGTAAGGCGAAAAATATCCACAAGTTCATCATCGGCCTGCCGCTCTACGGTCACGCGTGGCCGTCGGCGAGCGCTAAACCGGGAGCCAAGACCCTGGGCAAAGCCAAGAGCGTGACCTTCGAAAAGGCGTTCGTCGAAGCGCCGACCAAGGGCGGCTGGAAGTACGACGCGGTGAGCAAGTCGAGCTACTACGTCTATAAGACCAGCGGCGTGTGGACACAGACCTGGGTCGACCGGCCGGCTGACTTTGATCTGCGGGTCAAATACCTCGACAAGCGCAACACCCAGATGGGGCTGTGGGCGTTGGGCTATGCGGACAAGTCGGCACCGATTTGGAAGTCCATTGGCACGTTTATGCAGAC
>JAGSHB010000284.1 GCA_023954815.1 Myxococcales bacterium | reverse complement strand
TGTTGCCGCACCAAGGAGCCATTTTGGATGCGTACGACCCTTCAACGTCCGATAATCGGTCTTATGGAAACTCGATTTTTGGGCGCGAAGCGGGCTCCTGTGGTCTCATGCTTCCTATCCACCGCCACGAATCTGGGACCTCGGTTCATCGGCCGTGCCGAATCTCAAAGGTTGGCAATCGATACGTGCGTCGCTCGCTGTTTATGCCGGCGTTGGTCGCGTTTCAGCGTGATGAGCATGTCGCCGGCTTCTACCAGCACCTCGTGGCGGCGGGAAAGCCGCGCAAAGTTGCGGTGGTGGCAGTGATGCGCAAACTCCTCCATGCGGTGTGGGGGATTTTCCGCAGCGGCCAACCTTGGGAATCATCTCGCTTCTACCGTCTGGCAGTCGAACCGGAGACGGCTGCTGAAGAAGAGCTTGAGGCGTCAATTACACAAAAACTTGCTGCTGACACGCCGGAAACGATGCAGACTGGTGATGAAGAGCAGGTCGGTGCGATAACAACCACGGACGGAGCGACAGCGCCGTTCAAGGTCAGGGTGCGAGCCCAGCAGGAGGCAGGTTTGGGCAGCGCAGAGGTGGGCGGCCACCACATAACCAGCCTGCAGCGGAGTGCGGCTCATGCTTAGTCCAGGACGAAGCCGCTTGCGGTCGCCAAAGGCGATCCTTGACTTGGCAAGAGCCGTGCTGCTTCCAAAGGGTTGTGGTGGCGGTCCTCCGGGCACTGCCCAGGCCGGGGGGCAATTGGCAAATGGTGGAGGAACGACAGTTGCACGAAAAACCGACCTTGGCGCTTGTACTCCGAGTGAGTGTCTATCCCCCTGCAGCGGTTCGGTGTGGCGAGCGGCTCGCTGCGGGGCGCGACGGGCGACATCGCGCGCCGCTGGCATCCGGCCGCATCGCGACACGACGCATACGGCGGCGGTCGGCATCGTTGGCGCCCTACGACCCAACCGACTGTCGCAGCAACCCAACGCCCTGCTGGGATAGGCCAGCCACGTCGTTCGTGTACGATGGAGGCCTCATCTGCCCCTCAACCCTGTGCGCCTCCGCCTGCGCGGCCAGTCCGCGTCTCCCCGCAAGACCTGGAGCATCCCGTGCGCCACACCGCCGAATTCGCTTGCAAGTTGGCCGTCTGGGTGGCGCTAGCCGCGTCCACCTCTGGCTGCATCATGAGCCATAGCACGCAGACGGCGCGCCTCCGCCCCGCCGGCTCCCTCGCCATGCAGATCGACTCGCGACTCCAGTTCTACCCCGGCGCCAAGGATGCCAAGGGGACCCAGGCGGCGGTCGCAGGCAACAGCGCGCTGGCCCTCATTACCATGGGCATGGTCAACGCCGGCTTTGGCGACATGTACGTCGCCTATGGCTGGACTGAGCGTACGACGGTCACGACCCTGATCGGCTTTGGCACCGCGTCGCTGGGCCTCGACTTTAAGCACGGCCTTCGCACCGGCCCCACTGCACTGAGCGTGTCCGCGGGCGCTTGGTATCAGCCCCTATTCGACCACGCCGTCGGTGCCCGGGTCGGCGCGCTCTCAGCCATACGGCTCAGCGAAAACATCGACTTCCTAGCGAACTGCCATGTCTCCGTTGGCGCGAATAATGTGATGCACATGGTCGGCGGCGCCGTCGGGTTCGATCTCCGCAAGCTGCTTGATCTGGGACTGCGACCTATGGTCGAGGCGTCGTATCTCCCTCGAGCTAACAGCGGCGCCGGCGGTTGGGTGGTCACCACAGTCATTGCCATGACCTACGAGTAGCTCGCTGGTGCCGATCGGAGGGGGCCTGTCCGGCGGACCGACGCGCGGCCACCCTACGCCCACATCACAGCCGCACCACGGGTGCCGCCAACTTTCCTGCCGAGAATACGCCACGCCATGACCGCGCCAGCGAACCGCTGGACAAGCAAGGAGGCCGCGGCGAAGCCGAGGAAGGCCGACGCGGCAGGTTTGAGCCACGCGTGGATGACCACAGCTTCGGAGCGTAGCTTCGAGGTGGGGCGCGAACGCGAGCGGGTCCGGAGAAGCAAGGAGGCCGCGGCGAAGCCGAGGAAGGCCGACGCGGTAGTCGAACTACAGCGCAGCGAGACCGCAGCTGGTGCAAGCACACGTGACATGCACGTACGGCTCGTCTTGTACGAATCCCACTTGATTCAGCTCGCTCCTGACTTGCCAGGACCGCCGCATCCTACGTTGCGAAACCTCGACATAGCCAGTAATGTCAAAGGATTCGCGCCGTGTCTGCGACGTCCCTGCCGGCGTCATCAAGCGATCCGAATCATCGGGGATCCGTATTACGCGCGGTAGAGCACCGCTCAGTCGCCCATGCGACTGCGATACTCAGAGGCTTGGAGCCAGGAGCAGACGGTGTAGTTCGGCAAACTACCGCGCCTGGATGCAGCCCTACGGGCATGCAACGGCTTGCGTGGTCGCCCTGGTGGACGGGTGTGTCAAAGAGCCATAAAGCCTAGAGTTTTAAGATAAATAGTGGGTGGCCTGGGCATCTTCTGTCGGTGCTGGGAAGGTCTCAGCGTCCGATAGCGAGGGTTATGTGAGCCGGGCAGGGTGGCTTACGGTGAGAGTGGCTTCATGCTTCCTATCCTCAGGTAGAACAATTGTGCGAAAAATCGAACCTGAGGCTTGCGTTTCAAGAGAGTGTCCATCCATGCAGCAGGTCACTCCATGGCCTTACGTACTTTGAACATGATCGCGAGATTGTTGAGGAACGGAATGAAGCTGTACGGCCCTTGGACTTCTTCGGTTCGTGGTATGGGATGGACGTCGAGACTCGAGTCGATTTCAGCAATGTACCCAACCATTTTTTCTCTTTCATCGTCAGGTAGACCACCACCAATAGCGACAAAGTCAATTGACTCCGTTTCAATTATCTCCTTGATTCTGTCCTTCGAGTTGCTCGCAATAACGTTCCTGCCATAGCGGTCCCATTCTTCCACCAACACATCCAAGGTTGATTGCAGTCTTCCAATTGCCAAGATTCGCGGTTCCATGTTTGCCTCTACCTTTGTCTTCGGCCGCGGTCGGTCCACCGCAGCCTTCGGTTGATGATCATCACCCAAAATCTCGTTCGAGTGCGTCTCTTCGAAGCAGCCTGAAGCACAGAGTACTCCAGCCACAGCGATTGTGAGAATGTAGGGTCGGGGTGCAGAAATCATACATTACCTCGCATGGGTCCGTCCCGGGCTGGGTTTCGAGCCAGTGTGTCGACAGGATGGCGGTGCGACAGAAAGGAGCGGGACAAATCTACGTCCGATGATGTGCAACCTGTACACTGGTTGAAGACGAGACTGTGTTCATGCCGCCCATCCCCTTCATGCCGCCTACCCCCTCGTCCGGACCAGGTGTGTTGTAGGTCAGCGCTGCGGGATTGCGGTCCGAGCGGCTGCGTCCCGAGCCGTGATGGGCGCGGCCTTGTGGCGACCCCAGGCGATGAACAGCGCCAGGCCGCCCAACACGAAGTTCGGAGCGATGTGCGCGCCTTCGCCCGCCATGACGTGCTCCCCTGCCGCGAGGACCATGACGAGGGTCAACGCTGCCGCGGCCAGCGGGGTCAACGACGGCAAGATTCGGGTGGCCGACGGTACAATCAACCCGAACGCACCCGCGAGCTCCGCCGCGCCGATGAAGAGGATCAGCCCGGCGGGCACCCGGGCAGCCCACGCCATGCCGTTGGCGACCATCTCTTCAGCCGGGGTGCCGAGTTTCATGATCCCGGCCATTCCAAACGCCGCGCCGAGCAGCACCTGGGCGACCCATAGGCCGATGTGAAGTCCTTTCTTTGGGGTGCTGGTGGTCATTTTTTGCTCCTTGCTTGGGGCGGTCGCCCGTTGTTGGAGTCACCGTATTAGGTTGCGAAAAACACAACAAGACGGTAAATTTACAACTTGGAGTTGTTGATATGGAAACTTCTGTCAAGTTGCGCGATGTGCGGGCGTTCTGCTCGGTCGTCGACCACGGCTCGATTACGGCCGCGGCGCGCGCCGTCGGCGAGACTAAGGGGGCGGTCAGCAGGCGAGTCGCCCGGCTGGAACAACATCTGCGCGCTGCGCTGATTCATCGTGTTGGCGGTCGAGCGCAACCGACTGCCGAAGGGCTGGCGTACCGCAAGACCGTCGGCGAAGCCCTGGAGTTGCTTGACGCTGCCTCGGACTCGTTACACGACCGCGACGCCTCGCCGCAGGGACAACTTCGCATCACTGCCTTGCCCGGAATCGGCACCGATGTGCTCGCGACTCGGCTTGGGCAGTTCCTCGAGCGCTACCCGAAGATCAGTCTCCACGTCGTGCTGACTCAGGACGTACTGTCGTTTCGAGATGACCGCATCGATTTCGCGTTCAGGGCGGCCAGCGGGCAACTCCCCGACTCGGGCCACATCGCGCACCGCCTCGGCTTGATGGCGCCGACGCTCGCCGCCAGCCCGAGCTACATCGCCCGGCACGGCGCGCCGACCGAGCCCGCAGAACTGCACCAGCACCGGATGCTGATTCCACCGGTGCGAGGCGGCATGATGACGCTGCCTCTGCAGCCGGTTGGAGAGCCCGACAGGTTGCAGGTCGTGCAGCTCGAGGGCGCGCTGGTGTCGTACGACCTGGGCCTGCTGCGGGAGGCGGCGGTGGCCGGTGGCGGGATCGTGCCCTTGCTCGGTGCCAACGCGGCACAGATCTTCGAGAGCGGAGAGTTGGTCCCGGTGTTGAGCGGGTGGGAGGCCGCCGCCCGCGGCACCGTCTACATGATTCATCCGGGCGGGCCTATGTCGCCCAAGGCCCGGGCGTTCCGCGACTTCATGAAGGCGTCGTTCCACGGCGGAATGCGACCACAGCTGTAATCGGTCGCGGCACGGCACCAGCGAGCCGGACGATTGGGATTACCTGGATGAGCAAGTCGGCCGCGACGAGCAAGGAGGCCGCGACGCAGTCGATGAAGGCCGACGCAGCGCCCGGCCGTCTCTGACGACCCCTGGGATGAGCCAGACCCTGAGTATGAGGAAGACGAGCGCTGGCCAGTCAGCGCGTAGTCGGCGTCCCCCGGAGCTCGCCGAGACGGATAGTTGCGTCCTGATGGCGGAAATG
>JAGSHB010000111.1 GCA_023954815.1 Myxococcales bacterium | reverse complement strand
AATGACTATCGCAGCACCTACCTAGTTTTCCTTTTTATTGGGGGGGCTAAGAGCGCCCCCAGCC
The DNA here is from genome assembly GCA_023954815.1 of Myxococcales bacterium. Classification (GTDB taxonomy): domain Bacteria; phylum Myxococcota_A; class UBA9042; order UBA9042; family UBA9042; genus UBA9042. Next base: position 21,134 of record JAGSHB010000111.1, on the reverse strand, counting down.
GCGGCATGCAGCCGTTCGTTGGCTGTCTCTAGCGACCTGCGTTGGCCTCGTTGAGCAGGTGTAGGGTCTGGGTGGGGAAGGCGAATTCGAGACCACGGTCATCGAATGCGCGCTTGATGCCCAGATTGACGTCGTTGCGGGTCTTGGCCACCGCGTCGAAGTTGGTGTGGAAGTAGACCACCCGCAGGTTCAACGAAAAGTCGCCGAAGCTGGTCATGTGGACGGTCACTTCATCGCTGGTGTGGGGATGGTCGATCACGACCTGCCGCACAAGGTCCGCGGCTTCAGAGAGTCGATCTGCCGTGGTGTCATAGGTGAGGCCAAGCGTGAATCCTTCGGTGATGCCCTCGAATACACTGCAGTTTTGGATAGCAGCCTGGGCGATGAGGCGATTGGGCACGATGATGCGGATGCCCTCGGGTGTCATCAGCTTCGTGGAACGCAGCCCGACCTCCATCACACGGCCAAAGTGCCCCTCCACTCGGATGAAATCACCGGTTGAAAAGGGCTGGTCCGTCATCACTTGCAGGCTGCCGAGCACGTTGCCGAGGGTCTCTTGGGCAGCCAAAGCGACGGCCAATCCACCGATACCGAGGCCGGTGACCAGGCTCATCACATCGAGCCCGATGGTCTGCATGACGGTCAGCAGCGCGCCGACGATTACAGCTATTCGGCTGAATTTCCGGCCGAATTCGATGACTTGTGGATCCAGCGCGGCGTGCTTCTTGGCCCGCAGTGGATGCATGAAGTGCTCAAAAAACGCGTCCACCCAGCCGAGCAGCATGCTGGTCACCAGCACCGCCGCAGCGACGACCAAGCCGTCGACCAACAGCTCCCGGGTTCCGTCAGGCATCTTCAGCAGGTGAAAGATGACGTGCAGCGCGCCGACGATGACCATCGACGCGACCGGCGCCGTCGCCGCTTCGATCATCGCGTCATCGAGATCGGTCTCGGTGACGTTGGCCATCCGCCCGCCGTAGCGCGTGATCAGCGCCCGAATCATGCGACTGAGCAGCACGCCCAACACGATAAGTAAGCCACAGACAAGCCAGGTACGCGCAGAGTTTCCCAGCAGCGTGGTGGTGTTTAGCAACGAGTCGAGGCCTGCGAGATCCATTTGTCTATCCACTACTTGGCGTCATTGTGCCGCTGCAGGATGAAGGCCGGCCGTCGCTTCTTTCGGCAACCGCGCGGAATCGGCCGTTGCCTTTGGCTGATGCGCTTTTTCATACAATGCCCACGGCCCCGCGCGCTTGACTAGCCGCATCTGCGGACCACCCCGAAAAGACTGATGGGCCCGGGTACGGCCACCGTCTCGCATCAAGACGTAGGTGTACCAATCGCCATCGCGGGCGTGGTTGTAGGCGTGCGGCATCCATTCAAACCGCGCTGGAAGTCGCAGCGGGGCGTGGTCTTCGACGTAATGGATGGGACTCTTGGTGAAGTTGACGAACGAGAACTCACTGACGCCGCCGCGCTCCGCGAGGACATATTGGGAGTAGTGCATGAACGCTGGCCAGCGCACGATACGGCTGCCGCGATCCCAGATGAGCGTCATCACGCGCGCGCCCTTGTCAATCGGCTCGATCACCTCACCGAGCGGACCAACCTCGGCCTGAAAATCTTCGATGTGTTGGGCGTGCACGTAGCTGGTCGCGCCGGTCAGCCCCAGCCCCAGCACCAGCGCCGCCGGGGCCCAGACCACCCGGCCACGCGGCAGCAGCAGCACCAGCAGGGCGAGCAGCGGCGCCATGCGGGCCGCGATCGGCCAGATACCGCGATAGTTGGCTGGCATGAGCAGCCCCAGCGTCAACGCGCTCAGCACCAGCAACCCAGGGAGCAAGCCAGCGCGGAAGTGGGCGCGCGTTCCAATGACGGCGGTTCGGCGACAGAGCAGGGCAAAGACGATGACGGCCAGCAACCAGCCGAATAGCAGCCACTCGTCCGATGCATCCGGGTAGACACTCAGGCTGTAGTCGAGCAGCACCTTCAGCCTGTCGAGATGACCGTCCCAGCGGGGCGCCTCGTTGGCGATGGCCTTGCCTACCATGCGACCGAGCTCGCCCTTGGATGCCGTCCCAGACCACATGGACCAGGCGCCGAAAAGCAGCACGCCCGGCAGAAAATGCAGCCCGCGCAGCAGCCGAGTCGCCAGCGCCGGCCACGGACGATGCCCCTCTCCTGGTGTCTCGGCGAGCAGAGCGATGAGGCCACATGCGCCTGCAGCGAAGCCAAAGGTCATGACGTGGCCGTAAAATAGCGTGATCGACAGCAGGCCGCCCACCAGCCACTGCGAAACGCCGAATTTGGGTGCGCTCACCGCCCCGCGCCACCAGCCGATCCACAGCAAAAACAGCGGAAAACTCAGCACAAAGTTCAAAAATCCCATGAACGCGAAGGTGCCGAAGGCAAAGGGGGCGGCCAACAACCCCACAGCTGGATCGCGGCCAAAACGGTGCGCTGCCCAGGCCATCGCCCACGGCAGACTGACGGCCGCTAGGGCAAACAGCAGCTTCACGGCGAGCGCTGGTCCGAACACCCACGCGAGACCGGTGGCGATGAGGTAGGGCAGCAGGTAGGGCGAGCCGAGCAGATCGACGCTGTAGTAGTGACTGAAACGGAAGGCGGGATCGCCATCGGCCAGGATAGAGACGGCACCGACATGCTGCGGCAAGTCCAGATAGGGCAGGTAGGTGCCAGAAAACAGAGGCAGCGCCAGCAGCGCTGAGCTGACCGCCAGACTGAACGTGAGCCATCGGGTCCACGGGATGACATCGCTCGGTTGTGGGGAGGGCTGGGAACTCATGCGGCGAAGCGTAGCAGACTGCGCTTTTCCTCGTCTTCACCCGCGAAGATGTCGTCGCAAAGGCCGTGTGAAAAGGGGAATCGACCCCTGGCAGGTTTGGGCGCCGGCTCGTATCCTGGTGGCCAACCTGTCGCAACTTGGACTGTCATGCCGATCGACCCCCATACCTTGGACAGTGCAACTTGGCAGCGCGGAGAGGTGACCTGGCGTCACGCTTGGCCTGGCGGCGACGGGCTTGTCAGTCTCCGCATTGGGCCGCAGGTCGCGCCGAGATTGGCTGGGCAGTACATCAAGCTCGCCTGCTCAGATGATGAGGGGGCTTGGGGGATGCGCTATCTCTCGGTGGCCTCGGCTCCCAATGACGAGGTGGAGTTGCTCGTCGCGCCGCCGAAACGCAAAGACGAGCCTGGCGATCCATCCGCACTTCAGATCGGCGACGAGGTCATCTTCAGCCGCGCCGGCTCGGGGCGACTGGTCCTCCCCGACTCGGGTGGCCATACCCTGTGGCTCTTGGCTGCGGGAACGGGCCTCGCACCGCTTCTATCCGTCTGCCGGGCCGGAAATTCGGGCTTTTCGCAGGTTGTGGTGGTCCATTGCGCACGGAACTCCGGGCAGCACGCGTGGGCTGACGAGCTGCAGAGCCGGGCCGATAGCGGCGAGATTCGCTATCTGAGCCTGCAGACCCGAAATGCGCCCGTGGCGGATGCCAAGATGCGGATTCCACCGATGATCACCAGCGGACAACTCTTTGAGATGGTGGGCTTGGCGCTCGATACGGAAAACGATGCCGCCATGGTCTGCGGCAGCGGCAAGATGATCGGCGACACCAGGGCCGCCTTGGAAGCTGCCGGCTTGCCGACTGAGCGCGTCATTACCGAGTTTTGAGCCAGGAGCGCGGGGGCGTTGACCCGCTCACGGCAGACGTGACCGCCTTTTCCGAGGCGGTGGTGCGCGAGCGGCGGACCCTGAAGCGTGCCCTGACCGATGCGCGTTTGGTGGCAGGGATTGGCGGCGCCTACGCAGACGAGATCTTGCACGCTGCCGGGTTGAGCCTGGTCCAGCTGACGACCAACCTGGATACCGCCGAACTGGCGCGACTTCACGAGGCGACACAAGCCGTCCTGGCGATGTGGATCAGCCGCCTTCGCGTAGAGGCGAGCGGCGCGTTTCCCGCTAAGGTGACGGCCTTTCATCCGGGCATGGCGGTCCACGGGAAGTTTCGTCAGCCATGTTTGGTGTGCGGCACGCCGGTTCAGCGGATCGTCTTTGCGACGCGCGAGACGAACGACTGTCCGCGTTGTCAGACCAAGGGAAAGGTGCTCGCAGATCGCGCGCTGTCACGTTTGCTCAAGAAAGACTGGCCGCGCTCCATCGAGGAACTCGAAGGCCGGTTTGGCGCAAAACCCCTTAGAAATCAGCCCGAAAATTGAGCCGTCGCTTCCTGTGATACCAACTGGGCCTGAGCGAGCGCGGCAAGCCACAACGTCGCAGTCTGTGAAGATCTGTGGCCGTGCTAGGGTTGCTCCTTGGTAGTCGGTATCTTGCAGGCTGGAGAGTCTGCGCCCACGACTGGGCGACTGGAGGATGAGCGTCATGACAACCATCGAATCGGAGGGTCGCTGTCGAAGCTTCCTCCTTAGTGTGGTCTTGGTCTCACTACTGGCCCTCTCCGGGTGTACAGGCAGTGACGTTGGCGTGGCTACCGGCACCGGTGGCGGGGGCGGCGGGCAAGCGGACGCGCAGGTCGACATTGCGGTGACCGACACCCAGACCGAACCCGACGCCGAGACGCCAGATGTGCCAAAGGGTCCGTGCACCGTCGACAGCGACTGCACCGACCCGGAAGGACTCGGCGCGTGTGAGTCCAGCGCCTGTGTGGGTGGGGCTTGCGTCGTCAGTAACCTCGCCGATGGCACCCTCTGCTTTTCCAAAGACAAATGCATCACGGTCGCTCAGTGCGTGACTGGCGCGTGTGTTGGTACGCCAAAGGTGTGCCAGGACGACGATGATTGCACCGCCGATAGCTGCGATCAGCAGTCCGGCGCCTGCCAGCACATCAAATTGCCAGGTTGCGGCGGCGATGTTTGTAAATCCGCCGCCGACTGCGATGACAAAGACGCCTGCACCGCCGATGTGTGCGACCCGGCGACGGGCAAGTGCGAGCACGCGGCCAAGCCCGACTGCGGCGGCTGCACCACAGACGCGGGCTGCGATGATGGAGACAGCTGCACCGACGACAAGTGCGCAAACGGTAAATGCGCCTCCACGCCGATCGCGGGTTGTGGTCAGGAATGCAAACCCGGAGATGCCTGTGACGACAAGAACCCATGTACCGCTGACACCTGCGCTGGCGGCAAGTGTGCTCACGTGCCCGTCCCCGGATGCAAGACCTGCAATAGCGACCAGCAATGCGCCGATGACGACGTGTGTACGAACGACTCCTGCTCCTTTGGGGTGTGCCTGAGCACGCAGATTCCCAACTGCCAACCGCCGACATGCAAGTCAGACTTCGATTGCAACGACAAGAACGCCTGCACCACCGACGCCTGCAAGAACGGTCAGTGCGTCGTCGCCGGTACCAAGGCGTGCAGCGACGGCTTTTCGTGCACCATCGATAGCTGCGATCCAGCGACCGGTGTTTGCAAGACTAAGCCCAACGACGGGGTCTGCGACGACGGCAACGCCTGCACCAAAGACGCCTGCGCGCCGACGATGAGCTCGTCCAAGCCAGACAAGAAGGGTTGCGTGCATATCGACACCGGCTTCTGTGGTTGCAAGAGCGACAAGGCGTGCGACGACGGCAATGCGTGCACCGCCGATGCTTGTGACCTGAGCTCGGGCAAATGCAGCAACATCAAGATCGCAGGCTGTGGGGGCGGCTGTAAGTCTGCGGCGGATTGCACAGACAACGATGCATGCACAACAGATACCTGTACTGGCAACCTTTGCTCCCATGCACCTAAGTCGTGTGATGATGGGATTGCTTGCACCATGGACAGCTGCAATCCCAAAACCGGCATCTGTCAGCACGTTGCCCAGAACAGCGCGTGCGACGATGGCGACAAGTGCACGGTGTCGCAGTGCGCCCCCGGTACTGGATGTGTGAGCAAGCAGTTGCCGAATTGTTCGAAACCCTGCGCCAGTCATTCGGAGTGTGCTGACGGCAACGCCTGCACCGAGTCCATCTGTACAAAGGGCGTGTGTAGCTCGAAGCCGGTGACGTGTGACGATGGTAATCTGTGCACCGTCGACAAGTGCCAGGCGGCGGTTGGCTGCGTGTTTTCGCCCAATACCGTGCCCTGCAATGACAACAACGTCTGCACCAGCAAAGACGTCTGCTACAACGGCAAGTGCATCGGATCGGCCACTGGCGGCAAGAGCTGCGATGACGGCAACCCGTGCACCAACGACACCTGCAACGCGCTGAAGGGCTGCATCCACAGCGCCAACAACGCCCTATGCAGTGACGGCAACTCCTGCACCTTCAACGACTTCTGCCAAAAAGGTAGCTGCGCGCCCGGAAAACCGGTGCTTTGCAACGATGGCAACGCATGCACGAAGGACGTTTGTGACCCGAAGATCGGCAAGTGCACACACACGCAGATTCCTGGATGCGGAAGCGCATGCAAGAGTGACAAGGAGTGTGCCGACAAGAGCCTGTGCACCATCGACGTGTGTCAGCTGAGCGCTGCTGGCATTGGCAAGTGCACCCACACGAGCGTCATCTGCAAGGATGGCCAGAGCTGCACCACGGACTCGTGCGACGCCAAGCAGGGCTGCCAGTACAAACCGAACCACAAGGCCTGTGACGACGGGAACGCCTGCACGGACAGCGGCTGCAATCCGCTCGCAGGCTGTGTGTTCAAGTTCAACAACGGCGCCAAATGCGACGATGGCAACCAGTGCACGAGTGGTGATGTGTGCAAGCAGGGCAAGTGCTTCGCGGGTAGCAACGCCAACTGCAGCGACGGCAACGTCTGCACAGCCGACCTTTGCGACGCGAAATCGGGCAAGTGCGTGCACAAACCCATCAAGGGTTGCACCAACGGCTGCAAGAGCGACAAGGAGTGCGCCGACGGCAACGCCTGCACCAAGGAGGCTTGCGATGCGAGCTCCGGCAAGTGCGTGGTCAAGAAGCTGACCTGCGATGACGGCAATCCCTGCACGGCTGACGGATGTGATCCGAAGACTGGCTGTGTGACCAAGCCGAAGATTGGCGCCCCGTGCGACGACGGCAAGAAGTGCACCAAGGGCGACACCTGCACGAGCAAGGGCTGTACGGGCCCGCAGATTCCATGTGATGACGGCAACCCGTGCACGTTTAACGGCTGCACCGAGGCGATTGGCTGCTACGCCAAGCAGCTCACCGGCAACGCCTGCGATGACGGGGTGATCTGCACGCACAACGACGCCTGCGACTTTGGAAAGTGCAAAGGCGGAACCAACAAGTGCCAGTGTGCCACTGACGCGGACTGCAAGGGCAACGGCGATCTGTGCGTCGGTAAGTGGACCTGCGCCAAGACGAGCTTCGGTGCGACGGCCAAGTGCGACCTCATCCCTGGGACGGCTGTGGTCTGCAAAGATGGCAGCACCTGTCACAAGAACGAGTGTCAGCCTGCGACTGGCAAGTGCGCTCCGAAGGCCTTCAATGATGGCAAGGCCTGCGATGACGGCAATCTGTGCACCATCGGTGACAGGTGCAAGGACACGCAGTGCGTTGGCGGCTCAAAATTGCAGTGCAACGACGGCAATCCGTGCACGATCGACGCGTGCGATGGCAAGCAGGGTTGCGTCTCAAAGCCCGCAAATCTGCCTTGTTCGGATGGAAATAGCTGCACCACAGGTGACATCTGCATGTCGGGTAAGTGCCTGCCAGGCAAGCCTAAAAGCTGCGACGACGGCAAGATCTGCACCAAGGACGCCTGCGACGCCAAGACCGGACAGTGCCTGCATGTATCCGTCCCTGGGTGCGGCACCGGCTGCTCGGGCGACTTGGCTTGCGGCGACGGTGACGCTTGCACGACGGACGCCTGCATCGGTGGCAAATGCCAGAACAAACCGAAGAACTGCGACGACGGCGATAAGTGTTCAGCCGATAGCTGCGACAAGAAGAGCGGCAAGTGCCTGAACCTGCCCATCCCCGGCTGCGGCGGCTGCAAGAGCGCGAGTGATTGCAACGACGACAACACCTGCACCGATGACTTCTGCGTCGCCTCAACCGGGCAGTGCTCCAACGTGCCGAAGCCTGATTGCGGCAATAAGTGCACCAACTCGTTTCAGTGCAATGACGGCAAGTACTGCACCTTGGACTACTGCCAGCAGGGGACGTGCAAGCAGTTGCCACGGACCTGCAACGACAACAACCCGTGCACGGCTGATAGCTGCAACGAGGCCACCAACAAGTGCAGCTTCCAGCCCATCGCGGGTTGCACCCAGCCCGAGTGCAAGCAGAGCTCCGATTGCGATGACAAGCTCTTGTGCACCATCGACTACTGCTCGGCGGGCAAGTGCAAGGCGGCGGTGAAGAAGTGCAACGACGGCAAGAAGTGCACCCAGGACGCCTGCGTGGCCAAGACCGGTATCTGCGGTTACACGCCGATTCCGGGCTGCGATGGCACCGATGGTTGTCTGTCCAACCTCGACTGCGATGACAACAACCCGTGTACCAATGGGTCGTGCCAGTCGAGCAAGTGCTACTTCAGCAAGAAGGGCTGCAACGACCAGGACCCGTGCACCCTCGACACCTGCGATCCAAGCACCGGCAAGTGTACTTTCGAGCCGATTCCCAAATGCGGCGGCAACTGCAACACCAGCGCCGACTGCGCGGACGAGAGCCTGTGCATCGTGAGCTTCTGCAATGGTCAGACGAAGAAGTGCCAGAGCTACCCGAAGACCTGCAACGACGGCAACTCCTGTACGGTCGACAGCTGTGACGCGAAGACCGGCAAGTGCAGTCACGCGCCCATCGCTGGTTGTACGACTTGCAAGAGCACCGCCGATTGCGACGACAAGAAGCCGTGCACAGCCGACCAGTGCAACAAGAGCAACGGCAAGTGCCAGCACCTCGCCATCCCGAACTGCAAGCCCTGCAAAGCCAGCAGCCAGTGCTCAGACGGCAAGGGGTGTACCCAGGACGTGTGCAATGTGGGCATCGGGATCTGCTTCAACAACCCGATTAACAACTGCTATGAAAACGAGGTGTGCTCCAGCACGTCGCAGTGCAATGACAACAAGCCGTGCACCAACGACTACTGCCATGGTTTCTACAAGCGTTGTTTCCACAACCCAATCAAGGGGTGTGATCCGAACAACCCGCCTTGCCAGAACGCGAGTGAGTGCGACGACAAGGACAAGTGCACCAACGACTACTGCAACAAGGGCACCGGCAAGTGCATCAACTTCAAGATCCCAGGCTGCACCACGGACAAGCCCTGCAAGGCCAGCAGCGAGTGCGCTGACAACTACAAGTGCACCATCGATGCCTGCGTGAGCGGCAAGTGCCAATCGGTCCAGAAGGCGTGCAACGACGCCAATCCGTGCACCAATGATTTCTGCAGCAACGCGACGGGCAACTGCGTGTACTCGAAGAAGCCGAACTGCACGCCCAAGCTCTGCAAGGGCACAGACCCAACCCAGTGCGATGACAGCAACAAGTGTACCGCTGACATGTGCGTGCTCGGCTACTGCAACTACTTCGCGATACCGGGCTGCAAGTAGGAGTCGATTCGGACGTTATGCGAGCCAGAATTGCGCTAATTACCTTGATTTGCGGGGTTTTTGCGCTGGTTGGGTGTGGCGATCCACAGGTGATTGTCGACGATAGCGCGCTTGGCGACCCCATCTATGCTGGGCGGCGCGACGGACAAGCTAGGCGTGGTGGGCGTTCGACTCAGCAGCGTCGCCCCAGACCCGCGCGACCCACCAGACGGGCGCGGACCTCGGCGCGACGGGTCGGTGGCACCGCTCATCTAGTCAGCCCTTGGCGCAATGGGATACGGCGTTTTCACAGCCAACTCTCGCCAATTTTGGACCGGGCTGAGGCGCGGGCATCGCCGGGCGGGCGCGAGGTGCTGGCGCTAGGTCGGGAGGTGACTCAGGCGCAGCGGCGGGTGATTCGCGGGTCGTGCTGGACCTTCGTCAACACGGTCTACAAGGAGGCGGGGTACGGTGGGCGGCAGCGCGTGCGGGTGTTTCGGTCGAAGTCTCGTGGGCCGTACGTGGATGCCGATGTGCTGCAGCCCGGTGACTTTCTGTCCTACATCAACCACTCGTACAATCGCGGGGTACACAGCGCGATCTTTGTCGACTGGCTCGACCGGCCTCGGCGCGAGGCCCTGATGCTCAGCTATGTGGGTGGCAATCGCAGCAAGCCCGGGGGCTATCGCAGCTACCTGCTGACCCATGTTTACAGTGTGATTCGACCGAAATAACGGGACGCGGCCAGTCGACTTTGCGCGGACCGTCAGAAGTACCAGCGCGCCTCCAGGTAGGCCGTCGTGGGTGAGGCGCCGAACTCGCTACCCAGGGCCATGAGCCCGCCCAATCCGCCGGAGACACCGCCTGTGGTCGCTCCCCCGAGACCGCTGGGCAGGGGCACGATGCGCCCTGGCTTTCCCCACGGAACGAAGGCGCCAAGGCTCACGTCGATCTCATCCGCTACGCTCCAGGCCAGCGAAAGGCCCAGCAATCCAGATAGATCGGCCAAATTCACCATGGAAAACCCGCCGACGCGTACGATGGGGAGCAGCTCGAATCCACCGGCAGCCGCAGCGTACATCCGGCCGAGCATGGGCAGCTCATCGGCCGAGAGACTCACTGCGCGGCCGAGGTAGCCGCTGGGGGCACCGGCACCGTCGCTGATGAACATCGACTCGACCATCACCGACGCGTTGCGCCACACCCAGCGCGTATCAAAACCGATGGCCATGCGTCCGTAGATGTCGTCGCGTTTGGGTTCCGATGGGCTATCTGCATCTCTGCGAGCGACGTGGCCCTCAAAGCGCAGGTTGTACTCACCCACATCACCCTGGGCACTCAGACCCAGGACGCTGGTTTGGCCAAGACGACCGGCGAGCACGCTGAGTTGGAAGCTGCCGACCAGGGTCGAGCCGCGGAGCAGGGCGGCGGAGCTATCGAGCTGCGGCGCGCCGTCCGTGTCCCAGCCCGCCACCCCCAAGAGGCTCAGCGAGCTCATGGCGCCCAAGCTCCAGGTCACTTCGGCGGCGTCCACGCCGGGTTTGTACACGCGGTTGATCGACGAGGCGGAAAACGGCGCGAAGAAGTCGTTGGGGGTAAAGAGTGAGGTGACCGACAAGCTGACGGGCATGCGGCCCACGGCAACGGTGACGTCGCCAAAGATGTGGCGGATGGTCAGCCGATCGAGACCCACCGAGCCTTGGCTGCTGTCCTCCTGTAGGAACGTGTGACTGAGCTGCGGATTGCGATAGGCGCTGCGGCGACCACCGACGGTCGACAGCGCGCTGTTGCCGAACTGAGGGGAACGCGACACGTCGGCGAAGACGTTGAGCTCCACGCGGGTGTTGTCGGTGCGACCGCTGAGGATGCCGCGCAGGACGCTCGCTGCCATGACATCAGCGCTACTTCCGGGGGCAGCGCTCGGCAGCCCATCGATGTTGGCGGCGGTCATGGCGGACCCAAGGCCGCGCAGGGCCCCGGTCGCTTCCCAGGCCATGGGATCTGCGTCAGGTGCTGCCCAGGCAACAGGTGCGGTGACCAGCGCGAGTACGACCGCAAGGGTGCGCGACCAGCCGAGCAACGCAGAGGTGGATTTACGCTGAAACCCCGAAAATCCGGGCCGATCCGGGCTCATTCGACTCATCCGTCTCGCCGTTCGTCCGAGTCCACCTTGCCGTCGACCAGGTTGATCAGCCGCTTGGCCCGGGCCATGACGCGGGGGTCGTGGGTCGAAAACAGGAACGTCACACCGAGGTCCTGATTGAGACGCTCCATCAGGTCGAGCAGCATCTCCGCCGTGGCGGAGTCGACATTCGCGGTGGGTTCGTCAGCCAGCACAATCGCCGGCTGGGCAGCGATAGCCCGGGCGATGGCGACGCGCTGCTGCTGACCGCCCGAGAGCTCGTCTGGGCGCCGGTCGGCCAGCCCCTGCAGGCCCACCTGATCGAGCAGCGCGGTGACCTTGGCGCGCCGCGTCTTGTCATCGACGCCCTGCAAGGCCAAGACCATCTCTGCATTTTCGGCGGCTGTGAGCACGGGCACCAAGTTATACGCCTGAAAGACAAAACCGATCCGGTCTCGCCGCAGGTCACTGAGCGCCTTGCGACCGAGCGCGCCGAGGTCATGACCTTCGACCTGCACGGAGCCACCGGTGGGCGTATCGAGACCGCCGATGAGGTTGAGCGCCGTGCTCTTGCCCGAGCCCGACGGACCGCTGATGGCGGTGAACTCGCCGGGCTCGATGACCAGATCCAGCCCGCGCAGGGCGTGCACTTCAATCGCGCCTTGCTGGTAGGTCTTGGTCACGTTTTTTAGGGCGACGATAGGGCCGCTAGCAGTTGCTGTGCTCATGGTGCACTCCCTGGGCCGCGAGATGGGCCCGGTTCTCTAGACCAATTTGATGGCGTCGACTGGGTTGACCGATCCCGCTTTGTAGGCGGGAAACAGGCCGCTCAGCAGGGTGGCTGTGACCACGGCCAAGACGATCAGCGCGAGGTTCTCCGGGTGAATCCGCACGTACATCGTCGGGTCCATCATCACGTTGGCGATCTCGGCGCCGTCGCCGAGCTGATCGGCGATGGAGAAGCCATCGGTGCTGAGTTTGTAGTAGGGCAAGGCCGTCACCACAGCGGACAACCCGATCCCCACCAGCGCCAGCCACAGGCTCTCGAGCATGACCAGGATAAATAGCTGACTACGCCGCCAGCCGATGGCCGTCAGGATGCCGAACTCAGGCAGTCGCTCCATCACGCTGACGAAGAGCGCGTTGAAGATACCGGCGGCAATGAGCAACATCATCAACCCCTGCATAAACGCGGCGCCAGAGAGCTTCATGTCGATGAAACCGGACATTTCGGCCAAGGTTTGGTGCCAGGTCAGCACCACGCGCTGCTCGTTGGCCAGGGGCATCAGCCGCTTGCTGACGGCGGCTGCATAGCGCTGATCCGTCACCAACACCGCGAGCAGGGTGGCGTCATCCGGGCCGTATCCAAGGGCTTTTCGCAGCACAGAGATGGGGAGCAGGCAGAGCCCGCCGTCGATGGCCGAGGTGCCCGTGTGAATCAGTCCGCGTACCCGCGCCAGCCCCGAGAACACCTCGCCGTGACGATCGGTCAGCGTAAACACCACCTTGCGCCCGAGTTTGACGCCCAGATGCCGCGCCAAGTCCGCCCCCAGCACGATGCCGCGCTTGTCATCGGGACCAAAGAGCTTGCCTTCGCTGATGCCGCCGAGGGCCGACAGGGTGTCTTTGCTCTCCACGGTCGGATCGATGCCAATGACACCCGCGCCCCGACTTTCCCCAGCCGCAGCGAGCATCACCTGGCCCATGATCCGGGCTGAGACGTGCTTGACCTCGGGGTCGGCCTTGATTTTGTCGGCCAGGGCGGTGGTGCCGCTGATGAAACGCTTGGGCGCCGGCGCTTGGACCTGCATCGGGTGCTGCACGGTCACGTGGCCATTCCCCATGCGGGCGGCGGTGTCGATCATCGAGCCGTAGGTCGCGTCGCCGACACCGGTCAGCATGATCGCCAAGAACGTCCCGAAGACGATGGAAGCCAACGTCACCAACGTCCGCCGGCGGTTGCGCCAGATGTTGCGCCAGGCCATGGCTGCGAGCGTAGAAATCTTCATTGCAAACCCCTCCTGCCGTTTGAATTACCGATGCCGGATGGCCTCGACGGGCCGGATAACCGCCGCCTTCACCGCGGGGTACAGGACCGCGAAGAAGATGACGAAGAGCAGGACAAAAATCGGTAGTAGGAGCGTGTCGACAGACGGCGCGGCGTACCAAACCCGGGCCAGCGCGACGCCTTGCAAGCTGATGCCGCCCTCAGGCCCCATCTCCAGGCCGTGCTCGGTCATGTACCAAGTCGCCGGGATGGAGAGCAGCACCCCGATGGCCACCGAAATCGCGGTTTGAATGCCCGACTCGATGAAGATCAGCCGCAGCACAGAAAAGGGCGAAAACCCGAGCGCCTTGAGGATGCCGATCTCCTGCACACGCTCGAAAACCGCCATGAGCATGGTGTTGAGCAGCACGATGCCGACCGCCACGAAGATGATGAGAAACATGATGGTCATGGCGCCCTGGGTGGCCTCAAACATCTGCGCGAGGACAGGTAGCAGGGCTTTCCACGTTTTGACTTCGTGCCCGGCTGCTAGGGGTTTGAGCGCCAATTCAGCTTGCGACAGCGACATGTCAGTCGGGATGCGGACGATGATGCGATGGGCGCCTTTGGGCAGGCTCATCAGCTCGCGAAACGCGTCGCTCGTCAGAAAGACCCCGCCGCGGTCGATGCCGTGGCCGACCGATCCCAAGATGCCGCGGATCTTGTAGACCTCATTGGCCGTCGAGCCATCCGCCGCTTGGCTCAGCACCACGATCTCACCGCCGACAGTCAGCTCCAGCGTGCGTGCCAGCCACCTGCCGATGACCGCCTCACCCGGTTTTGTCGCGTCGAGCCACTGCCCCTTGGCCACCATCTGGCTGACCTTGCTGACCGCCGCATCACGTTTGGGATCGAGACCGAGGAGCATGGCGCCGCTGCTGTTGTCTGCCGCCGCGGCGAGGCCGGCACCGAGTAGCCTGGGGCTGACCTTGAAGCCCGCCGCTTCCAGCGCCGTGACCACGGCGTCGCTGTCGCTCATCCGGATGAAGAGGCTCGGGTCGTCCCGGTAGCCCTTGGCGTGGATCTGCACATCGCCGATCTCCACCTCAAGAATCTGCCGCTCCATCTGCTGCAGATAACCGCGCACCAGCCCGGCGTACTCGATCATCACGAGCAGGCCGATGCTCATGGCGCAGATGGTCACCCAACTGCGACGGCTGTTGCGCCAGACATTGCGCCAGGCCATGCGACTCAACTTCATCTGCGCCTCCCGGGTGGGCTGACCCGTTGGCCTGGCCCTCGAAACTCACCGTCCGACTCGAGCTGAAACTCTGCAATCACAGCGATTTTAGGCGCTGCAGGGAGAAAAACCGCTTGCTGAGCTTCACCTCAAAATCCATCTCGCTCATGCGCACAATCGTCCACTCGGCCGGCGCGCCTTTCGGCCGGTCGTTGGGCACCATCTTCATCTGCAGCGGCAGGGTGCGGTTTCCGACCTTGGTGTGCTTGCTGTAGGTCATGGTTCGGGTCAGCTGGCCGTCCTCGTCGAAGAACTGCTGCCGCAGCGGCTGCGCGTCGGACTGCCGCACCGTCACTTCAATCTTGCCCCAAACAATCGGCACATCGGGCTTTGGCACCAGACTGAACTGCCACGTGGGCACGCCGGCAAAGGTGGCATCGGGCAGCCGTTTGATGACGAAGTCCTCGCTCAGTCGCGTCTCGCGCACCAGGTCGTCATTGGTGAAGTGACTGCCCATCCAAGCGCCGCCCATCATGCCGCCGCCGACCTTGATGACCCGGCCCGTCTTGCTGAGGTAGGTGAAGAGATCCTTGCCGGCCTTGAGCGTCGCAGTACCGCGCTCCTTCTTCGGCGCCAAGATGCGCACCAGGGAGTATTCCGTGCCCATGGACCAGCTGCGCATCTTCAGGGTGCGCTGCCAGTGCTTGGTCTTGATCGACATGGTCATGACCGATTTGCTCTGGCGACCCCGGTACATGTCGTCAAAGAACGTCAGCACACGCAGGGCGAAGTTCGGGCTGCCCGGTTTCGGTAGGGCGCGTTCGCTGGCTTTGGGCTTTGGCTTAGCTGCAGGCTTTGGCTTAGCTGCAGGCGTCGGATTGGCCTTGGGCTTTGGATTGACTGCGGGATTTGAGCCGACTGGGCGCTTTTTTGCCGCAACTTCAGGGTTTTTGCGCGGAGCTGGCTGCGACGAGGCCATCGCTGGCATCAGGAGCAATCCGGCCAATGCAAGCGCGGTCCATTTGGTTCGTGCGATCCGTGTGGTTCGGTGGTTACGCATCATGGCTCCAGGTCATACCAGGGTGCGATGAGGTCCCATCGGTACAATTCGATGGTGCCCTCGTCCGCGCCGAGGAGGCGGTTGATGGTGTCGTTGTAGGTGTCGAGTTGGCGCCGCAGCTCGGCCGCATCGACCGGCGTGTCGTCGACCAGTGGCCGGACGATCTGCTCACCCAGATCGGTCGCGACGGTGAAGAGAATGCCCGTCACGATGTCCGGATTGGTGCAGCGAAAGACGCCCTCATCGATGCCCTCGGCGATGACCTGCTCGACGATCGGCGAAAAGAGCCGGAGCGAGGCACGCTGGCTCTTGAGCCGCAGGGGCGTGTTTTCTTCGGAGTACAGGGCGCGCATCAGCCGAAGGAACAGCTGCTTATTGTCGAGCTTCCAGCTGCCGACGTTGCTGAAGATGGCCGCAAACTTGGCCGCCGCCCCCAGATTTGGCTCGTTCAGCGCTGGAATGGCGATCGCCAGCGCGCGCTCACCAATCCGCTGCACCAACGCGTCGAGCAGCTCAGTCTTCGACGGAAAGTGATGATAAAACGTCCCCTTTGCGATGCCGATTCGGTCGATAATGGCGCGGATGGGCGTGCGTGCGTAGCCGCGCTCGTAAAACAGATGCTCGGCGACATCCAAGATCTCGGTGCGGCGCTCATCGGCGGCTTTGACGACACGTGGCCGCCTGCTGGCAGGGGTAGGACTCAACAATCGCTCCGTTTTTGTTACCGACCGTCGGTCGGTCGGTGTGGGCAGTCTAGCCCTGCGTCACCCATGTGCAAGGCCTATCGTCAAAGTTGACAGGGTGACGAGGCCGGATGGACCCTGCTGCCTCGTTGGAGGAAGCCATGAAGCGCGTGCAGCTATTTATCGACGGCGCCTACACCGGCGCTGAGTCGGGGGCGACCTTTGGTCTGGTCAATCCGGCGACCGGTGAGGAGGTCGCGCGCGTCAGTGAAGGCGGCGCTCCGGATGTCGATCGCGCTGCAAAGGCCGCAAAACGGGCACTTTCGGGGCCGTGGGGGCAGATGTCGACGATGGCGCGTCTGCGTCTACTGCGCGCGGTCGCTGACCGAATCGATGAGCGGCGGGCTGAGTTTTTGGCCTTGGAGATGCGCGACACGGGCAAGCCGGTGTCCTTCGCCGGCAAGGTCGACATCCCCCGTGGTGCGGCGAACTTTCGCATCTTCGCTGACATGGCGGCGGGCCAACACGAAGAGGCATTTCACCAAGATACGCCCGATGGCCGCGGCGCAGTGCACATCACCTCACGGCAACCGGTCGGGGTGGTCGGCGTGATTTGCCCGTGGAATCTGCCGCTCCTGCTGATGACGTGGAAGGTGGGGCCGGCTTTGGCTGCGGGCAACACGGTGGTCGTCAAACCCAGTGAAGACACGCCCTCGACGGCCACGCTGCTCGGTGAGGTGATGAACGAGGTGGGCATTCCGCCTGGGGTCTACAACGTGGTGCACGGGTTTGGGCCGGGTAGCGCGGGTGAGGCCATCGTGCAGCATCCCGCCGTGGACGCCATCACGTTCACCGGCGAGAGCGCGACCGGGCGTGCGATCATGGCCGCCTGCGCGACGGACCTGAAGCGGGTGAGTTTTGAGCTCGGCGGCAAGAATCCGGCGTTGGTCTTTGCCGATTGTGATCTCGACGCGGCGGTCGCTGGCACCGTGCGTTCGGCGTTCAGCAACTGCGGGCAGATCTGCCTGTGCACCGAGCGGATCTACGTCGAAAAGCCCGTATTTGCGGAGTTTGTGCGGCGTTTGAGCTTGGCGGCCAAGGCGCTGAAGCCGGGCGACCCCTCCGATCCAGACACCCAGATGGGGCCCCTGATTTCAGCCGTTCACCGGGACAAGGTCGCGAGCTACCTGAAGCTGGCGGTGGCTGAGGGCGCGACGGTGCAAGCCGGTGGTCACCTGGCGGAGGTCGCTGGTTTTCCCGGCGGCTTCTGGGTGCAGCCCACGGTCTGGACGGGGCTCGACCACAGCGCCCGCACGCTGCGGGAGGAGATCTTCGGGCCCGTTTGCCACGTCATGCCCTTTGAATCCGAGGAAGAGGCTATCGCCCTGGCCAACGACACCCCATATGGGCTGTGCGCCGCCGTTTGGACGGGCGATGTGGCGCGCGCTCACCGGGTCGGCGGGGCTATCGACGCGGGCATGGTCTGGGTCAACACCTGGTTCTTACGGGACCTGCGCACGCCTTTCGGTGGCATGAAGGCCAGCGGGATTGGCCGCGAGGGTGGCCACTACTCAACCGAGTTCTACACCGAGCTGAAAAACCTCTGTATCAAGCTGTAACCCACCCCGGCGGTCCTTCCGCTGGCTGAACCGGAGCTGCCTGTGACCGACTCTGCTGCCACAACGACGCCGTATATCTTGCGCGACAGAGCCGGCGCCTTGGCCAACTATCCCCACGCGCGCCGGGTCGGTGACCTCCTCTTCGTCAGCGGCGTCTCCAGCCGTCGTGCCGACAACACCCACGCGGGCGTGACCATCGAGCGTGACGCGGCGGGCAACATCGCGCGCGTGACCAAGGACATCACAGCCCAAGCGCGCGCGGTTATCGAGAACATCCGGATCATCTTGCAGCGCGCCGGGGCGGACTTGCACCACGTCGTAGATTGCAGCGTGTTCTTGGTCGATATGGCTGATTATCCGGGCTTCAACTCGGTCTACAACGAGTTTTTCGACGCCCAAAGCGGCCCGACCCGAACGACGGTCGCCGTGCACCAGCTGCCCCATCCGAACCTCCTGGTCGAGTTGAAGGTGGTGGCCTACGCGCCCGCAGGAGCCGACGATGCTCAGTGATCAGAAGCGGGCAGCTTTGGCCGAGCGTTTGTGGTTGGCCGAGCAGGCCAAAAAACCCTGCGCGCCGCTGACCCAAAGCGAGCCCAATCTCACGGCGACGGACGCCTACGCCATCGCGCACATCAACATCGCCCGCCACGAGGAGCTCGGCGCGCGGGTGGTGGGCCGCAAGGTGGGGCTGACCAGCGAGGCGATCCAGCGCTGGCTGGGCGTTGACCGGCCCGATTTTGGCGCCCTGCTCGACACCATGGAGATCCCTGACGGTGGCACCCTACGCCTCGACAGCCTGCTACAGCCGCGCGCGGAAGGGGAGATTGCCTTTGTCCTCGGCGATGACCTCATCGGTCCCGGCGTCACCGTCGCCGATGTGCTGGCCGCCACGGACTTTGTGCTTCCCGCTATCGAGATCATTGACTCGCGCGTCGCCGACTGGAAGATCAAGTTCGCCGATACGGTCGCTGACAACGCCAGCAGTGGCCGCTTTGTGCTCGGGACGACGCCCATTGCAATCGAGGAGCTGCCGCTCGGCGACGTGGGGATGGTGCTCAGGCAGCGGGGCAGGGTGGTGTCGACGGGCGCTGGCGCAGCCTGCTTGGGCAATCCAGTGCACGCGGTGCGGTGGCTGGCCAACACCCTGGGCGCCTTGGGTACGCCGCTCGCAGCCGGTGACGTGGTCTTGTCCGGTGCGCTCGGCCCGGCTGTTTCGTTGACCGCCGGAGATTGGCTAGAGCTGGAGATCGCTCGCCTGGGTCGCTGTCGTTTTCGCTGTCTGTGAGCGCTCGTACTGAGGTCCCTCCCCCCCGTATGGTGGCGTCTGCGTCACGCCAAATTTGCGCAATTGGCCCGATTTATCGACCTTGTCGCGCGCATTCAGCTCGAATCGGTGCAGATGGGCCACGGCCCTAGCTCCCGTTTCGCTGCACCTACATCGTCGCTATTGAGGTCGTCATGCAATTGACCCGCTTTGTGTCCAAGTCCAACTCAGCGTCGATGGCGACCGGCGTGACAGCGCTGCTCATGAGTGGGCTGTTCATGAGTGGGTTGCTCATGACTGGGCTTCTCCTCCAAGTCGGATGCAGCAGCGGCGGTGGCAGCGGTGGTGGTGGTGGCGGCAATTGGCCCGTCGCAACCTACGACACGGGCATCGCGACGGGCACCGACGGCGGCGTCGCTGCAGACTCAGGAACCGCTGGTGTAGATGCAGGCGGCTGCCCACCCAAGACGTGCGCATCAGCAGGCGCCAACTGCGGCACCATGCCTGACGGCTGCGGCGGCACCCTCAATTGCGGTCAATGCACAGGCGGCCAGGTCTGCGGCGCGGGCAACATCTGTGGAAACACCCCTTGTCAGAAGCAGACCTGCCAGCAGGTGAGCGCGGCCTGTGGTACGGCAACCGACGGGTGTGGCGGTACTCAATCCTGTGGCGACTGTAGCGGCGGGCAAGCCTGCCAGAGCAACCAATGCATCTGCCAGCCCAAAACGTGCCAGCAGGTCGGCGCAACGTGCGGCAAGGTCGACAACGGCTGCGGCGGCAGCATCGATTGCGGCGTCTGTGCGACTTGCGAGCTGGGCTGCCCACAGAGCTTTTCCTGCAATGGCGGGGCGTGTACCGGCGGCAACGTCATGCAGCTCAAGCTCAACATGCAGACCGTGCCCGTCAGCGGCATCGTCACCCTCAACGCAAAGACCCCGCAATTTGGCCAGTATTGCGACAAAAACAGCTCGTCTCGGTACATGCGCGTGCGCTTCGTTGAGGTGAAGAAGGGCTACAGCTTTGAAGTGCTGCGCCGGTGCAACAGCACGCCGCATAACTTCGCGTTCGAGACCGTCGTTTTTCCTGGAACGTACAAGGTGACGGCCTCTGGCTACACGACGGGCTACTCGAACTTGCCGACGACGCAGCAGGTCATCTACGACAATCTGACCCTGACCAAACCGACCTCGGGCATCACCCTGAACATCACGACGGTACCGGTGAGCGGTGTGGTCACGCTCAACGGTAAAACCCCGCAATTTGGTCAGTATTGCGACAAAAACAGCTCGTCGCGGTACATGCGCGTGCGCTTTTCAGAGGTGAAGAAGGGCTACAGCTTTGAAGTGCTGCGCCGGTGCAACAGCACGCCGCACAACTTCGCGTTCGAGACCGTCGTCTTCCCCGGCACCTACAAAGTTAGCGCGTCGGGCTACACCGCTGGCTACTCGAACTTGCCGACGACCCAGCAAGTCATCTTTGACACGCTCACACTGACCAAACCGACCTCGGGCATCACCCTGAACATCACGACCGTGCCGGTCAGTGGCATCGTTACGCTCAATGGAAAAACCCCGCAATTTGGCCAGTATTGCGACAAGAACAGCTCGTCGCGGTACATGCGCGTGCGCTTTTCAGAGGTGAAGAAGGGCTACAGCTT
>JAGSHB010000023.1 GCA_023954815.1 Myxococcales bacterium | reverse complement strand
GCGACCAACGGATTAAAAGTCCGCTGCTCTACCAGCTGAGCTACCGACCCGGTCCAGGTTGGTGGCGCCGGACTCTAGGGTCCAAACACCGTTCCGTCAACTGGTCAGCGCTACAAAGTGCGAAAAAAGTGACAATTGCTGCGGCCTGCTCGATTGCGGCTTCCAGGCGCCGACAATGAACTGGTCGTAACTAGGCGTGGGTGTTCTTCTTCTCGAAGTCGGTGTGCACCGCTTCAGTCTCCTGAGCCTCAAGTTTTGGCGTGGCATCTACCTCTTCATTCTGAGCGTCGATAGCTGCGCGCTGCGCCTTCTTAAAATTGCCGATGGCTTCGCCCATGCCCTTGCCGAGCTGCGGCAACTTGGTGGCGCCGAACAAGACGACCACAATGGCCAAAATCACCAACATTTCGGGGAGGCCAAGCATGGCCTGGTGAACGTCTACGAGCCCTGAGGCGTCGATCATGCTGAACATCGTCTGCTCCACTGGAGCCGGAGGGCTCCATCAAGCCATGCGCCGGTGGCGCAGGCGGCCAATAAGATAGCACTGCATAGGGTGTGTTTCCACATTTGTCTGTCCACGCGCGCGCTCGCTGGCACGCAGTGCACGGACATCATTCGTCGTTTCTAAATTCGTCCGGTGAAGGCGCCACCATGGAGTCCAGAAGCGCCTGGGCCGCGGCATGCTCGGCGGATTTCTTGGTTCTGCCGGTGCCTTTTCCAGCTAAATCGGACCCTTCGAAGTGGGCGGTCGCTTCGACCACAAACGTGCGATCATGGGCTGGGCCTTCGGATCCGACCAAGACGTAGCTCGGCGGAGGTCCGCCCTTGGACTGTAGCGCTTCCTGGGCTGCTGTCTTCCAGTTGCGTGCGTGGCGGTGGATCTCGGTGAGCCCGTCGCCACTGTCCGCTGCGGCGACGGCGGCCTTGATCGGCGCAGAGAGGAGCCGCAAGACGAGCGCGCGGGCGACCTCGCCGCCAGCATCCAAGAACACGGCTCCAACGACCGCCTCAAACGCGTCGCTCACCACCGAGTCGCGATCGGCGCCGCCCTCGGCGACAACACCGCGTCCCAACCGCAACGCTGGCCCGATTCCAGCTTGTCGTGCTGCGGCTGCCAACACCGGCTCGCTGACTACGCGGGCACGGATCGTCGTCAACACGCCTTCTGCGGCATCCGGGCGCGCCTCATACAGTGCTGCAGCCACGGCGAGACCCACCACCGAGTCACCCAAGAACTCCAAGCGTTGATTGTCGCGGATGCAGTTGGGGGTCTCGTTGCGAAACGAAGGGTGCGTCAGGGCTTCGACAAGGCGCGTTTCATCCTCAAAGGCGTGACCGATTAAGTCGTACAGGCGCTGGTAGGCCGCAGAGTCGGGCTGTGGTGGGCGAGATCGGCTCATCGCAGTACCTGTACGCGACTTGGCTCGGGTGCGTCTACGGTGCCCATGAACAGACCTCCAGATTCGAGGCCACGACCGTCCTGCACCCGGCCAGGGACATAGTTGCGGGACAGCACGTTGTAGCCCTCTCCCACCTGCCCGAGCACCAACCACTCCCGCTGCGTGCCCACCTGTCGGCGATGGAAGAGATGCCGCCGCACATCGCTCCGCCGCACGAGGGTCGCGACGCGCTCGCTCTTGGCTTCAGGGCGGATTTGGTCCGGCATGAGCGCCGACGGGGTGCCCTTGCGGGCGGAAAACGGAAAGACGTGCAGGTAGGTCCAGTCGAGCTCGTCCAGGAATGCGACCGTCTTGGCGAAGCTGCGTTCATCTTCGCCTGGATGACCCACGAGCACATCTGCACCGATCGCAGCGTCGGGCAGAGCCGCACGCAAGTCGCTCAGCACACGCGCGTATTCATCCGTCGTGTAGAGCCTTCGCATGCTTCGCAGCACATCGTCATCCCCCGCCTGCAGCGGTACGTGAATGTGGGCGCACATCAAGGGGTGCGTGGCCAGCAGGGCGATCAGCGCAGGGGTGACCTCATTGGGCTCGACTGAACCGAGCCGCAGGCGTTTGATTCTCCCGTCTCGCTGCAGGCGATCGGCGAGATCGCTCACCATCTCCACAAAGGGCACACGCGGCATCAGATCGCGGCCCCAATGGCCCAAGTGGATACCGGTGAGCACCAACTCGACGGCGCCTAGATCGGCGTAGTGCGCCGCCTGTTGCATCACATAGTCGACGGAGAACGACCGAGAGATGCCGCGCGCCTTGGGGATGATGCAGAAGGCACAGCTGTAGTCACAGCCGTCTTGCACCTTGAGAAACGGGCGCGTCCGGCTCTCCGGCAGCGATGTGATGCGGCTCCGGGGCGGGCGCACACGGGAGGGCCACAGGCGTTGTTGCCGTTTGGTGGAATGCCGAAGCCCCGGCGTCTGCGCGCCGACGTCGTCGGTCTTGTTGGTTTCGCCAGTCTCGAACGCGGGATGGGGTAGAGAAGGGGAGCGCTCTGTGCCGACCGGGATCAGCATATCCGCCAAGTTGTGCTTGTTGTCGTTGCCCAACACCAAGTCGATTTCCGGCATTTTCCCCAGATCTCCGGGGCTGATCTGCGCGTAGCATCCTGTCACAACGACCTGGGCATCCGGGTTCTGTCGCTTCATTCGCCGGGCAAACTTGCGCGCATCGGCGTCGGCGGCGTGGGTCACCGTGCAGGTGTTGAGCACGTAGATATCCGCTTCATCGCGAGCGCCGACCACGACAGCTTGTCTCGCTCTGAGCTCGTCTTCGAGGGCCATGGTGTCGGCTTGGTTGACGCGACACCCCAGCGTATGAAAAGCCACGCGCGGCCCGGTCATTGCGCACCAGCCCCGCGGGTGACGTCCGTGATGGTGCCGCCGCCTAGGACGCGTTCCTCATCGAAAACCACCCCAGCCTGACCGCATGCGGCGCCGTGTAGGTCCGCGCACAGGCGCAACACCAGCTGATCGCCGTTCACGAGCTCTACTTCGGCGCTGACGGGCCGGGCGCGATGGCGCACTTGAATACCGACGCGCCGTCCGGGCTTGAGCTCATCACCTGTGACACTGCTATAGGGGGTCAACGTCAGACGCTCGACACGCAGGTCAGCGTGGTCGCCAACCGTAACCGTCCCATCTGCTGCCTTGGCCACGACGTACTTTGCCTCACCACCACCGGGTAGCCCGAGCCCGCGCCTTTGGCCGACGGTGAACTTCGCCAGATTGTCGTGCTTGCCCAAGCGCATGCCGGACAGGTCGACCAACGTGCCGCTCGGCGCGCCGCCATGGGACGCAACCCACTCAGCGGGCTTCTTGGCGCCAACAAAGCAGATGTCCATCGACTCGGGCTTATCCGACACCGCGAGATCCAGGCGCTGACCGTGATCGCGCACCTCCTGCTTGGACATGGCCCCCAGTGGAAAGCGCAGAAACGACGCCACATCGGGCTCGAGCGGGTACAGAAAGTAGGCTTGGTCCTTGCCTCGATCCTGTCCTCGCCGCAGCCGCGCCCGCCCGTTTTCGTCGCGATCGAGTCGGGCGTAGTGGCCCGTGGCCAGCGCTTGCGCACCGAGCGCACGGGCGCGAGCGACCAGGCGATCGAACTTCAGGCTACGGTTGCAGGCGACACAAGGGTTCGGGGTGCGACCAGCGCGCCAATCATCCAAAAACGGTTGGATCACGTCACGATGGAAGATCTCGCGCTCATCGAGCACATAATGGCGAATCCCCAGTGTTGCTGAGACGCCGCGCGCATCCCGGGCATCCTCGGGCGCGCAGCAGGACCCTGGGCGTGCCACTTCGGTTGGATCCACATCGTACAGACGTGCAGTCAGACCGATCACCTCGTAGCCAGCCTCGACGAGCAGACCTGCGACGACGCTGGAATCGACGCCGCCGCTCATGGCGACGGCCACACGCGAGCCAACCGGGAGGCCAATGTCGGCGCGCATCTCCGCCACGGGGGCGGCTGGAGGCTGCGGCATGTCTGTCGTTGTTGCCTGATTCACTCATCTCTCCTGGTGGCAGGGCCGCGGAAGCTAGCACCTGCCCGTGGGCCGGATCTACCGCCGTTGTTGCTGGGCCAGACGGGTGGTCACCAGCGCGGTCGCGGCGATGGCTCCGTCGACGTCTTGTGTTGTGCTCTCAGGCCCAAGGGAAAAGCGCAGCGTCGACGCGGCAAGACCCGAGTCGTCTTCGCCCACAATCGCCGCGATGACTGGAGACGCTGAGAGGGTGCCGCTACTGCATGCCGAACCCGCAGACACAGCGACGCCTTCGACGTCGAGGGACATCACGAGGTCGCTCGCAGAAAGCCCGACAAAAGCGACACTCAAACAGGTGCCGGTCTCCTGGTCTTGGCCCACATCCGCGTGCCGCACAGTTTCAACTTCTAGCTCGGAAATTCCGGCCCAAAGCGCGTCGCGCAGCTTGCGAACGTGCTGCATCTGAGCGCGTCGCCAGGGCAATTCACCGCAAGCGGTACCCAGCGCGACGGCCCCGATGAGGTTCTCTGTGCCGCCGCGTCGCTCGCCCTCCTGGTGCCCTGGAAGTACGGGGCGGAGCACCAAGCCGTCGGCGATAATCAGCGCGCCAATTCCAGCAGGCGCACCGATCTTATGGCCACTCAGGGTCAGCAGATCGACACCCAATGACCCAAAATCGACGTCGACGCGGCCGAGGGCTTGGCTCGCATCGCAGTGGATGAGCGCCTTCGGGTGGCTCGCTCTTACCTGGCCCACAAGCTCGCTGACACGTTGGATCGTGCCCAGTTCATTGCTAACGAGCGTCACGCTGAGGAGGTCGACACGGGCATCTGTCGTGTCGAGCAATTGGCGCGCCGCAGCCAGATCAATGTGGCCGGTGGGCGTGATAGGCAGGCTTTGCGCCTCCCAGTTTGGCAGTGCGGCGATGGCTGCGTGGACTGACGGGTGGGCCAGGGCGCTGGACCAAGCCACTGGCCGAGCGGCAGTCACGACACAACCCCGAATGGCCGCGTGATTCGCCTCGGTCGCGCCGCTCGTCAGCACCACTTGCCGCGGTTTCGCGCCAACGGCCCGGGCAATGACCACCCGCGCCCTGTCGATGGCGTGGCGGGCATCCTGGCCGGCACCGTGAATCGACGACGGATTCGCCGCGCCTGCGCCCAGCAACGTACCAATCGCCGCGCGAACCGCGGGGGTCAGCGGCGCACTGGCGTGGTGATCGAGGTAAATGCTGGGGCGTAGAGAAGACATGGCAACCTAGTGGAGACACACTCTGAACGGGCTTGTGGACGCGACCGAGACAAAAAGTGCCATCTCTGCACAACTCGGCAGTCCAACTTCTGCCAGCAGGGGGTAGCCCGCACGCGGTGGGAAACCCTGATTTATTAGGGTTGGGCGCGCGCTCCGCGCCCCCAAAGATTGAAAAAGAAGGCTGCGCCAAATGCTAGGCGAACTTGTTCGCATTTGGCTCGGCCCCTTGTAGATCAGAGCCAATGCAAAACAAAGCACTATCGAACCCGCCTGACGACATCCGACGGCGCCAGCCTGTCTGTGTGTCTTGTGGAGCCGGTTGTATCGCCATTGTGCCGGTCAATCGCCTCCACAAAGCTTCGGTTGACGAAATCGGTCATCCAGCATGAAATGCCGCGTCGCAATCGCCCTGCGCACCAGATCTTCACCCTCTCGGAGGCTCCATGCGCCGCCAGCTTTTCGGCTCACATTCTCTCGCGTACCGCGGCGCGCTCGCACTTGCCGGGCTTGTCGCCACCGCGAGCAGCGCGTTTGCCGCCCCCGTTTCGGCGCCGGGCAGCGCCACGCCGACCGCCATCAAGCAGGTCTTGCCCCCCGCCGTTGCAGCCTATCCGCGGTTGGAGTGGCACGGGTACCTGCGTTTTCGTCCAGACATGGTCAGCAACGGTCACCTGGGGCAGGCGGTTGAGAGCGTGAACCAAACCGGCGTGATTTCGGCGAGTAGCATCAATCCGCCGTTGAGCTTGTGGCCGCAAAACAATGGCGAGAACAATCCCTTCTCCAGCAAGGTCGGCAAGAGTCGCGGCGAGGACTCGATTGCTGGTGCGACCATGCGCCTGCGCCTGCGTCCCACCATCCACATCAGCAAGAAAGTGCGTCTGACGTTCACCGCCGACCTATTCGACAATCATGTGCTTGGAGGAAGCCCCGACTATGCAGGCGCGCTGGCTCGTCCAGACGTACCCCTCACCGCTTTCGCCATGACCACACGGCCCAACGCCGTACGTGTGCATGAAGCTTACGGCGAATGGCTGACGCCAGTCGGCATTGTGCGGATTGGCCGGCAGGCATCGCACTGGGGACTCGGGCTTTTCGCGAATGGTGGGCTCGGCTCGACCTGGGATCACGGCCGGCCAATCGCCTACTACGGTGGCGCCCTCAAACCAGCCGACGGCATGGGCTATGACGCCGACTTCGCCAACTACTCCGATCGCGCAGCGTTCGTCACGCGCATCGCTGGGGTCTACACCGCCGTATTTTGGGACTTCATCGGCCAAGGCGCGCTGGTCGACGATCCAACCCGCTACGACGCACCCAGATGGGACATGACAGACGCCGACGACGTACAGCAGTGGGGCATCGCGCTATTTTCCAAGCCGCTGACGCCATCGGAGATCGCAGCTCGCAAGAAGGCGCTGCTTGAGGACTATCGTGGCGTTTTGGACTGGGGCGTGTACGGCATCTATCGCGTGCAAGATCAGTTTACCAACGCCAAAGGTGTGACAGAGCCAGCGAAATCCACCAACAAAGACCAAAAGAACACGACGCTCGCGCCGCGCGATGCCTGGGTGGTCGCGACCGATTTGTGGCTGCGCTATGAGCGGCGTATCTCTTTCAACAAGCGTCTGGTCGCCGAGACAGAGTTCGTCTACCTGCGCGGCGCCATTGGCGATGCCAGCCCTGTCGCCTCGGGCTCGGCCGCACCCAAGGAAAAAGACATCGAGATGTTCGGCGGAGCCCTCAAAGCGGCGTTCCAGATCGACAACATGGGCATCTACTTCGATGCCGGTGTTGCCTCGGGCGATGACACGCGCTGCTTTGGCGTCTACGGGCCAGGCAACTGCTCGCTGGATGACGCCGACGGCAACCCCAACGCGATCCTCACAGGCATGAAGTTTCACAAGAACTTTCGAGTAGACAACCTGCTATTCCGGGACGTCATCGGCGCGGTCACCAACGCCTGGTACGTCAAGCCGACGTTTAGCATCAACGCATCGCCCTTCTACTCCTCAACGTCGCTCCTCGGCGCGGACCTCAGCGTCATGTTCGCCGGCGCGCTGAATCCGGAAGGCACGCCTGGCAATGGCTCGACCCTCGGTACCGAGTTTGAGTTGCGCGCGTTCATCGGCAACAAGAGCTCCTACCTCACGTCGTTGAGCTTCAGCTACCTGCTGCCCGGCGACGCCCTTGATGTGATTGGACCAGAGAACAAAGATGGCCGTGGCCAGTGGCTGGGCGCCACACAGACAGTCACAGCCGAGAACGCGTGGCGCTTGATGCTGCGCACGACCTTGATGTTTTAGCTCGCAAGGGCCCGCGGGCGGGCACCTGATAGCCTGAACTTCCCGGCTGTGCAGCTCAAAACTTGAATATCCACCGTAAAATCAGGCTCAAAGTCCAAAAGCGGAGTGCCCAATGAACCACTTTGAGCGCGACGCCGACGGCGTTCTTCACGGTGAGGGCGTATCCCTCATTGACCTCGCAGATGCCGTTGGCACGCCCACGTACGTCTACTCTGAGGCCACCTTTTCGCGTCACTATCGGGTGATGGACGAGGCGTTGAGCGGGGTGGATCACCTGATTTGCTACAGCGTGAAAGCCAACTCGAATCTCGCCGTGCTGCAGCTACTGGCGTCACTGGGCAGTGGGTTCGATATCGTCAGCGCCGGCGAGCTCGCGCGGGTCATCGCAGCGGGGGGCGATCCTGCGAAGGTCGTCTTTTCGGGCGTCGGCAAGCGGGATGACGAGATCGCAGCTGCCCTCCGTGCGGGCATCTTGAGCATCAACGTCGAATCCGGCTGGGAATTGGAGCGCTGCGCTGCGGTTGCGGAAGAGTTGGGTATCCCCGCTCCTATCAGCCTGCGTGTGAACCCCGATGTGGACGCCAAAACGCACGCGTACATCGCCACAGGTCTCCGCAGCTCGAAGTTCGGTGTGCCTTTTGAAGAGGCCCTGCCGCTGTATCGCTTCGCCCACGCGTCGCCGCATCTACGCATCGTTGGCGTGGACTGTCACATCGGCAGCCAAATCGTCGAACCCGCCCCGCTCGTCGAGGCGCTCGAGCGCGTGCTCGAGTTGGTCGACACCCTGCAAAGCGAAGGCGTTCAGCTACACCACATCGACATGGGCGGCGGGCTCGGCATCACCTACAAAGATGAACGTCCCGCGCCGCCGAAAGCCATTGGCGAGGCGTATGCTGCCCGTCTCGCTCCTCGTGGCCTCCAGTTGCTCGTCGAGCCGGGGCGCGTGATCGCGGGCAACGCCGGATTGATGCTCATGCGCGTGCTCGGCACCAAGGTCAACGGCACCAAGACCTTTGTCATCACCGACGCCGCCATGAACGACAACATCCGCCCCTCGCTCTACAAGGCGTGGCAGGACCTCGTACCCGTCACGCTGGACGCTGAGAAGGAAGAGCAAGTGGTCGATGTGGTCGGGCCCATCTGCGAAAGTGGCGACTTTTTTGCACACGACCGCCCACTTCAAACCATGCAGCGCGGCGACCTGTTGGCCATGCGCTCGACCGGGGCTTATGGCTTCAGCATGGCGTCAAATTACAACAGTCGCACCCGCGCAGCCGAGGTCATGGTGCACGGCGAGACGTACACCGTGGTGCGTCCGCGGGAGCAAGTTGCCGAGCTCTTTGCCAGTGAACGGCTGCTTCCTCACGTGAAATGAGCGCCCGATTCCGTCACTTCAACTACGCAGCGAATGTATTTATACAGCAATCATTGCGTAGTTATTCGAGGTCGCGTATTGTGTAGTAAGAGATATTAGGGGTTTACGTCAGGGCGAGTCTGGCACAGTGCTTGCGATGTACTGTACCGCGGAACCCCATCCGCCTGGAGTACAGCAACCCATGAGCCCCCGCAGCCGGCAACAGAATCCGCCCAATGGCCAGCGTGGCACAACGCTGCCTGAGTTGATGATTGGGTTGTTGATTCTATCGCTGCTGACGGCGGTCGCCACGCCAGGAATCGGAGCGCTGCTCCAGCGGCAAAATCTACGTAACGCCGCTGAAGACATCATGTATGCGGCCGGTATCGCGCGAAGTCGGGCACGCGCGAGTCGTCGAGCCTACGGTTTGCAGGTCGGCAAGCTCGGCAGTGACGGCGAGGCCCTGACGATCACCGTTCGCCGGGGGACTGGCTCCAAGTGTGACACGATCGGCGCCGGGACCATCGAGTATTCTCGTTCCTACGCAGCCAACAACACGATCGGTCTGTCGCACGTCGCCATCGTTAAGCGCGCGCCGTCTGAGCTTGGGTCCAACGGCACATTTCCGTGTTTCAAGCCAGACGGGCGGATGATTCGTTCGGACACTGGGCTGCCGTTTCGCGCGCCGGCAAATGGCTGGTTTGCGGGCGACGTTTTTTACGAACTGCGCCGGAAGGACGGCTCGCTCGCTGTAGGGACACCGCTGCAGGTCCAGTTTGGCTACAACGGCACAGCGCGCCTGACCCACGGTGTCGACTTGTCGAAACTCCAGGGGGTGAACTAGTGCATCCCTTTCGCCGCTCAAACGCCGACAATTCGGTCTCAAAGTCCACACGCGGCTACACCATGGTGGAGCTGTTGGTGGCTGCCACGATCGCGACGACGGGCTTGTTCGCGACCCTGAACATGAGCACGTCGGTCATTCGCGGCAACACGGATCTCCGCTATTCCAGCGAAGCGCAGCTGTTGGCGGAGCACCTCATCGCCTCCGTGCAGATGCAGGGGATGCTGTGGGTCGACGCGGTTCCCTACGGTGCGGCCGAGGAGCTCAAGCGCGTCCCGCCCAACATCGGCGATAGCACCGCGTGGCAGATGTACAACCACGGTAGTGGCGGGTTTTCAAAGGACAACCGCGTCGGGCGCCTCGGCAACGACACCCTGTGGGACAACGGCGCCCAGCTGCTCATTATCGACGGGCTCTCCGGCTGGGGCCAAAAGCACTTCTGCGCGCATTATCGGGTGACCCGTGTTTCAGATGATCTAGCGCGCATCGAGATTCGGGTGAGTTGGGCGCGGCCGCCGACGCCGGTTGATGCGACGGCCAAGTGCGTGGTCGCCATGGTGACGGACGCCAACGCAGACAAAATGTACAGCAGCGTATCCCTCGCTGCGACAGTGATGAGGAACCTCAATGCGAATGAGATCGTCGCGCCGTCGTTCTGACGGACTGCAGCCCAGCAGCGCGTCGCTCTCTCATCGTGGGGAGCGCGGCTTCAACCTCGTCGAGCTACTCATGGCCATGGCCATGGCGACGATCATCTTCATGGCGATCACCCTTTTATATACGTATGAGGCGCGCAGCCTTGGCGCCCAGTTTCAAGTCGCGACCATGGACCGCGAGGCGCGTTTTGCCATGGAGCACCTGCGCCGCGACATGATGACCCTCGGCTCCTTCACCACGCCCAACAGCGACATGGACGGCTGGGTCTGCCCGAAGCCCGCCGTGCCGATCCGCGCCATCGAGTTGAAGATGAACGACGGCTTTCAGGTGCGCTCTGACCTGAATCCCAACCTCCGTCTGCTGTCGATCAAGCTCTTCGGCAGTCTCGACGTGAAAACCCGGTTTCGCAGTGTCTCTATCGTTGGCGCAGACGTGATTTTGGAAGACGAGGGTAACCTGCCCAAGACGCAAAACCAGTGGGACGCGATGTTCGCTACTGATCGCTTCCTGCGGATTTCTGGGCCCGCCGGTCGGATGATGTTCTATCCCATTAAAGCGACCAATTTCAGCGCGAAGAAGATCACGCTCGCCTCCACGCCGCCGCGCGTGTCATCGGGTCAGCTGTGCGGTTATCAGGGCACGGGTACCGGGCTATCGATCGATGTGCAGGGCTTTGTTCGCTACCGCATCATCGCTGACGCTCGCCCAGGCTCGCCGAAAGACAGCAAGGGCAGGGCCACGCGGACGCTGTTGGTGCGTGAGCGGCTCGCGACAGACGGCATCACGGTCGCAGGCGCGTTGCCGCTAGCTGAAAACGCGGTGGAGATCGGTATCTACGACGCGATTTTCGATACCAACCCCGATCCAGACAAGGTCGGACCGTCCAATCTGCCGGACTTCGAAAAATCGGGGCTCATCAACACGTCTGGTGCCGGGCGTCTCGGTGCGACAGGCACGCCGGTGCCGGAGCGACTGCGTGCACTTAACGTCGTCCTTAGTCTGCGCACCGACCTGCCGGTGCGTGGCCGCATCCACAACCCGCGCACCCACACCCAATCGCCCTTGGTCACGTACCAACTCGATCTCAACGACGACGGCGTATGCCCCATTCACACGGTCGCCGGCCGTATCGCCATGCCCACCATGGTTGCGAGGAACCTGTGAGTCAGGCGCCAACCCAGCCTCCGACCGAGTCACATAGCCCCGCTCCTGGGCTGTTGGCGCGCCTTGTCACCCGTCTGCGCCATGACGCTCACGACTTTGGTGCACGCGTTCGGGGCGAGTCGGATCGGCGGGGCGTGGTGCTTGTGATGACCATGTTGATGATCACGTTGCTTACGCTTTTGGGCAGCGCCGCAATTGTTCAAACGACCAATGACATCCGAGATTCTGGCGCTCATCGCGTGGAACGGGCTGTATATCGCATCACCGAGGCGGCCACGATGGGCGCGGTTGGTCTCGCCGGTCAGATGAACACCAAGTTCGACGATTTCTCCAATGCCAAGAACGGCGTCATCACCGAAGTGGACTTCGCCGGCACGTTGCTGGACCTCAAAAAAACGGGGCTTGGCAGCTTCGGTCGTGAGCTCAACAGCATGGGCAAGGGTGGCTTCACGATCACCATCGGTCAGCCTGAGCTATCGACCTCGGTGCCGGGCTATCAGGCTGGCAAATACTGCTTTCAGAGCTACCGGATGGTGACGATCGGCCACATTGGCGATACGAAGTCGAAAGAAGCCCGCGAGAGAGCATCGGCGGGTGAGACAGGTTTGGCCGCTCAGGTCGTGGTGGGGCCGGGGCTGTGCAGCAACTGATGCGGACGAAAGGAACGAAGATGAAGACGCGAGTGACCCAATTTAGCGCGGTAGGCGCTATCGCAGCGCAACGACGCGGCGGTCGGGTCACGCACAGGGCGAGGCATGTTGGTGGCGGCGCGGTTCGATTGGGGGATCAGAGCCGTGTCAAGCCAGTTTGCCAAGCACTCTGTTCGGTGTGGTGGTGGGGACACGGGTCGGCACGATCGGGGGATCGGTGTCGGCCTCGTTTTCACCACCACATCGCAGAGTATTCGCTGGGTGGTTTGGTCGCGCTTGCGGCGCTGCTCACAACCCTGCCAGCGACCGAGGTTGAGGCCGCGAGCGCCTTACCTGAGGTGGTGATCGCCATTGACTCATCAGAGTCGATGCAGTGGTCGGTCAAGGATGGCTTGGCGCCCGACTGCACCAAGAAGAAACCGGCCGCGTCGCGCTGGGCCAGCACGCTGCAGATGCTCCTCGGTACGATCAAGAAATACAGCTGCACAAAGGACGCGCTGCCCGCGCACCCCGACGTTACAACCCCGCCCGCGCAGGTCGTTGGCGGCGAAACCTGCATCGGCGGCGTCACGCACATCCTCGCGAAGACGTACAACGCCAATCTGTCGAAAAAATCTAAGAAGCCGGTCGGCGTGAAGAAGTGGCCGACAAAGGCCCCGCCCACCACCACCCAGACGCAGTTGCGCTACCTCACCACGACCACAGACGTCGCTGTGCCCTACTTTTCCTTCGATGTCACGAAGGTGCCGACGGTAGATCCTTGGGTCACTGGCGCGCTCTATTTGGTCACCAAGGACAAGTCGACGTTGGATACAGGTGATATTTGGGGCTTTCTCGTGAAGCTCAAGACCGACCCAGCCACGATGGAGGGGCAGGCGCTGCTCTGTGAGGCGCTCAAAAAGGCGCGCGACAATGCCGTGACCGCGCCCGTGAAAGTGGCGAATACCCCAGGTAAAGTTACCCAATTTACATTGACCGCCGACCACCTGCAGACCGTGCGAAAGGCGGTGTTGGCGGGCACGACGACTTTTTACTTCGCGGTCATTCCGGAGAAAGCGTGGTTCAACGAGGACTGCAGCGGTCGCGGCGATGACTTGAGTGAGAAAGTGGACATGAATTTCCACGGACCGGACGCGCCTTGGCCCCTCGCGCGGCCGCGGTTCAGAATTGGCGTCGGCAAGAAGTGCCCGAGCGAAGGTCCCGGCGCCCACTTTACGCCGGTTGGTACCCACGGCGGTGACGGCATTTTGAGTCAGTTTTCTAATGCTGCGAAGTTCAGCTTGCTCACCATGGACAACATTCTCAATAAGGACACCTCGGCGACGGGCGGCTTCTCGTACGCGCAGCCGATGTCGAGCTACTGGGGGGACATCAACCTTGGCGCAGCCGACCCCTATGGTTCGGGTACCAACAGCGTGCCCATTCCCCGGCCGGATGGCTCCGTCGCGCGACTCAACGCAATCGCTGCCATCAAGACCAATCTTCCGACGATCAAACCGGTCGGTGGCACGCCTCTCGCCGCGTTGATCCAGGATATTGCCGCATATTTCGGCCCGAGCGCCTTCCAAGACAAGCATTTTCAAACCACGATCGTCGATCCGATAAACGGCGACCCCTATTTCGAGTGTCGCCCGAGGTTTGCGGTCCTCTTCACGGATGGCGGCGCCAATCTGCACACTGGCGCCACCGATGGCCGGGCAGCAGCTGTACAGGCCGCCGCCGCGCTGTGGACGACGGGGGTCGCGCTGTATGTGGTGGTGCCTGGCGCAGGCGGTGTTTTGCAGGCTGACCTGGATTTTGCTGATGAAATCGCCGCCGCGGGCGGTACGCAGCAGGCTTGGCGCGTGAGTACTGCGCTGGAGTTGAGCAAGGCGCTCAAGGGCGTACTCCAGGCGGCTGGCACGTCCGGCGAGGTGCTCACGCCAACGGTCTACACATCATCTACGGGCAGCACACAGGACGTACAGCATACCTTCAACGCCATGAGCAATTTCGACCTCACCGAGCCCATGCAGACGTGGGGTGTGATTGAGCAGCGCTTTTTCGGCTGCGAAACTGGCTGCGTCGATGCAAAGACACCCGGCCGCGCGCAAGTGTGCTCGGTGACAGACTACGGCACGCTCCTCCAGAACCGTACGCCGCCACGTCGTCTCTACACACAGGTGGGTGGTGCGCGCCGTGACCTCACTTCCGGTACCATTTCCCCGGACGACATGAAGATCTCCAAGACGGGGCTCGCACCCAAACTGACCCTCGACGGCGCCAACAACTGTGTGACCCTCCCCAACACCTTCGATCTATCCAACCCGACCACTCGGGCTGCCTATGCAGCCGACGTGCTCTCCCAGGTTCGTGGCGACAAGGGCTCCTGCCGCTTCAATCGAAAGTTGGGGGCGGTTGCGCGCTCTCGCCCCGCGATTCTCGGGCCGGCCGCTCAGATCGCGCTTCGAGATCCGTCATTCCGAGCGTTTGCCAATCGTAAGATTCCGTCGTCTGCGACCTACTCGACGACTGTTCGCCCGGGCTCGTTGGGCCGACCGACCCTATTGTTTGCAAGTACCCATGAGGGCGTGTTGCACGCCTTCCGCACCGATCGCGACACCACGATTTCGACCAAGGACAACCTCAAGGCTGGCGGCGAGTTGTGGGCCTGGGCGCCGCTCTTCAACCTGCAGCGATTCCGCCAACTCAAGCTCATCGCCGATGCCGACCGCTCATTTCTTGGCGGTAGTATCGTCACGGGTCACGTGCAGCTCGACAAACTTGGCAACAGCGTCTCGGAGCTCTCCGACCGCTGGCGGTCAGTGGTTCTCGCTGGCGCTGGCGAGGCGGGCGCCGGCTTTTTCGCGCTCGACGTAACCTCTCCTGAAGACCCTCGTCTCCTCTGGGAAATTGGCCCAAACCACCACTGCTTTGGCTCCGGCAATGTCGGCGCGGCCAAGGGTCCAAAATGCATGTTGGTCAACACGTATGAGGGGCTCGGTCGGTCCACCGCATCGCCGGTCATTGGCTCGGCGTACGTGAAGTTCGGCGGCGTGACTATGGTCCGTTCGGTGGCCATCATCGCAGGAGGCAAGCCACCGCTCGATTCCGATGTGCAGAACTCGGGTGTCGACGGCACTGGTGAGCGTGCATTGTGGATCGTCGACATGGCGACTGGCGCGCTCATCCGCAAGCTCGGCAACGCCGACATCGACACAGCGGGCTCGACGGTCACCATCAACGACGCCGCCAAGGACCTAGGCTACTACTGGACGGAGCCCGGCTGCTACGAGACGGCCCCTGGGCAGATCGTGTCTCGCTGCTTCTTGGGGGACTCCAAGGGTATGGTGTGGCGGGTCGACTTGTCGGACATCGATCCCCAAAAGTGGAAGATCCGTTTCTTCCATGACCCCTACAGTGCGTCAGATACCCCGGCGTCACTTCATCAGGGCATCAAGGGCAAAGGCCGCGTTCCCGTCTTGTCCCCGCCGGTGATGTCGACTGACAGCGATGGCTCGCTCGTCGTGCTGTACGGCACAGGGGGGGCCGCGGACGCCACCAAGCTGGCACGGCGTCACATCGTCTACTCGGTGAAGGAAAAGCTGACGCTAGCTGCCAATGGTGTCGCCACCAAGATCGAGGCGGAGCCGTTGTGGCTGCGGGTCCTGTCGGAGTCGACTCGCTACGTCGGGCCGCCGACGATTTTCAGCCGAAACGCCTATTTTGCGAGCTATACGCTGTCAGCCGGCGGCGTTTGCAGCAACGGCACCGCCCGGATGTGGGGGGCGCACTATGTGCGGCGCAGCAGTCCGAGCGACCCGGAGAGCATCATCGGAGCGTTTCCCAATCCAGCGTCAACGACTGGCGCAGGAAAGGCGCTGACGAACCTTATCATCGGTAACAACTCACCATCTCCAATCGAAATTACCCCGGTGCCTGCGTGTGTCGCGGGCTGCGCGCCGACGGACCTCCAGTGTCTCGTCAAAGCGAAGACGAGCGCTGGTGCAGCTGGAAAACCAACGTTTGAAGCCAACGTGGGGACCGCGTCCACAACACAAGGCAAGTACCAGAAACCGACGTCCGGTTCGCAGCCGAAGGTGGGTACGATCACCCGTGCGCTTGCGACGCCACGCTCGACCACGGTGATTACAGGATGGGATCTGCTTCTCGATTAGCCGCGCTTTTTCTTGGGTTGGCGGCGTGCCAGGAGCCAGCTGCCCGCTCTCCTGCGCCAACCCCACCGCCGCCCGCTCGCGTCGTCGCTGCTCCACAAACATGGTGCCCGGCCGGCCTCTTGTGTGAATCGGGAGACCTCGTCAATGGGTGGCGCGTGCCGGTTGCCTGCACCGTGACAAAGCGTGGCCGCTACACAAGTGCCTGTGAACTCAAGGAGATTCCATTTTCCAAAGTTCGGGAGTTCTTTGTGAGTCGCTACGGCAAGTCTGTGCATGTCACTGCAGACCTACTGCAAGTCACCGGTCAATCCGCCCCCATGACTACGCCTGCGCGCCTCGTCGCCAAGGACGACGGTCAGCGCATCTTCTTGCGGGCAATGTCGGGCGATGTCGCCGCCCAGCCAAAGTAACCGAGCGGGTTTGATTGCGCCCGACATGCTCAGTGAAATCTCGGCAAGCCCCCAATCGCAAGACGGAATAGCACTACGCCTACCGCTTGACCATGGACAGCCGGGCCGGCGCAAGCTAGATTAGTGAGGACGCCCCGCAACGGGGACGGAGGTCGAGCATGGTTACATTCACCCCGATGGCAGTCTCCAAGATTCGCGAGATGGCCGACTCTCAAGAGTTTGGCGACCACGGAGTGCGAGTCATGGTTGTAGGCGGCGGCTGCGCAGGCTTCACCTACGATATGGACTTTGAGGACAAGGCACGCGAAGACGACGACGTGGCCGAACAGCACGGGATCAAAGTCTACGTGGACGCGATGAGCTCCTGCTACCTCGACGGCACGACGGTCGACTACGTTGAGAGTCTCGATTTCTCCGGGTTTCACTTCGACAACCCGTCGGCGACCCGTACTTGCGGCTGCGGCTCTTCATTTTCCTGAGACCACGCTTGCTGATTTTGCGCAGCATCGCGCTTTTCCCATTCGCATCGCACAAAAGTGCGAACCCGAGGCGTCATGAGCAGCTATCACGTAGATGCAGAGGATATGGCCTGGAGCTGCCACCCCCACGTGGGAGTGTCGTTCAAGTCTCTCCGCTATGACCACAAGGAAAAGTCCGGATCGGTCATGATCCACATGTGTCCCAACACGAGCTACCCCGAGTACAAGTCGCTCGCCGGGCAGGACGTATTCGTGGTGGACGGCGAGTTGATCGTCGGGGAAGAGCGGGTCCGGCGTGGATCGTATGCCTACGTTGCGCCAGGTACCCAACACGCCCCGCGCAGCGAGTACGGATGCGTGCTATTCGTTAGTTTCCCGGGCGAAATTGAGCATGTGCGTGGCATGGCGTAGCGAGTGTTAAGCTGTCGCACGGTGTCGGTATCGGTGGTATGCTTACAAGTGCTTACAACCAACGACGCGCCCCGAAGACCCTCCCTCGGCTGGGGAGAATGCTAAACCACCGGGCGAGGTCGCCTTCGTTCGACGCCCCCGATGGGGAATCGAAACCCGGAGAGAGACGCGATGGCGGAACGACACAAGACAGGTATGCGGCGAGGGAGTAGCCGAGCGAGCGCCGTGTCACGCCAATCGGGTGCATTTTCCGCGATGCCGGACGGCATGGAGCGGGTTCAGCGCAGTCCGCGTGATGTGTTGCGCCTGATGGAGGACGTGCCAAGCCTCCAGAGTCTACACGACCACGAGCGCACCGATTTGGCCGAAGTCGCCGAAATTGTCCGTTGCCCGGGTGGAACGGCACTGTATGAACCCGGCGACGCTGGAACCCATCTCTACCTGATCTTGCAGGGTCGGCTTGAGATTCGTTGCAAGGTCGGCCCGGGTATCTACCACACAGTCCGTCATCTCGAAGATGGTGCCATCGCGGGAATTGACGCGGTGCTGGGCGGTGGCGAGTACCACATGCAGGCACGGACGCTGGACAAGACGGCCGCGCTTCGATTCCGTACCGATGTGATTCGTAAACTGATCGAGGCTGGAAAACCTGCTGGAATCAAACTGTTTGTATCGCTATCCGATGCGCTCGGCGGCCAAATTCGTTCCGCCACGGAAGATGTGGTTCGCATGCTCGCGAAGACCTCCATGCGTATGGCAGCAAACGCGATCAAGCGAGACGGTGAGTACGACGACGGGGACATGAAGCGCATTCTCGGTCGCAAGATCTAGGTGGATGCTGCGGCGTTTCATGACAATTGCAGCTGACGGGCGTTGAGCGGTTCGCGCCGCGCGCCCTAAGCCACCCGCAATCAAGTTCGTCGTGACTACCGCCACACATGAAGTGAAGAAACGATCGACTGAACCCCACTTGGCTTGAGCGGACGACTCCTGGCCCCGTGTCGAGGTGGCGATCTTTCTTCAACATCCATCACGTAGTTTAAGCATGTATATACGGCCGGTTGCGGGCATCTCTGCGGCCATCACACCCCACGTCTCGCTGACGTCGCGCTATTGTGGTGTCGACGGACCCCAGATCCCCGGCATGCAAGGCTTTCTCAGCTTGCCTGGATCACCCCCGGTCAACTAGAAATGGTGTTGGAGTCCGTACAATTGGGATCCCCGCCCGCGTCTCAGCGGCGGCAGCTTGCGAGCAAACAATGTTTGATGCCGAAAAGCTCAATCGCGACGACCTTCAAGACAAAGAAGGGAAAAAGCAGGTTCCGGACCTCGATGGTCCCGCTCCTGCATCCGCGCCTGCGGCCGATATGCCCAGTCTGGGGCAGAGCGCGCCGTCACTCGGAGGCGGCGTCGGTGACGCTGTTGCCGCACAAGAAGAAGCAAGCAAAGCCGACCAGCAAGCCGAACTCGCCCGCCTGAGCTCCCTGCCGGCTGGCCACGCTGACCTCGAATCCGCCAAGAAAGGCGACGCACTCGACGCATCTGTCCCCGCCGGCGACGGCCCCTCCGGTGGCGCCGCGAAAGAAGCGCAAAGCGCACCTCCGGAACAACAGAGCCAGCCCGACGGTGACATCGGCCCGAGTCCCGGTGCGCCGACATCGGACGCACTGCCGGGTGCGAGCGTCAGCATTCCGAACATCGATCCTAAGAGCACCATCGAAGGCGCATCGGGGGCAGCCCAGGCTGCAGCTATCGGCAACACCACGCTCTCGCCGGAATCTGCACCGTCGGAAGCCCCGAAAGAGATCGCTGCGGTGCCGTCCGGTGCCGAAGCGACCGTCGAAGCGGCCGACACGTCCGTTCCGGACACACCTCAGGAAGCGCCGACGCCTGTGTCCGAGACGCTCGACACCGCCTCCGTTGAGAGCGCGAGCATTGATGCGCCGACCGTCGCGCAAGAAAGTGCCGTCGACACCTCCGCGCCAGAGCAGGAAGTGCTCAGCGATCCCGAGCCGATCGTTGTCCCCGACGTCACACCGAACGAAGCCGCCGCAGAAGGAATCGCCGCGGTGCCGCAGGGCGCAGTTCCCGATGTAGCCGGCGGAAATATCGATCAGGTCGCTGCTGCACCAGAAGTTCAGGTTGAAGACGCGTCGCTCGACGCGGCTCCTGAAGCCGACGTCTCCATCGCACAGGGCGCAGCGCCTATTTCGGCCGACGCCTCCGTGGTCACCGAAGTCGCTGCCGCACCCGTCGATACCTCAGCCGCTGTGATCCCGACCGTCGCTGAAGTCGCGGCATCGCCGGCGCCGGCGGATTCCTCTCTCGCAGCTGCGTCGTCTGCGCCCGCTCCGGTCGCTCCGACGGCTTCCGTCGCTGCCGCGTCCGATGCGTCTGTCGAAGAGGGCAGCGTTGGCGCCGTCGAAGGTGCTGTGGGGCCGAGCCAAATCTCTGAAGGTGGCGCGGGCACGGTAGCCAAAGCTGCAGAGGCGCCGGCAGCCGTCGCTGAGGTCGCAGCAACCCCCTCTCTGACAGACGAAACCGCCGTCGATACCGCCAAAGCTGGCGCGTCTGAAGCTGTTGATGCGGTCGTCGAAACCGTCGCAGGTGCGGTACCTTCGGCCCCCGCCGGCTCTGGTGCATTGAGCGAATTGACTCCCGACACCGCAGACGCCGGCGTGCAGGCCGATGCTGCTGACGTCAAGAGCGGTCGCGAAGCTGCCCAGCTCGAAGGCGAAGAAATCTTCGGCAAGAACTCCGACAATGCAGCCGAATTGGCGCTAACGCCCCCGGGCGGCAGCCCTGCGGAGCAAGTTTCCGCTGCTGATCAGGCCGGCGTTGGCGC
Organism: Myxococcales bacterium; assembly: GCA_023954815.1. Taxonomy (GTDB): domain Bacteria; phylum Myxococcota_A; class UBA9042; order UBA9042; family UBA9042; genus UBA9042. The sequence continues at coordinate 26,624 of JAGSHB010000023.1, read as the reverse complement.
GACGATTGACGTGGTCGCTGAGCTTGGCGATGGCGGTGCGAAAGCCGCTGTTAAGGACATGGCCGCAAAGGGCACGGAAGCCGAGAGTCAGGCTGCGCAGACCGGTCGCTTGGTCGATTCCCTCGACGAAGGCGTCGGTGAACTGAAGAAGAAGGCCGGTGAAATCCAAGCCCTGCAGAAAGATCCCGTGCAGAACGCCATGGCGCTGCTCGCCGATGACGATGCAGAGCGCCTGACTGGCTCCATCCGTGGCAAGGCGGAGAAGGGCTTGGGGGTCAACCTCGATTCGGTCAAAGTCTATCGAGGTGAGGGCGCGGAGAAGGTCGCCAACGCCGTTGGTGCATCCGCATTTGCCCAAGGCAAGTCCATCGTCATGGGCGACGCGGACAAGTTCGTCGCCAGCAAGCGCGAGAAGGTGCTCTACGAAGAGATCGCCCACGTTGTGCAGATGGATAAGGGCGGCGGCGGTGGTCGCGCAGGTCTCTCGCAGGCTGCTGATAAGTCGGAAAAACAGGCGAAAAGTGCTGCCGAGCTCATCCAGAAAGGCGCAGAGGTTCAAGGTCTTGAGGCCGACAACGAGCGCCGTGCCGTCTATCGGAATGAGGGCTCGGAAGAGTCTGCGCCGATGTTCCCAGACCGTGTGACCGTGAGTCTGGCTGGCCGCACGGTGACCATCAACTTGCCCAGCGCGCCAGTCGAGAGCAGCAAGCTCGTCAACCTGCCGTCGATGGACGTGCCTGGTCTGGAGTTGAGCCCGAACGCGACCCTGTTTTTCGACACGGAGACGGGTGAGTTCAAGAGCGGTAAGACGACAGGTACGGTGAAGGTTGGCAGCACGCTGACCACCGAGGCTCGCGACATCACAATCGCGAAATCCGGCAACATGACGGCAACCTTCAACGACGCCAAACTCAAAGTCGGCGATCTCATCGACGCGACCCTCGACGCGACCGTGGGTAAGGCTGGTATCAGCGCGACCGGTCAGCTCGGAGTGTCCGATCTGAAGGGCGAGAAGCTCAGTCAGTGGCTCAAGGGTGGTCGTCTCGGCGTGACCGTCGACAACACGGGCGCGATTAGTGGTAGCGGTAGCCTCGACTTTGAGATCGCGCCGTTCATGCCCGGCAAGCTCGCGGCATCCATCAAGGACGAAAAACTCGGCGGTACGATCACCATCGACCAGACAGCCGACTTGGCGCTGGGGCCAGCGGCAACGGCGGCAAAGGGCAAGCTTACCGGTACGTTGAGCGAGAGTAGTAAGGTCCAGATCAGCGGTGGTCTCGGTCTAACCGTCACGCCGCTGCCTAATGGCTTCGGCGGCCTCAGCCTGACGTGGGACAGCGAGACGGCGAAAGTCGGCGGTAGTGCGTCTTTCATGTTCCACGGCGAGAACCGGCTGGAACCTGTGGTGTTCACCCACGCCTTCTTGTCTGGCACCGTCGAGGACGGCCAGCTCAAGCGCATGGACGGCAGTGGTGGCGCGGTCTACGACAACCTCTTCTCGGGCAACTGGGCAGGTGGCGGCATCGACCTGCTCGACAGCAAGGTCGACTTCACCCTGAGCGGCGGCTTGAAGGAGCCGCTGGACCGCTCCCCGGTGAAGGTGTCTGGCGGCGCCCTGACCATCCAGATCGAAAAGAGCAACCTCGTCAGCACCAGCGGTGAGGTCGACTTCGAGTTGGCCGACTTCATGAAGGGCAAGGCCGTTCTGGAGAAGGGCACGAACAAAGAGACCATCAACGCGACCGCTACGGCCGAGTTGGTCACGCCTAAGACCTTTGACGAGCTGACCCTGAGCAAGGGCGCGGCGACGGTACAAGTCCGCGGCACCAGCGTGAAAATCGTTGGCGGTAACGTCGACATGAACTTCCGCGATGGCACTGCAGTCGGCAAGTTGGATCTCGCCGCGAGCGATCAGTGGGAAAAGCTCACCGGTAGCGGCAAGGCCAATCTCAAGGTCGGCGAAACTTGGGGTGAGCTCAAGGGCACCGGCGGCGCGGTGGACATCGATGTCGAGGCCAATCGCCTCAAGAGCGCCCAAGGCAACATGAAGTTCGAGTCTGGCGAAAACTACGCCGGTACGCTCGCATTTGATGCCCGTGACAATTTCGCGGTGCTCAACGGGACTGCGACGACTTGGTTGCGCCAGGGGTTGAACATTGGCGCCGACCTGAACTTGGTCGCCGACCCCGAGAAGAAGTTTTCGGGCAAGGTTGAAGCGAGCCGCGTCACGCAGATCAAGGGACCGCTCGCTTGGGAGCACAGCAAGTTCAAAGGCACGGTCAACGTCAACACGTGGACGCCGCAGCTCAACCAGATTTCGGGCACCGGCCCGGCCGACGCCAAAGCGCGTTTCCGCATCGGTGAGAGCAACGGAAGTCAGCTGTATGGCAACACCGGGTCCAAGCTCACAGGGCACATTGAGGCGGGTCTTTTTCAAGGTATTTCAGGTACGTTGAACTGGCAGTACCACCAATGGCTCGCAGGCACAGCGCAGATTGCTGATCCTGTCCAAGCGGTCAGCTTTGAGCAGCTCACAGGCAACTTGAAGGCCCAACTTATCGCGCCAAAGCGCCTAAGCAGCGGCAGCGACATCACGCTTTTGCCCGGCAAAGAGGGCGCGCTAACGGTGACGCTGCAAGACGGCAAGCCGCACCAGTACTCCGGTACGGTCGACTTCCGTTTCAAGGACTTCGCAGAAGGTCAGGCGGTCATCGCGGGAGAGAAGCTGGACTTCGACAAGCTCGAAGGAGACTCGGTGCTCAAGGTCGTCAAAGACCACAACATGAGCGGGCAGTCTGGCGCCTCGTTGACCGAGGGTGGGGCGCTGAAGGTCACAGTGGCAAACAGCACCATTGAGACGTTCACGGGCAAGACCAACATCAAGTACGCAGGTTGGTTGGAAGGCACCGTCGACGCTAAGGCCGGGTCGAGCTTCCGCGACGGCGTGACCGGACGGGTCAAAGGGCCGCTCACGGGCACGCCTGCCGAGCAGACCGGCGATCTGAAGATGGCAAAGGGGGGCACGGGCGTCGTCGACTTCGTCACTGGCAACCAGCCAACCGATTTTGAAGTGGGCTCGGAGGTCAACTGGGACTTCGGCAGCGAGAAGTGGCTCGCCGGCACGATGAAGATCACGCAGAAGACCAACTTCGCGTCGATCAGCGGTCCTTCGTCCGCCACTGTGCTCAGCGACAAGCTGCTCCCGAACGGTTCACCATCGGTGACGCTGCTGCCGAGTGAGGGCCTGACGGTCACTTGGGCGAACAACACCCTGATGAACTACCAAGGATCGGCAGAGGCGAAGGTCGATGACTGGGTCCAGGGCCGGTTGAGCATCGACGGTATCGCGGTGGGTGACACGTTCAGTGGTCAGCTGATCGGCAAACTGGTCGGCGAAAAGCAGGAGGGCAACCTCAAGCTGATGCCCGGGGGCAAGGTCAGCGTTGATGTGCAGGCCAACAACCCGCGCTTCATCAAGGGCGACATTCCGTTCAACTACAGTAGTAACCTCATCGGCCTCGGTGGCGTGGTCAAGGCCACGGAAAGCCAGCATCTACAGGCGATCAACGGCTCGGTCAAAGGCGCCCAGGTCATCGAAGAGAAGGCCACCGGCGGCGGCTTCAACATCAAGAAGGGCGGCAAGGTCGACACGACCATGACGGCCTCGCTGATCAGCAACATCGGCGGTCAGGTCAACTTCGAGTGGGGCGACAAAGGCACGCCTTGGATCGAGGGTGCCCTGGGCATTGAAGGCCAGGCCAATCCATTTTCCATGGCGGGTGATTTCACCGGTAAGATCTCAGCCGAGACGGCTGTTGGCACGGGCCTAAAGCTCATGCCAGGCGCTGGCTTGGCTGGCAAAGTTGAGAACAATCGCGTCTCCGGCATCCGCGGCGACATCGCGTTCGAGCTCAGCGATTGGCTAGAGGGTCTCATCGAGATCTCGGCCGATACGACGCCAAACAAGCTCACCGGCAAGGGCCTCGGCACCGTGTTGCCCGGCAAGAAGCACCACGTTCAGGGCAACGTGTATCTGATCCCTGGCGCAGGCGCCTTCGACGTCGAGATGACGGACAGCGCGGTCACCAAGATCAGCGGTGAGGTCCCGTGGCACCTGGAGGATGGCCCGAATGGCACCTGGCTGACGGGTGTCGCCAAAGTCGCCAACGGCAGCGTCGACAGCATCATCGGTGAGGGGCCAGGCGCCATCATCGGCAACGGCCGGACCTACTCCGAGGGCGCGCCGAAACAGGTGAAGATCCACCCAGGCGCAGGGCTGACAAAGGTCGCTATCGACGCCAATGGCACACCGACTTACACCGGCGCAGTCCAGGCTGAGTTCGGCCTCGACAACGGCGAAGTGCTGCACGTCGGGCGCGGTGGCCACGCCGATGGGGTGAAGGGTTCGTCGTTCAAGGGCACGGTCAAGGGCGGTCTGATGACCCCGTTGGCAGTGGAGCCCAAGCTGCAACTCAAGAGCGGCGGCGACATCACCGTCAGCATCAACGAGAGCGCGACGCCGTTCAGTGGCACGTTCAACTTCGGTTGGGGTGGCGACAACAAGAACTACCTTGCGGGCCAGGTCGAGGTCACCAACCAGCCGAGCCCGGGCACACTCAAGGGCAACATCACGACCGCCTCGATCAACGAGGAGCAGACCCGCGGCAAGCTGACCATCAAGAAGGGCGGCGACGTACACGGCGAGTTGGTCAACCCCAACGACGTCAAGCTCAAGGGCGGCACGTTCAACTACGGCTACAGCGACTGGCTCGACGGTACCATCAGCATCCACGGGGACCTGAATTTCAGCGACGCGGAGGGCGGCTTCAACGGCGCCGGTATCGGCCAGCTGACCCGCGATCTGGAGATGAGCGGCGGCCTGCGCATGCTGACCGGCAGCACGCTTGAGGGTGAGTACCTGGCGAGCGAGCTGGCGTCCGCGAAGGGCACCGTCGGCATCAAGCGCGATGAGGAGCTGGTCGGCTCTGTCATCATCGAGCAGTCCGACGGTGATCCACCGGTCATCACGGGCGCTGCGCAGTTGGTTGTCGCCGAAGACATGGATCTTGGCGGTGATTTGACCATCGTCAACGGCTCCATGGTCTCGGGCTACATCGTCTCGAACGAAGTGGCAGACATGGACGGCACGCTGCTGTTCAAATACGGCGCCATCGAAGGCTCGCTCTCGGGTTCCTGGGACATGCGCTCCAACGTCATCGACGGTTTGGGGATGGCCACATTGGTCGAGCCGCGCCCCGTGCCCGGTTCTACGCTGGTCCTCGAGCCGGGCGGCAGCCTGGAAGCGACGGTCAATCAGAACCAGATGACCGACGTGCGCGGTCTGGTGAACTGGAGCTACGGCGATCTCGGTTGGCTCAAGGGCACGATCAGCGCCGAGAGCGGTAATCTGGACGACATTTCCGGCAAGGCGACGGGCTCTATCGCCATCGAAAAGTTCCTCGACGAGAAGCTGCGTTTGAAAAAAGGTGGCGGATTTACGGCAGATTTTGACGGAACGGGCCTCACCGGCTTCACCGGAACCATCGGCGTTGTCTACGACGGTTGGATCGACGGCGCGGCGACCATCGCCAGCGGCGACCTGACCAAACTCGAGGGCGAAGTGTCCGCCACGACCATGGTTCGCAAGGACCTCAAGGGCGGCGCATTCCTCAAGCCCGGCGCGTCGATGAAGGCCAACTTCGTCAACAGCTCGTTGGAGAGCTTCTCGGGCGGCTTTGGCTGGCAGATGGAAGAGTGGCTGGAGGGGCGTCTTGACGTCTCGGCTGGCAGCACACTGGACTCCATCGCAGGCGAGGGCGGCGCGACATTGCGGGAGCGCAAGCGCGTCGGCGAGAAGCTGGAGCTCGAGCGCGGCGGCAACCTGAAGGCGCGCTTCGAAGGCAGTGATTTCAAGGGTGTCGGTGGCAAGGTCGGCTGGATCTACGACACATGGCTGGGCGGCGCGATTGAGATCGCACCGTTTAGTCACCTCGACAGCGTCGACGGCAAGGCCTCGACCAACGTGCGGCACTCCCATGTGGTGGCCGGCGACCTGCAGCTCAAGCAAGGCGGAGCGCTCGAAGCGACGCTCGCCGGCGGCGACGTCAAGCAGATTCAAGGTCAGGCGTCTTGGCGCTACGGCGAGTGGCTCGGCGGCAGCGTTGAGTTGGCACCGTCCGAATTGACCGCGCTCAAAGGCTCCGCAGAAGCGACACTGCTGCAGCACAAAGAGCTCAACAGCGACTTCTCACTCAAGCCGGGTGGCTCGATCTTCATCGACTTCGATACCACCAAAGACCTCGCCCAGCAGACCTTCATGGGCGACGTGGCGTGGATGTACCAAGACTGGCTCGACGGCACGGTCACGGTCGGCGCAGGCGGCAGCTTCAAGGGTGTCGATGGCTTGGCCACTGCGCGCCTCGTCGCAGACAAAGAAGTCGGTAACGGCCTAGTGCTCAAGACCGGCGGCAACCTGGAAGTCGAGCTAGGCTCCAACAAACCGCTCACCTTCGGCGGCGACGTGCTCTGGCAGTACGAGGACTGGATCGCCGGCCAAATCTCGGTCGCCAAGGGCAGCAAGCTCACCGCGATCACAGGCGAGGCCACCGCGCACCTGCGCCGGGCGAAAGAGGTCGGCGACGGCAAGTTCAAACTGCTGAGCGGCGGCAGCCCAACGGTGAAGTTTACCAACTCGGGCATCAGCGGCATCCACGGCCACATGAACTTCGGCTACGAGAACTGGCTGGAGGGCGGCGTCAACATCGAGCAGGGCTCCTCGTTGACCAAAATCAGTGGTGAGGGCGGCGCCAACGTCATCAATGACAAGCCTGTCGGCGACGGCAAGTTCCGCATTCGTACCGGGTCTAGCGCCAGCTTGAAGATCGCCAACAATGGCTTCGACGGCCTCACCGGGCAGGTCAAATTCGGCTACGAGGATTGGGTCGAGGGCGCCATCAGCGTCGAGGCCAGCAAGCTCGAGTCCATCGAGGGTGACGCCAACGTTCAAATCGTCGGCGACAAGCAGATCGGCGGCGATTTGACCTTGAAGCCGGGCGGTGCGGCCAATATCAGCATCGCTGGTGGGGCCATCACCGAGTGGGGCGGCTCTGTTCGTGTGCAGTACCAGGACTGGCTGGAAGGCAACCTGAACATCGAGACCAAGGGATCCCTCGACTCGCTCACCGGCGAGATCAGCGGCACGCTGCTCCAGACCAAGGAGATGGGCGACTTCAAGGTGCTCCAGGGCGCGCAGCTCAAGGCTGGCTTCACCACCTCGGGCGTCGACACCATCAGCGGTATCGCCAGGTTCGAGTACCAAGATTGGCTCATGGGTGCGGTCACCATCGACCCATCCAGCACGATTACCTCCATCAGCGGTGACGTGCAGGCCCAGTTGGTCAAAGAGCACGCACCGGGCGGCGGGCAGTTCAAGCTGTCGAAGGGCGGAAGCCTCAAGGCCCAGTTCAAAGATAGCGGTTTCGACAACCTCAGCGGCCAGGCCAACTGGAAGTACGAGGGCGACAAAGCCAAGGTCGGCGGCTCGATTCGCTTGGAGCCGAGCAACCTCAAGTCCATCACCGGCGAGGCCAAAGCGCACCTCACCGCGCCGTTGGATGCGGGCAACAACATCAAGATGCTCAAGGGCGGCGAGCTCAACCTGCGGGTTGAAAACAGCAAGCCGGGGAGCTTCGGTGGTCGGGTCAACTGGCAGTACGACAACTGGCTGCAGGGCTCCGTCAAGGTCGCCACAGGCACCGGATTTGACGGCCCCTACTCGGGCGAAGCTCAGGCGAAGGTCATCAAGGCCAAGCCGGTTGGCGACAAGGCCAAGCTGCTGAACGGCGGCCACATGAAGATGGCCTTCGATAGCGCTGCGGGGCTGGAAAACAGCACCTTCGACGGTCGCGTCGGCTTGCAGTACGAGAACTGGCTCAAGGGTCATGTCACCTCGCGTGGTTCGACCTTCACCAGCCTCACCGGTGACGCAAAGTTGCAGCTGTTGGCTGGCAAAGATATCGGCGACAGCGGCATCAAGATCCTCAAGGGCTCCACCGCTAACTTCAAGATGGCTAGCAACGAGCTCACCGGCTTCGACGGCATGGTTCGTTGGCGCTTCGAGGATTGGCTCGAGGGTACCCTGAGCGCCGTTCCCGGCAGCAACATGGACTCGGTCACGGGTCAGGCCCACGGTCGCATCCGCAAGAAGAAGGACTACGACAACTTCAGCCTCAAGCAGGGCAGTGGCGTCACACTTCACGTCGACCAGAGCTCGCTCAGCAAGTTCAGCGGCACGGTGCTTTGGGAGTCCAACAACTGGATTTCCGGCTCCATGGCGCTGGATTCGCGGACGACGAAGGACAAGTTCTACGGTCAAGGCTCCGCGTCGACCCAGGCACCGAAAGACCTCGGCAACGGCATCATGCTCAAACAGGGCAGCGCTGCGTTGGTGATGGTCGAAGCGTCGGACATCAAGAAGATCGGCGGCTCGCTGCTGGTGGACTACGAAGACTGGGCCACCGGCTCGATCGGCGTGGATGCGCCCGGAGATCTGGACAAGATCAACGGCCAGGGCAACTTGCGCCTGCTGAACGAAAAGGATGTCGGCAAGGTCACGCTCAAGAAGGACAGCTTCCTGACGGCTACGGTCGACAACTCCGACGTCAATCGTTGGTCCGGTACCGTTGCTTTCAGCTACGACGACTACATCGAGGGGCAACTCGACCTCGATGGCGGTTCGGATCTGGACGCGGTCAAGGGCTTCGCCACCGTCGGTCTCATCAACGACGTTCAGGTCGCCAACAGCGCGCTGGTCATCAAAGAGGGCGGCCGGGTCAGTGGCACGTTCGACAGCGAAGAGGGCATTCAGTCTGTTCAGGGCCAGCTGGCGCTCGAATACGACGGCTGGCTACGCGGCATGGGTGTGCTCGCAGGCGCCAATACGCTCGACACCTTCGAAGGCAGCGCCACGGTGCAGGTCATCGAGCGCAAAGAGTTCAATGGCGGCATCGCGCTGGAGAAAGACAGCGCGCTCATCGTCGACTTTGCTGGCGGTGCTCCGGTCAAGTTCAGCGGCAACATCGACGTCACCTTCCAAGAGTGGCTCAAGGGCTCGGTCAGCTTCACGGCGACGGATCTCAACGACATCAGCGGTGTCGGCAGCCTGCGCGTGGAAGACGACAAGAAGCTCGGCGGGCCGCTCAACCTCCTGCAGGGCAGCTACGTCACGGCCAACATCGCCAACAGCGACCTCAAGGACTTTGGCGGTCTCGTCAAACTCGAGGTCGAGGAGTGGGGCTCAGGCCAGCTCTCGATTCGCGAAGGCAGCACCCTCGACTCCATCACCGGCGAAGGCTTGGTCAAGCTCGACCAGCCCAAGGAGATGGGCGACGTGCTCACCCTGACCAAGGGCAGCATCGGCGCGCGGGTCGAGGCCAGCGAGCTCAAGGGCATCTACGGCGAGGTCGAGGCAGAGCTCGACGGAATGGGCAAAGGCTGGGTGCGCGTCCACAAGTCATCGACGCTTGATTCGTTCGACGGCCAGGCCGGACTGGCGCTCACAGAGCCGCAGAAAATCGGCGAATTCGCTGAATTGTCGGGCGGAGAGGTGCTAGCCAACTTTGAGGCCAACGAGCTCAAGAGCTTCGGCGGCTTCGCTGAGATCAACATCTTCGGATGGGGTAAAGGCCGCGTTGAGGTGGATCCTGGCTCGACCATGGAGCTCATCAGCGGCGTCGCGACGGTGACGTTGGAAGGCCCGAAAGAGATGGCCAACGGCAAGCTGCTCATCACCCACGGTGAGGCGAGCGCGCGGGTCAAGGACTCTGAGTTGACGGAGCTGGGCGGCAAGATTGGCGTGGAGCTGGTCGACGTCGCTCGCGGTGAAGTCAGCGGTACGCTCAACGTGCAGAAGGAAGAGTTCTCCGGTCAGGGCAAGGTCGAGCAGATCAAGGAGTGGGGCGTCGGTCCTGCCACGATTCGCAACGGTAAGCTCGAAGCCAACGTCGTCGCCAATGAGCTGCGCAGTGCCGCCGGTAGCGCGGACATCGACGCAGGCAAGTTCGGTAAGGGCAGCATCGAGGTGAACTTCATCCGTAAGGGTGAGGAAGACATCATCTACGGTAAGGCGCAGTTGGAGTTCCAGCCGCACGACCGGATGACAGGTATTCTCAAGGCCGAGCTGACCGAAGATAAGAAGATGATCGGTGAGGGTACGGTTAAGATTAAGATCTCCGACGACCCCGTCGTGACCGGTGAGGCCTCCGTCATCCTTCGGGAAGACGAACATGTGGTGCTCAAGGGCGCCGTCAACGTGCCCGGACCGTTCGAGCTGTTCAAGATGGACCCCTACAAGAAGGACATCACGCTGCTCGACGCTGGCTTCCTCGTCTACACGCCGCCGATGGTGGAAGTGAACGCGGGCGCAGGTCTCGGAATGGAGTGCGGTCTCAAGCCGCTGACCATCGCCAACATCGTCTTGTCGGGTGAATGCGACCTCATGGAGCCGAGCTTCGCTGAGATGAGCATCGCCGCCGACCTGAGCTCGTCGGCCTATGCAGACCTCAACGCTTGGGTCGAAGGTTCGGTGTCCGTGTCTGCTGCAGTGGTGAAGGTGGAGGCAGGTCTACGCGCCGCGCTGAATCTGCACCTCGAAGCGGCCATCAACGCACGGCCGACCATTACGGCCAACCGCAACGGACTGAGCTTCGATATGCCGGTCAGCGCCGAGTTGAGTGCTGCGCTGCGCCTCATCCTGACGTTCTTCGCCAAGGTGCGCGTCGGTATCGACGTCGGCTTGTTCTCCATCATGAAGACGGTCTGGCGCTACGAGTGCTCGCCCGATCCGTTGGAGCTGGCGTCCATGAGCATCGGCGCGAAAGGCCACGTGCACGCGGGTGCCGACGGTTTCTCCGGAACCATGGAGCCCGAGTACGAGCCGCCGGACATGAGCATCGAGGGCTTGAAGAAGTCCCTGGGTCTGTAGCTTCAGGGTCCGTAGCTTCTGGAGCTGTCGTTTCAGGTTCTGTCGCTGCAAGTCAGGCGCATCAGCCAAGAACGAAAAGCCCGGCGAGGTGGAAAACATCCATCCCGCCGGGCTTTTTTCGTCAAACCAGCTCGCGCTATCCCAGCATCGTCTCTGCGGGGCAGGGCGCGGCGAGCGCGGTCAGGGTCTTGCGGTAGCCAGCAGCGCGACGGCCCACAGCCTTCGCCTCCCGACCGACACGCGCAGGATGGGGCGCGCCCACGACATCACGTTTACGCAACGCACGGCCGATGTTGAGCGCGTCGGCCACGTCTTCGTGCGGCACCTTGAGGGTCTCGGCGATACGCTTGGCACCGGCGCGGCGGAAGGTCGTCCCTTCCTTGACCAAGGTGTTCACCAACACAGCGATGTGCTCGTGGGAGTCGCGAAATGGCACACCATTGCGTACCAGCACGTCGGCCAAGTCGGTCGCCAGCAAAAAGCCCTTGTCGAGCGCGTCGCTGAGGTTCTTCTTCTGCCACTTGGCCGCCGGCAACATGTCGCGCAGCAGCACCAAGCAGTCTTCCCACGTATCGACGGCGTCAAAGAGCGGCTCTTTGTCTTCCTGCATGTCCTTGTTGTAGGCCAGGGGCAGGCCCTTCAACGTCATGAGCAGGCTCACCAAGCTGCCGGCCACACGTCCTGACTTGCCGCGAATCAGCTCGGCCATGTCGGGGTTTTTCTTCTGCGGCATCAAGCTCGATCCGGTCGTGAACGCGTCGGGCAGGCGAATGTAGCCAAACTCAGCGCTGGCGAAGAGCACCAACTCCTCTCCGATGCGGCTGATGTGGGTCATGCCCGTAGCCGCCGCCATGAGGGTGTCGAGCAGGTGATCTCGGTCGCTGACCGCATCGAGGCTGTTGCGAGCCACCTTCGAAAAGCCCAGCAGCTCAGCCGTGCGAGCGCGGTCAATTGGCAAGGTGGTTCCGGCGAGGGCACCGGCGCCGAGGGGGCACACATCCATACGACGCAGCAGGCTCAATACCCGGTCCAGGTCCCGCTCGAAGGCTTCGACATGGGCCAGCAGGTGATGGCCAACCGTCACCGGCTGGGCGCGCTGCAAGTGGGTGTAGCCGCACATGGCCCAAGAACGATGTTCCCAGGCCTGCGCACTCAGCGCTTCGATCAGCTCAACCATCCGCGTGGCGATACCGAGCAGCCGGCGACGCAGCCACAGCCGCTCATCGAGGGCCACCTGGTCGTTGCGCGAACGCGCCGTGTGGAGCCGACCCGCAGGCGCGCCAATACGGTCTCGCAGGGACGCTTCGATGTTCATGTGCACATCTTCGCGCGCCTCGCTCCATTCGAAGGTTCCAGCGGAAATATCCGCCAAAATAGCGCGCAAACCGCTCAAGATCGCAGCATGGTCGTCTGCGCTCATGATGCCTTGGTCGCGCAGCATCGTGGCGTGGGCCACCGATCCGATGATGTCCTCGCGGGCCATGCGCTGGTCGTACGAGACGGAGGCATTCATCCGCTGAACCAACGGGTGCGTCGCCTCTTCGTAACCACCACCCCACAGCCTGTCGCCTTTCGTGCTCATCGTTTCTCTCCAAAAAAGACCAAGCGCCCGTGGGGTCAGCGCCCGCGGGGACAGCAGGCTCCGCCGACAGGCGCAAGTCCGTGTTGATTTGGGTCGCTAGACGCTATCGATCCGAACGCAGATCGTCGTCACATTGTCCTTGCCGCCGGCGTCACATGCGTCCCGGATGAGCTGCTGGCCCATGCCCGTGACGTCGCCGTTGTGCCGCGCCATGATGTCGCGAATCTGCGGGTCGGTTAGCTCGCCGTTGAGACCGTCGCTGCACAGCATGTAGATGTCGCCAGCCTCGGGGGTCTCTTTCATCACGTCCACGACCACGTCGTCTTTCAGACCGCAGGCGCGCACGATGATGTTCTTATGCGGGAAGTTCTCTTCTTCTTCCGGCGTCAGCACGGCCATCTTTTTGTAGTCATTGAGCAGCGAGTGGTCTTCGGTCAGCTGAGTCAACTCACCACCGCGCAGACGATACACACGCGAATCACCGACGTGAGCGACGGCAACCTCACCCTGGTCGAAGTGAATCCCGACAACCGTGGTGCCCATGTTCTTGTACTTCGCATCGGACGCGCCGCGTTCCCAGATGGAGTAGTTCGAGTAGCGAAGCCCAGCGTTGAGCATGTTCTCGCTGATGGTGCGGCCGCGCTCGATGCGGTTCGGCCAGGTGGCTTCTTCGTTGTTCGATGCGTGGTCGTAGAACTTGCGCATGGTGTCGATCACCATCTGACTGGCGACCTCACCATAACCGTGACCACCCATGCCATCGGCGACCACGAACAACAGACGTTCCGGATAGCTCAGGAAGTTGTCTTCGTTGTGGGTACGTTTCCGGCCCACATTGGTCTCACCGTAGGACGTTACTGTAATCGCCACGCGGCACCTCTCTCAGTCGACCGGTCATTGCGCTCGGTCTCTCGTTTGTGACGCTTCGGGGGCGCCCACTAGCAGGGCAAGAGGATAGACCTGAGGCCCCAGGCGGTCAATGGAATGAGATGACTACAATTCGTAGACCTTGATGTTGTCGAAACGTACGTCGCTCAGCCAATTGTTGAAGCCGAAGTACGGGCCATACACGGGCTGCTTGTCGTCGTAGGAGGCCATGAACTTGCCGTCGACGTACCAGCGCACCGCGTGATCGGTTCGCACGATGGCCCACTTGTAGGTCTTGCTCGTCTGCACGGGGACGTGGGGCCGCTGCACGACCCGGTTGGGCTCATGCTCGCCCAGCCGCGTGATCGTGTTGATGGTGTTGCCCCAGCCGCCAAAGATGAACGAGTAACCAGCTTCGTGGACCGGCTTTTTGGCAAACGATTCACACTTGATGTCGCCCTTGCCGGAGCGCACCTGGCCTTCAAATTCGATGCGCGTCTTCTTTGGGAGCTGGCGGAGCAGCCACACGCCCTTGTTGCGATCGCCGTAGATACCCACGCGGTTGGCCTTGAGCTGGCCGCCGCTGACCACCCATTCACCCGCATGGTTGACCTTCCAGTCGGAGCCAAGTTTGTCGCGCTCAAAGTCATCGCTGAAGACGAGCTTGCCACCTTTGAGGCCGTCCTTGCGCTTGGCATTTGGATCGCTGGCCATGGTGTTTTCACGCGACTTCGCGAGCTTTGCCTGCTTCGCTTTGCGAGCAGCGACCTGTGCCTCAGACGGTCGCGGCGGCGGCGGTCGTGGCGGCACACAGGCGAGGGCAACGAAGATGCTTCCCAGCAAAAGCGCCGTGAATGTAAAGAAAAAGCGCCGATTCGGCTGGGCCGGCGACGAAACAAGAGAGTGACGCATCGTGGAGGACACCGCAGGTAGGGAGGTGTGAATTAGACTTTGCCGGACTTCAATTGAGTCAGCTCGTCGCTCGTCTTGCGGAGCCGCGCGTTGAGCATGCGCACCATGCCCCAGAGCAGCTTCACCGCGGTGACCTCCTCGCGGAGCAACGAGAAGAAGGCATCTCGTTCGATAACCAGCGCGTCGAGCGTGGCATTGGCGACGATTCCTGCGGAACGGGGAGCGCGTTCGATGAGGCTCATCTCGCCAAAGTGGGCACCTGGGCCCAGCTCCGCGATCTGATTGCCGCTCTTGATGACACCCGCCTGACCCGACAGGATCACGAACAGACTCTCACCCACATCAGCCTCATTGAAGACGACGGTGCCCGCCTGCAGTTGAATTTCCTTGGCGATGCTCGCTACTCGGATGAGGTCTGGGTAGGGGAGATACCTGAACATGGAGATGGCTTGCAGGGCCTCCAGGCGACGGCGCACGCGCGAGGCTCGGTCGTCGTCTAGATCCTTCTGCACATCGATGACGACCGCAGTGGCATTGTCGGGGCCACCGTTTTGCAGCGCGCTGTCGATGAACATGTGTACGGCGGCAGTCGGCTCGGCGTGGGGGGCGATCGCTTGCATCGCGTTGTCGCCGACGACGTCGTGAACGCCATCGGAACAGAGCACGATCCGGTCGCCAGCGAGCAGTTCCAGGTCGAGCAGGTCCACTCGGGCGGTATTGAGTACACCCAATGCCCGGGTCAGCGCGCCCTGGTAGGCAGCGCCAAGTTGACTGCGGTCGGGGTCGCGGCCGCGACGGCGCAGATCGTTGAGCAGGCTATGATCCTCGGTCAGCAGGTGCATCGTCTTATGCCGGACGAGGTAGACGCGCGAGTCACCGACGTGGGCCACAAACGCGTGCTGGCCGGCCACGAGCAGCAGCGCAACCGTGGTGGCCATGCCGGATAGCTCGGGGTGTGTCTGGGCGTGATGGCGGATCGCCGCGCTCGCATCGGAGATCGCGTTTTCGACGATCGTCGCGATGCTTCGCTTGGTCAGGTCGCCACGACGATTTGCAAAATCCCGGAGCCCGTCGGCGTATTCACGGATGCGGCGACCGATGAACTCGCAAGCGATTCGGCTCGCCTCTTCACCGCCATTGCGTCCGCCCACGCCGTCACACACCACATACAGGTGGGTCATGTCATCGATCAGGTAGGCGTCCTGATTGTTGCTTCGGACGATGCCAACATCGGTCCGGCCAGCGTGCACCAGTTGGAGCTGCGGCATGATTGTCTCCGGAAAAAAGCCAAGGTTCGGCCCCTCCTCCCTTCCCGCTTTTCCGCCTTGAAGTCAAGGTTCATCGCGTGGCGGCGGCCTGCTAAATACCGGTTGAGGGCAAGCAGACCGGCCTAAGGCCTCATCATCAGAAATGCGAGGTCCACTGGAGAAGCACTTGCCGGGCCAGGCGCCCGCCGATTTTGGCCGCCAGCTCCGACGATGGGGCGAACATGCCCGTGGCCAGCATGAGTCGTGAACTCGACAAGGCTCGCCAGACAAGGCGCACGTCCACCTCGGAGCCCAGACTGACCCAGCCGTCGCCTGCTTTGCCTAGCTTTGGACGACTGAACCCGGGGGCCTGGGCGCCACCCGGCGAGGCGTTGAGCCGGGCATCCGCTTCGATGTACAGACGACCTGAATCGCCGACGCGCAACCACGCGCCGAGCTGGCGCAGGCCTGATTGCGCGAAGAGCTGCAACAACCCCACGTGGCGAACGACGTCGGGATACAGTGGCCGCCAGGCGCGACTCAGATTGGCCTCCGTACCATCGTCGCCCGAGTACTGCTGAGCGCGCAGACCACCCGCGAGTTGAACACCGAGCCGCCCTGCGAACTCCAATTCCGCAGCCATTGCACCCGCCAAATGGTCGAGTGGAGCCTTCTCGGATACCGGTTGCCTGGAGCCGAACTGCACCGCGCCCTCGAATTCGACGCGAAAATGTGGGTTTGGCTTGAATTCGAGACGCAGCCCCATGGTCTGAAGATCGATGCGACCTTGGTCGCCTCCGTCCCGCAAAATCAGCAGATAGACGTCGGTGGTCACCGGTTTGAATGGCTTGCCAACCAGATAGAGCCCAAAAAGCGTGCGCTCTTTGTCGGGTTGGGCCGAGGTTCGACGCAGTTTGACGCCCAACGTGTCAACACGAAGCCATGGCTCAGCGCTGTATTGGAGGCGGAAGCCGTCGTAAGCGTTGCCCTCGTCGTGAAAGTCGTAGCGCGCGATGTGACGGCCCGAGCCAAACTCGAGGGCCATGCGACCGACCTCAAAGGTCAGCCCCTGGGCCGCGGGGAGCTTCCAACGCAGGCTGCCAGCTTGCAGCCCGACTGGGACCGGTTGTTCGCCCGGCCCCTTCTCACCGAAAGCCCCGGAAACCTGCAGTTGTAGCCGTGCCTCGAGGTCGGTGGTCGAGACGCGGGAACCCAAGCGCAACCGCTGAAATACGCCTTGAACCCGATCGTCTTGACCGGCCTGCAGGTCTTTCAGGTGGATGCCCACGGCGCCGCGAAATCGCAGGTCAGCGTCCCACCTGAACGTCGGTTCGGATGATTTGGGGAGTTGGGGCTGGGTGGGTGGGGCGGTACCGCTTCGTTGCTCGCCGCTCAGCTGCTCGCCAGCCAAACCGCTGGGAAGGTGCCGCTCGACTGCATGGACCGAGCTGACCGAGGCAAGGAGCAGGGCCGTGCAAATCCACGAGTACGTCAGAGCGGAGAGTCGCAACGCGGTGTCCTCCCTTGCAGAGGAGGGCAGGGCGCTGACCCCAACCCGCGATGCGGGTGAGTCAGGGTACCGAAGGAGGGAATCGAACCCTCACGAGCAAAAGCCCAACGGATTTTGAATCCGTCGCGTCTACCAATTCCGCCACTTCGGCATGGGCTGCCGCCCTGTGCTGCGCGACCATCGGGCAGTGTCGCGGTCGTGTCAAGAGACGAGTTGCGCATCTCTGCATGTGACCGACATCGCTATGCGTCGGCGGGCTGTGGGGCTGGATCTGTGGGCAAATAGCGCGCCGCCGGCACGTCGAATTGCGGGATTAGTACGTCGGCAATGTGCGCTGCATGGTTTTGGCGCGAGGCCTACGCGCGCGTCGTCGTCCCTCTCTAACGGGAGCACCGCGGCGAGTCGCGACCGCGCGAACGATGCGCTGGGCGGTCGTCTCATCGAGACCGCAGCTCGGGGAGAGGCAACGCATTCGCAGGTGGATGTGATCGGCGTGGCCCTGAAGGTGACGGATGATCCCGACCTTGGCGTGGCTCTTTGGCCGCGGGTACTGGAACACCGACCGAAGCTGCTCAGGGGTACGTCCGTCGCGCAGTGCGGCGGCGTACAAGGGTGCCTGTAAGCCATAGTCGATGAACGCGTACTGCACCGCGCCAGTCCGCAAGAGCGTCGCGAGATAGAGCCACGTGCGATCTGGGTCGAGCTCCCGTGTCGATGCGTGGTCGAGCCAGCCTCGCTGCTTGCCACCCAGGTAGTAGTAGCCGATGTCCACATCGAGCCCGCCCCGGTGGGACTTATGGGGCGGCAGACAACCGCCGCCTTTTTTACTGATGTCCCCCATAATGAGCCAAGAGCGCATCGGATAAGCGCGTTGCACGGCTTCAGCTGCACTCCGCAGTGCATTGACCAAAAGCGGTTTTCCCCACCCCCGCGCCGGGCGCTGCAGGTGCACGACCCCATCCACCCGCTCAAGCAGCACGCCGCCGCTCAGCTTCATGTTGTGAAATGGCGAGCGATAAACGATGTAGCGCCGCCCTCTACGCAAGCGTCGGCTCCGCGAACTCAGTCGGTTGTAAGATCGGAATGCGCTGACACTGAGCTTGTAGCGGCGTGCCATGCGGTGGACCGTATCGCGCCGTCGGGCGCGTGCGCGGCGCACGCCACAGATAGCCCGCGCCTTGGCCTCTCGTCGCAACGCCGTCCTCAGACGTTTGCATTGGCGGCTCTTGCGATACTTACGTTTGCGGCACTTGCGCGCGAGTTTGCGGCGCGCCCGATCCTTGGCAGCGAGCTTTTTTTCTTTGGACCACTTCCGACAGGCCTTCGTACGGGGCTTGCGTTTGCACCGCTTGTTCATGCGCTTGCGGTAGTGGCGACTGCGTTTGGGAGCGCGCCGGGCGACCCGCAGCTTCGTCTTCCGCTTGCCGCGACGCGTGGCCTGCTTTTTGTGCTTCTTGGATCTTCCGCGCTTCGCTACTTTTCGACGTTTCGTCCCACTCTTGCGCCGTTTTTTCGCGCTTTTGCCTCGGCGCGCCTGCTTCTTGTGGCGGCCGCGCTTTGCTTTGGCGCGCTTTGCTTTGGCGTGCTTGTGAGGCCTGCGCGATCCGGGCCTTGCCCCGGCGTTCGGGAGTACACTGAAGCCAATCGCAACACAGCAGGCTAGGGCAACGAGCCAGGAACAAATCAGCGTCATGTGGGATCGATGTCTCATCGCGCGGCAGGGTCAGACCCGGCGCGCAGTCCGTCAAGCGGTGATGTGCCGCCATGGCCTCGCTCGCCGCCTGCCGGTTGCTCAGGTTTCGCGCACGTGACACAAAGAAGCCGTCCAGGAGCCCTACATGCAGCAACGTAACGTCGCGCTACAGACGATCCTCTTTTTCGTGACGTGCGGACTGTACGGCGTGTTGTGGTACTTCCAGTTGGCGCGAGATATTGGAATGTTACGCGGTGACGATCAGCCCTCACCGTGGATGGACCTCCTCCTCACCTTGGTTACGTGCGGTCTCTGGGGGCTCTACGTCGCCTATCAATGGCCGACCCTATTGAATGGTGCGCTCCGAGAGCGTGGCGTGTCAGTGGACGACAATCTGCCGGCAATCAGCCTCGTCTTGAGCTTCACCGGTTTTCACTGGGTAGCGCTTATCCTCATGACCAGCGCGGTCAATCGTGCGGTGGAGCAACCGGTCTCATCGCTTGGGAGCGTCTGATGGCGAGCGTGTGCTTTGTCTGTCTCGGCAACATCTGTCGGTCGCCCACCGCCGAGGGGATCTTGCGCCATTTGGCCGAGAAATCGGGGCGAAAACTTGAAATCGACTCAGCCGGAACCTCGGCCTACCACCAGGGAGACGCGCCCGATCGGCGCTCAGTGGCGGCCGCGCGTGCCCAGGGAATCGAACTCACGGGCCAGTCTCGCCAGTTCGTGGTGGCGGATTTTGACCGGTTTGACCACATCGTCGCCATGGATGGCAGCAACCTCCGCAACCTCCGAAAACTCGCGCGGAGCCCGGCCGACCTCGCGCGATTGAGCCTGTTGCGGCAGTGGCGCGTGGGTCACGATGGCCCTGACGACAGCGTGAGCAAGGGCGTGCCTGACCCCTACTACGAGGGGAACGACGGCTTTCACACCGTGTTTGCCATCTGTATGGCCGGTTGCGAAGGTCTCTTGGAGAGTCTTTCGCCGAGGTAAACGGGACTCCGGTCCCCCGCGACGTGAGCGTCACACCATCGGTACTCGCCACAGACCCGCCGGCTCAGTTACGCTGCGCGCGGGGATTCGTCGACACCATACCGATGCTGTCATTCGCCGGTAGCTTCTCGCTAGTGGCAGAGCGGTGGTGAGGTTGGCTTGAATCAACTGCAATCGCACGAGACGGTCGCAATTCGCGGCGTCATTGAGGGTCCAGGTATGCAACCTACTGGCAAAATCGCGCTCCTATTTGCGCTGACATGGGTCGTCGCTGGCTGCGGCAACGACCCAGCGACGCCCAACAACACGACGACCGGCGCGGACACCAGCGGCGGTACCGTGGGGGGCGGCATTGGTCACGTCCCGCGGACGACGCTATCAGCTGCGACGACTCCGGCTGGGGTCAAAATCAATGTCACCTGCACGTGGAGCGACACGGGCGGGCCCATGACCCTGGGCAGCGTGAAGGTCCCCAACGAAGCCAACGCCACCAGCGTCGACCTCAGCGGTGGGCGTTTCGACCTCACGGCGACGAAAGCGGGCGGTTGGCCTGTCGCGTGTGAATCCAATGGCGAGGCTGACCCCAATCCGCCGACGTTGACGGTGACTGCTGGAGCCGCAGTCGGGACGACCGCCACGTTGGCCAAGTCGACGGTCGTCTCCGGCAAGTCGACCGCCGTCACCTGCAGTCGCGTCGATGCTCACGGAAACGCGCTGGAAGGCGGAGAATTCAAGGTTACCGTCACGCCAGCTGACATCGCGACTGTGGACAAACTCACCCTGACCGGCGCGAAATTGGGACCGGCTGACATCCGTTGTCTGACCGAAGGGGTCGGCGCTGACAAGGCCACGCCCGCCAAGCTCGACGTTATCGCTGGCGAGATTACGAAGGTCGTGGCGATCGCGCCCAAGACAGGCACTGTCGTCGGCAACGCGGCTGCCATTGTCTGTGAAGCCCAGGATGCTGAGGGGAATCCCATCGCCGTCAGCGCCGACAAACTCGGGCTTGTGGTGGAGGCGCCGCTGAAATTGGCGAGCACTGGCGGTCTAGAAGTGTTGACGACCAAGGCCGGCAAGTGGCCGGTGAAGTGTCGACTAAAGTCACCGGCGCTGACATCTGAGCCGACCGATGTGGCCTTCATCGCTGGCCCTGCAACCCAAATCACGGTGGCGTTGTCTCCGGTTTCAGTCGTCGCTGGCTCACCAGGTTCCGACGCCACGTGTGGGTTCCTGGACGATTTCGGCAACCCAACCAAGGCGCCCACCGACGCGACAACTAGCGTAGATGGCGGGGCTGATTGGCAGGCGATTGAGGGCAAGGTATCCAGCGAAAAGGCGGGCAAGCATCAGATCACCTGCACTGCAAAGGGAGGAACATTCAAAAAAGTACCCGCTGAATTAACTGTGGTTCCGGCAGAGCCGTCGTTCACCAAGGGCACGGCCACACCCACCGCGCCCAAAGCCGGCGACACACTGACCGTTGGCTGTAACTTGTTCGACAAATACGGCAACGAAGTCTTGGAGCCGCCGACCGACTGGAGCGTCAAGGCGCCGACCGGCTGCAAATCCACCAACAAGGCAACCAGCGGCGCCACGGTCGTCTGCACAAAGGCTGGAACGCACTCGCTGACCTGTGAAACCAAGGCAGTGACCGACTTTGTGCCGATCAAAGTGACCGTGGTCCCAAACGCGCCCGTCTCCTTCAAACTCAAGCTCGATCCAGAGCAGCCGAACTACACAACAGGCCAGAAAATCGGGCTTTCAGCTGATGCGAAGGACAAATACGGCAACGTTATCGAAGGTTTGGTGCTGGCTCCGATCACCATGACGCCCAAGGGTGGACTCATCGACGCCGTGAACGCGCAGATTAGCTGCGAGCAGGATGGGCTCTACACGGTCACGGCGACATTGAAGGCTTTTCCGAAGCTGAAGGCGAGCCGCAAGATTCTGTCGGATTCCAGTGGCCCTCTGATCAACATCAGCACCCCCAAGCGTGGGTCGACACGCATCCACACGAGCACCGTGACGGTCAAGTTCAGCACAGCTGACGAGTTGAGTCCGCTCGGCGCAGTCACCTTCAACGACAAAGCCATCAAGGCGGGCGATGGCATCGGGATTAGCGCGGTGATGAGCGTCAAGCAGGGGCTCAACATCATCAAGGTGGTAGCGAAGGACAAATGGGGCAACACATCCACCCACAGCCAGTCGTTCTACTCGGCCAAGAAGTACCACAAGACCCAGACCAAAGACGGCACCAAGGCCCTGATCAGCAACGGCGTTGAGGCGTGGCTCGGGCAGAAAGTGCTCGACTCTGGCAAGCGCAATCACAAGGCGCCGAAAGACATCGCCACGGTCATCGAAGTCATCCTGAAGAACTTCGACACCAAGGCGCTGCTGGCGACAACGTTCCCCGTCAGCTGGAGCGTCTTCAAGTTCATCGTCAAGATTAAGTCTGTGAAATTCGGCAATTCGAAGATCAATGGCGGTCACCCCAAGCTGAAGCTCACCGCGCTCAATGGCGCCATGGCGCTGTCCGGCAGCATCTACAGCATGAAGGCCGACGTATTTGCCGAGGGGCAAAACTGGGGCAGCCCGGACTTGAAGATCGAGGTGACGGCGAGCTCCATGTCCGTGTCCGCCAAGCTTTACATCAGCGTGCAGTCGACCGGAAAGGTGGTCGTCAATACGAAGAACGTGTCGGTCAAGCTCAACAACCTCGATGTGAAGATCAAGAACGGCTGGGGCTTCCTGGTGAACTGGCTCATCGACCTGTTCTCCAAGACGATTACGAAGAAGCTGCAGGAGACGATGGAGTCGCAGATCGCCTCGAAGATCAACGGGCCATTGGCGGCGATGCTGCAGGCATTTGCACTCGATACGACCTTCAATGTGCCTGGTTTCTTCGGCGCCTTGCCCACGCCGCTAAAGATGGCAACTCAGCTGTCTTCGCTGTCATTCAAGGGACCAACGTCGGGTAAGAAAGGTGGTGCGCACATCAAGCTGAAGACCGGCATGACCAGCGTGAAGAAGGTGGGACACGTCATTCATGGGTCTCTGGCACGTCGCTCGTGCCTGAAGACCTACCAGACGGCAGCGACCATGAGCCGTGTACAGCCGATGGAGGTCGCGCTGCACTACGACACGGCCAACCAGCTGCTCGCGTCCATGTGGCAGAGCGGCGGCATGCTGTTGGCGATCGATCCGACGGCGTTGGCGAGCATCGATCTCAAGGGCTATGGCTTGACCGAGCTCAAAGTGAAGACCGACTTCCTGCTGCCGCCGCTGCTCAGTGATTGTGTCCCCGGAGGCAAGCCTGAGCTGCAGATGGGCGACATTCGCCTTGATATTACAGCGAAGATGGGCGGAAAGCCGCTTGTGGTTCGGGCCTACATCTCCGCTTCGGCTAAGGTCGACGTGGAGCCCGTCAAGGCGAAGAATGGCCAAGAGATCAGCCTGACGGTCGGAAAGATCGGCACGCTGGAGTCCGACATCGACTCGGTGATGCTCGCCGGCGTCGCAACCGGGCAGGGCACTGTCGGTTTCTTTGAGAAGCTGCTGCCTGCGGTCACCGGCCTCCTGGTGGGTCAGCTGCAAGGGACGCTGGCCAGCATTCCCCTCCCAGAGCTCGATCTGTCGATCATGACGACCACAATTCCCAAGGGCACCAAGCTGGCCATCGATGTGAAAGACGTCGATGGTAGCAAAGGGCACATCTACATCCGCGGTGGCGTGAAGTAGCCCGTTTTCGGTCGCTGGGTCTGTAACAACTGGACGCCCACTCGTCTCTGTCTCATACGGGCGCCGATGACTGGTGCCGGAGGCTCCCGCGTGACGACAACGACCCAGCAACCCGTGAATGCGCAGACCCGATGGCAGAAGGTGTGGGGGCCGATTCGCTCGGTCCTCAGCACGCTCATGCTGACCGCCCTGATGATGGGCGGGATGGCCGTGCTCATGGCGCGCGGACCGTCTGAAGTCCCTGCGCCGTCCTTTACCGCGAAGACGGTCGAAGGTGCGGAGGTGCGGGTGGGTGGCGATTCGGGCAAGCCAGTTGTGCTCTATTTCTGGGCGTCATGGTGCTCTGCCTGCAAGATCACCTCGCCCATCGTGAGCAACTACGCGGCTCGCCATCCCGACGTCCGGGTCATCGGAGTCGCGGTGGATGAGGTTGACACGATTCGAGCCGCGCTTGCCGACTCGCCACGGGCGTTCACCACGGTCATCGATGACGGCAAGATCGCCCAAAAATACGGAGTCTCAGCGTTCCCGACGACGTTCACGCTGGACAGCCAAGGGCGCCCATCTTGGTCCCGTCAAGGTGTGTTGATGCCGGGCGAATTGGACGTGCGCGGCCCGTAATATCGGGACTTTGACGCGAATTCGGCTAGTTGAACCGTTACTAGCGACGACGGACCAACATCGTCCGCGTAATCTCCACGACCTTATTTTTCAGGCGGGCGTCACGTGGCTTGGCGCGCTCGGCCGTGAACAGATCGTGGCCCTCTGCGATGAGCGCTTCCGGTCGCGCATTCTTGATACCGACCACACGAAGCTCCACCTCTCCCAGGTGAGCGCTGATCTCGCGCGTCGCCAAGACCTTGGAGGCTGCGAAGATGGTGTCTCCGGCGAGAATGGGAGCGGGGTGAGCGCCGTCCCCCCAACGCTGCTCCCACACGACTTGGCCGCCGACATCCAGGCTCGACTGGGTCATCGTCCACGCGAGCACCAGCCCGCCGTAGACCACGCGCTCCTTCGCGAAGGAGTTGGCGTCGCTGTAGAGCTTGTCCCAATGCAGCGGGTGGCTATTGCGACAGACCGCCGACAAGCGCATGTGCTCAGTGTCGCCGACCGTGCGACCGTTGGCGTGGACCAGCACCGCATCCGCCTCGAAGTCCTCGAAATGACCCCAGAGCGGCGGTTGGAACATCCCGGTCGGCGGTGCCCAATCCGCTAGGGAGTCGGTGAAAGTCGTCGTGGGCAGGGTCCCCATCCAGCTCTCGCCTTGGGCTCCCGTCGCGATGCCGCCCGTGACGCTTGGACGATCGGACATCTGTCCCGCGCGAATGAGCGCTTTTCGCTCGAAATCCAGAACCCGATCGCCGAACTCGTCGACGAGGACCGTGTGCACATGCACAACGCCCTTGTCTCCGCTGGAGCTGGGCCGCGTCGAAATGACCTTGGACGCCGCACGGACCGTGCCGCCGATGGGCAGCGGCTTCGGAAAGTCAACGCGCACATATGCGAGGTGAGCGATGGCTTGCTGGGAGGTGTCGTGCACCGAAAAGGACAAGCCCAAGTTCAGCAAAAGGTGCGGCGGGACGGGCCGTGCGCTCATTCCCAGCGCGGCAGCGTAGGGCGTAGAGGTCCACGTCGGCGTCGCGTCGATGAAGCTCGCCATGTACGGCCCAACGATGGACCCGTCCACAGTCAACTCGAAAGGGTGCAGGTACACCTCGTCATCGGCGAAGTCGCCCAGTAGTCGTCCGTAATCCATCCGCGTCATCGTCATCGTCCCCTCCTGGGTGCGGCGGGAGGATAGGCGCTTGTTTGGAGTGTGTGAAGGTGAGGTGGGCAACCGCGAGGAGGCGAGTCTGGCGGCACCGTCGCCTCGGGTCAGTCGTCGTCGCCCGCAGCGGCTGCTGGCTCATCGTCAGTCAGAGGAGCGTCGTCTTCAAGTTCCGGCGCGACCTCTGCCGGTGCTTCGGCCGGCGCGTCGCAAGCAGAAGCGGCTTTTTCCACGTTCCGCAGGTGCATCAGCGAGAAAATGGCCATGGCGAATCCGACAATCGCCAAACAAGCGGTACCCAGCGCGACCCACTGCCATCGCCGCAGGTCTCGGCGCAGCGTCGTCTCGCGTTCGACTTGCTCCAACAGGGCGTCGCGTTGCGCTTCGGAGCCAATTCGGTGGGTGTAGCGGTGGCGCGGGCCAATGTACGTGTCCGTCGCGGGCGCCCACCCGGCGCGCTCTCCATCGGGACCACCATCTGGACTGTCGGCCTGGACGGCACCCGATGGCGGCCGCTGCTGCGGCGCGGGCGTCGGGCGTGAGGCTTCCGCTTCGGTAGGCGGCCGCTGCGTGGCCCTTCCTCGTGACCCGGCGCCGGGATCCAGTCTGCGGGCAGCGACGTTGGGCTCACTCGCGCGGACGATGGGGAGCGAAACCGCTTGTTGCGAGCCTGAATTCGACGCTGCCGCACCGGCGATGGTCCCCGCAGTGTCCTGCAAATTGCCCACTGCAGCGCTGCTACGATCGGTCTTCCGACGCTTCCTCGGCTTTCTCGCGGGTAGCGCACCGCCCGTCTGCCTGATCGCCCTGGCCGCAGCGTGGCTCGACGAGGAGGGCGGACTAGACGGCACCACCGCCGGGCGATTGGACTGCACCGCGGCGGAAGCTGGACGAGGCTGCGGTTTAGCCACCGGCCGTCGACTGGGCTCTGGCATCGCAGCTACAGGCACGCCAATGACCATCTGATCGGAGTCCCGCGCGATCGGCGCAGCGGACGACTCCCTCGACTTTGCCACTGCGTCTTTGTGGGCCGCCTTTGCCGCAAGCAGGGTTTTCCAGGGCTCCGTTTGATCAGCCGGTCCCCATTCGCCGAACCCTTTCTTCCAAACCAGCGTGCTACCGCTAAGCGCGCCAGCCTGAATCAGACCGCGGGCCTCGCTCTCCGCGAGTTTCTGATAGCTACCATCGGGATTGGCTACAAACCAACGGGGCTCGCGGGACGCGGCGGTCGGAACGATTGGACCGGAGGTCGCCTGGGACGCCGCAGCTTTCGCCGCTGGTTGAGCTTGGCTCGGTGGGCCTACGACAATGCTGTGCTCACATCGCCGACATC
>JAGSHB010000069.1 GCA_023954815.1 Myxococcales bacterium | reverse complement strand
GCGGCGGCGGCGGCGGCCCGGTGCGGGTCCTCATGTGCCGTCGTTTCGATTCGTGCGACCAACTCGCCGAGGGGCCCGCCACTTGAGCCTCCGCGGGTAGGTAGCGCGTCGAGTCCGGCGCACACCATGTCGACAGCGGCTTCGAGCGGCAGCCGCCCCAGGTCACTGAGGAGCTTCTGACCCGACGCGCCCACACGCCTTTGCTTCGACAGCTCACGGCTCATCGGGCGCTCCGTGATGCCAATCCTCCAAGATCGCCTCAAGGTCGGGCTGACAGCTGCCGCCGCAAGGCCCACAGCCGGCAAAAGTCGCGTCCACGAGCCCAGGCAGCGAATCTGCGCCATCTTCTAGGGCAGTCACAATGGCACTCAGGCGGATCTCGTTGCAAAAGCAGACAATCGGGTTGTCTGAGCCGACCGCCTCGTCACCCGGATCGCTCCCGTGCTGGGCACCCGATGCGCCAGCGCTATTGCGGGCTCCCTCAGTGGTCACGAGGCAAACCCTGCTTTCGCTGTGGCGGCGAGCATCTCTCCGATCACAGCCTGGACGTGCCCGTCGAGATCGCCCTGCACGCTGCATCCGGCGGCGTGGGCATGACCACCGCCGCCTCGGCCTTGCGCGATGTGCCCGATGGTCACCGCGGTCTTGCTGCGAAGACTCACCTTCCATTGTCCTGGTGCACGGCCGGGCTTGAACATTGCGGCAGCCTGGACGCCAGCGATTCCGATCACCATGGGCATGGCCTCACCGATGGCATCGCGACCGACGGCGAGGCCTTCTAGCATCTCCTCTGGCACGACCGCCCAGGCCACAGAGCCATCGTCGCTCACCTGAATCTGGCTACAAATGCGGCCGAGCAGCACGGTTTCGTCAAACGGCCGGCTAGCCCAGAGCGCCTCCTGAATGGGGTTGGCATCGAGCCCTGTGTCGAGGAGGGCCGCAGCCACACGCATGGTGTTCGGCTGGTTGCGAAGGAAACGGAACGAGCCGGTGTCGAAACTCATCGCGCCATAGATGCCCAATGCGGCGTCCGCATCAAGTGCCCAACCCAAGCGCTCCAAGAGCCGAAAGCAGAGCTCGCCGGTGGACGAAAAATCAGTGGCCACGCACCCCGTCACTTCGGTGTGTGGCGCAACGGCGTGATGATCAACCACCCAGACGTCCACACCGGCGGCTCGCAAAGCTTCGGCCGGCCGCCGCGCACGGGAAATCTCGTGGGCGTCGAAGATCAGCCCGAGATCGACGCCGTCCAGGCTAGACACCCCGTCCTCAAAACGCTGCACAACGTTTCGCGGGTCGATCCATGCGTAGCGTTCGGGGCATGGATCCTCATTGACAATCACCACATCGACGCCGGCCTGGCGCGCTGCCAAACAGAACGCCACCTGGCTACCCAGTCCGTCAGCGTCTGGGTCGACGTGTGTCATCAACGCGATCTTGCGGGCTGCCTGCAAGCGTTCGATGAACCAAGGCTCAAATGGGGTCTTCGTCAGTCGCTGCACGTGGACTCCTTGTGCGTGGGCATCATCACCCGCTCGCACAGGATAACCCGGTACGACGGGCGCGGCGACCTATGGCGCGCCGATCGTCGCTCAGATCAAGCTTCAGGGAGACGACGCTCACCCTCTGCGAGCGATTCCCACGGATCATGGTGCGAATACTTCAATAAGCCGAGCGCGACCCGTAACACACTGTTTTCTGATGATTAATCTCCAACTCAGCTACGCCAAGACGCCACGACGACGGGTCCTTGCGCACGTCTGAATCGGAGGCCGAGGCCGAACGAGCGCCCAACGGGGAACACAAAAGCGCCGTCGGTGGTTTGCCCGCTGCCGGTACTGCTATGCTGCCGGCGCCGTCACGCCACCGTCCACGTGGCGAGCGGATACGAACGACTCACGACGCAAAGGCGGAGACTCAATGACTTGGTTGGCCTCTATTTTCGAGCGCGGCGGTCCGTCCATGGGCGCGATTGCGGTCGTCGCTTTGCTCGGGATCACGATCTTCGTCGAACGCCTACTGACCTTACGCGGACTTGTCCCCGACGTTCGCAACCTGGGTCGCCGTGTCCGCGATGCGGCCTCTGCTGGTGATCTCGCCCGCGTGCTCGCCCACTGCAGTGAAGCCGGCCACAGCCTGGCGCCCGTTTTGGGCCGTGGCGTTGAGCTGGCCATGCGCGGGCAGAGCCGTGAGGAGATTCACGCGGTGATGGTCCGCGAGGGCAAGCGCCTAGCGTTGCGGATGCGGCGCGGATTGGGGCTGCTCGCGACGCTCGGAACCATGTCTCCGTTTTTGGGGCTGCTCGGCACCGTGCTCGGCATCATGCAAGCGCTGGAGGACCTCGGTCACGCCACGGGTGCTGGCCTGCAGGGTGGGTACGGTGTGGTGTCGACAGGTGTCGCCGAGGCCTTGGTCACAACGGCGGCGGGTATCGTGGTCGCGGTGGTCCTGGTGCTGCTGCATCAAGCCCTACGTGCGCGTCTGAGCGCGGTGATCCTCGAAATTCAGCTTCTCGTGGAAGAGGTGGCTGACCACTTGGTCGAGGTCGATCCACGTAAATCGGAGGTCGCCGATGGATGATTGGATGCAAGATCCAGTCGACGACGCGAGGCCCGAACTCAACCTGACCTCGCTGGTCGATGTCGTCTTCGCCTTGCTGGTGGTCTTTATGGTCTCGTCCGCCGCCATGGTGGAAGAGGGCCGAACTGACGCTGCCAGCGGTCAAATCGAGTTGGCCCTGCCCACAGGCGACAGCCGAGTCAACGCCAAGCCTCCTGGGGAGTTGGTTCTGCAGGTGGACGCGGACGGTTCGCTATTTTCAGCCGGAAAACCGACCGATGCCAAGACGCTCGCTAGTGAAGTGGTCAAGCAGCTGGTGAAGACCCCGAACCTGCAGGTCCGTATTGAGGCCCACAGCAAGCTCAGCTACCAGCGCGTGATGGATGTCATCGCCAAGCTGCAGGCGCTCGGGGTTCGAAATGTCGGGCTTGCGACCCGAACGAGCGAAGGCGCTGCAAAGTAGAGACGCTGCCAAGTAGGAATAGCCCCAGCCCCAAAACGAGCGCGACCCGCTCACCTCGAAAGATGAGCGGGCCGCGCCCTTGATTCGCGAAGTGCTAGAGCACGTCGTAACCCTCGATGTACTCGATGGCCTCGTCCGGCTCCGCAGCCACTTCTGGCTCCGGCGCGGTCTCGACCTCAAGTGCTTCGACGATGACGAAGAACTTGCTGATCACGTCAACGTGCAAGCTGCACTCGACCTCAAAGGTGCCGACCGACTTGATCGCCTCCTTGATGTTGAGGTCGCGACGATCCACCGCGAAGCCACGGTCGCCGAGGAGATCGACGATCTCGCGGGGCGTCACCGAACCAAAGAGTTTCCCCTCTTCGCCGGCGTGCTTCTTCACAGTGATCCGCTGTCCCGTCATGCGGTCAGCGACCAGCGCAGCATCGGCCTTCGCAGCGGCGAGGCGTTTGCCCATCATCCGCTGCTGGTGCTCGAGCTGCTTGACGTTGCGGTCGTTCGCCAACAGGGCGAGCTTGCGCGGAAGCAGGTAGTTGCGGCCATAACCGTCAGCGACGTTCAGTACGTCACCGATGTTGCCGAGATTCGGCACCTTCTCTCGAAGAATGACTTTCATTGCGTCCTCCTCAATCGATGCCAGTGGTTGAGTACGGCATCAGAGCGACCATGCGGGCGCGCTTCACCGAAACCTGGAGCTTGCGCTGGTGCTGCGCGCAGACGCCGCTGATGCGACGAGGCACGATGCGACCGCGCTCCGTGATGAAGCGCTTGAGCATGCTCGGGGTTTTGTAGTCAATGTGTAGGGACTTGTCCGCGCAGAACGGGCACACCTTGCGGCGGCCGAAGCTGCGACGACGGCGCATTTCGGGTTTCATGCCTGCACCTCCGTGACACTGGCTTTCTCAGCAGTCTGCGCACCGTCGCGATCGTCACGACGCGGAGCGCGGTCACGACCACCACGATCGCCACGATCGCCACGATCGCCACGATCGCCACGATCACGGCCACCACGGCTGTCGCGGCCATCACGACGACCGTACTCTTCTTCATCCTGCGGATCGGGCGTCAGTGCGACAACGCGCTCACGCTCTTTCTCGAAGTCGAAGGCACCGAGCGGCTTGGATTTGCTCAGTGTGATCGACTGGAAACGGATGACTTCAGCATTCAAGCGAAGCTGACGGTGAATCTCCTTCAGGCACGCCGGCGAAGCGATGTATCCGAAGTAGAAGTAATTGCCTTTGCGATGTCCGTCGATGGGGTAGGCCAAACGGCGACGGCCCCAATCGACCAACTTAAGTTCAAGACCGCCTTCATCACCGATGGTCTTGAGAAGACGCGCGTGCAACTTCTCGAAGCCCTCCTGATCGAAATCAGGCTTGGCGATAAGGATGGTCTCGTAGATACGACCCATGATCATGATAGTGATCCTCCTCATGGTTCCGCAGCGACCATGCTGCGTTCGCTGCATTGCACCGTGCAATGAGCGAGGAGCGGCGTGACCAGTGCCTATGCGCTGATCTACGCCATGCGCCAACTGGCGCACCTGCGACCGCTGGGCCAGATGACCTCAGCAGACGCGAGTTATTTGGGCTGCGGATGCGCTGACCCCATCAGAGAGGCAGCGCTCCACTGCGTCCGCACAGGCTGAGACCACATGGTCCAGCCACCCTTGTTCGTCGGTCGAAAAGTTCGACAGAACGTAGTTGGCAACATCGCCCTTCGCTGGCCGGCCGATACCGACCCGCAAGCGAACGAAGCTCCGGTCCCCGAGCTGCTGCCCGATGGACCGCAACCCGTTGTGACCGCCGTGACCACCACCGACTTTTAGCTTGAGTTCGCCAAAGGGCAGCTCAAGCTCGTCGTGGATGACCAAGATCGCACCCGCAGGGATGCGAAAGAACGCGCTCATCGGCTGCACACTCTGGCCGCTCAAGTTCATGAAGGTGCCGGGCTGCAGCACGATGGTGTCTCCGTGGGGAGACAGCCATTTACTGAAGCGACCCTTGAACTTGGTCTGCCAGCTGAGCATGTGCCGACGGGCGAGCTCGTCTGTCACCATCAGCCCGATGTTGTGACGCGTTTTAGCGTACTTCGGGCCGGGGTTTCCGAGGCCCACGATGGCGCGGATTCGTGGGCTTGCTTTCGCGCCCTTTCCACCTGCCATGCCGGCCTCTACTTTCGGGGCGGACGCCCCATGTGTTGTCACTGATGCCCTTTGTCGCTCGCGCAGAGCGGGGCTGTTATCAGCTAGGCGTTTCCACCAGCTATAGGCGTTTTCACCAGCTAAAAGCTTGGTTTTACAACCTATTCTGCTGCAACTGCAACTTCGCCGTCTTCGTCCTCTTCCCTCGCCTCGCGGGCAGCCTTGATCTCGAAGATCTTGAAAGCCTTGCGGTAGATGGGGCGGACACCCTCGGGGAAGGGCAGCTCTTCGACGCCGACCATGTCGCCGTTCTGGTAGGGCTCAAGAGCGAGCTCAATGGCGGCGGGCAGGGTCTCGGCCGTGCACTCCACTTTCACCGAACGGCGAACGAACACCAGACGGCCACCGATCTTCTCACCGGCGGAACGACCGGTCAGACGGATGGGGAGCATGAGCTGAATCTTCTGGGTCGGCTCGATGCTGAAGAAGTCAGCGTGGATGAGACGGCGGCTCACAGGGTGAATCTGCACGTCGCGGCAAATGGCCAGAAAGGACTTGTCCGTGCCGGCAACCGTGAGGTTGAGCAGCTGATTGCGGCCAAAGTCGCTGTTGAGCGCCTTGGTCAGGGCGCGGGGCTCCGCAGCAACCATCGTGCTCTCAGTACCCTTGCCGTATAGCACGCCGGGAATGAGGCCAGCGCGGCGGATTTTCTTGGAAACGCCGCTGCCGCCGAGGTGGCGTGCGCGCAGGCTGATGTCGATCGTCTTCATGGTCTCTCTCCTGTCGTCGGGGTTACTGGCCTCGTTCCTACCGCCCATTTCGGCACGATCAGAACTCTAGCGGTCAGGGCCCGCGGGGCGCGTAAGTATGCAAATCGGCGCCGCCTTGTCAACGGCGAACTGAGCCGCTCGTTCGGGGCGCTCGTAGCCCCCAAAATTGAACAAGAAGATCTAGCGGCGTAGAGCCGTCCTGGATTTACGGCGCGCGGTGCTAGATACCGGTGGATGCGAGCCTTTCGAAGAGCTTGCGCTGCTCGCGGCTGAGCTTCTTGGGGATCCGCACACGGACGTGAGCGTAGAGGTCCCCGCGACCGCTGCCGTTGAGGTGCGGAACGCCCTTGCCGCGCATCCGAATGCGCTCGTCGGGCTGCACACCCGCGGGCATCTTCACCTTCTCTGTGCCGCCGCCGAGTAGACCGACATCGGCCTTGCCACCCAGGGTTGCGGTGACCACATCGATCTCCACCTCGGTGTGCAGATCGTCGCCGTCGCGCTCGAAGTTGGGATGCGGGTTCACGGTCAGCACGACGTAGAGATCGCCTGCGGGACCGCCCCGTTCGCCGGCCTCACCCTCGCCCGATACCCGCATGCGCGTGCCGGTGTCGACGCCCGGGGGCACGGTGATTTTAACCTTGCGCTCGATGCGCTCTTTGCCGCTGCCGCCGCAATCGTTGCAGTTGTCTTCCTCACGGACGCTGCGACCGCTGCCTTGGCAACGGGAACAGGTCATCGAGAACATGAAGGGACCCTGCGCGCGCGAGACCTGACCGCTGCCGTTGCACTGACCACAGGTCGACTGCTGAGCGCCGTCTTTCAGGCCGCGGCCTTCGCAAGTACCGCACGAGGCGACCCTGGGAATCACCAGCTCATGGGGCACGCCGCTCACGGCCTCCTCCAGGCTGAGTTCGAGGTCGTACCGCAAGTCACTGCCGCGGGTCGGACGATTGCGAGACCGGCGCCCGCCGCCAAAGATGTCGCCGAAGATGTCCCCGAAGTGACTGAAGATGTCCTCAGACGGTGGCGGTCGACCCGCGCCGCCCATCCCGGCGTGACCAAAACGGTCGTAGCGCGCGCGCTTGTCAGGATCCGACAGCGCATCGTAGGCCTCAGCGACCTCCTTGAAGGACTCCTCAGCGGCCGGGTCGTCTGGGTTCCGATCGGGGTGATACTTCATCGCGAGGCGGCGAAAGACCTTCTTCAGGTCCTTGGCACCCACGTCGCGATCGACGCCGAGGACCTCATAGTAGTCTCGCTTGGACATGCCTGACTGCTCTCCGAGTAGAAATTGGGGGGACACGCGGCTGCGCGCGCAAAGGGAAGGTGCCAGCCTCCGCTGTGTCAAGCCCACCCGTCACTTGAGTTGCGTGATTGCGCTCAGGGGCCGCCATCGCCACGTTACTGCGAACTGCTTGGTAGCGGCTCAGCGCCTACGCCAGTTATTGTCGTGCTGCGATGCGCTCAGAAGCCGTAAAACCGGGACGAAACGACATCTGGAGCGTCTGCGGGCTTGTGATGACTGGGTGACGCGGATAGTATGGGTTTAGAGAACACTGCAATCGTCGGACCAACTCTCCGAAAACACCATGTAACACCTGTAATTTCCGTGCATTAAAAATCGTGCCAAATCTCCGAGCGAGATACGATCATGCACAATTTGGCTGACTGTCGAGGTCACGCCGAGGCGCTGAATGGATTTCAAGCAGAGCCTGCACCTTCACATCGGTCAGCGTCTAGAGCAGCGACTGGTGATGACCCAGCAGCTGCAACAGGCGATTCGTCTGCTGCAGTTGTCGCGCACTGAGCTCGCTGAGCAAGTCCGAGAAACACTCAACGAAAATCCTCTGCTGGAAGAGCAAGCCTCCCTGGATGGCGCCTCGTCGTCGAGCACGGTGACGGGCGGCGAGGGCGAGGTGACGAGTCTGGATTCTCGGGACGGCGCAGACAAAGAGCGGCAGGAGATCGATTGGCAAGAGTATTTCGCTGATCTGGCGCGCGGTCCGAGCGCATCGACCGGTAGTTATCGATCTCGTGATGACGAGCTCCCGACGCTCGATCAAACGCTGACAAAAGAAGCGACGTTGACCGAGGTGTTGACCGAACAGCTCTCCGTCGGTGGCATGGATAGCCAGCGGATGGACATCGCCAACGAGATCATCGGCAACCTCGATGATGACGGCTACTACCGCCCGTCGCTGCTGGAGTTGAGCGGCGGATCGGACGCTGGTCGTCGGCTGCTCAAGCGAAAGGCGGAGCAGCGCGGCATTGAGACCCAGGAAGGGCGCGGCACGCTGGGGCTGCTCTGGCTGACCGACACCGAAATCGCCGAGTGGACGGACGAGGGTGATGGTCGCGGGATGAAGGCGACCGTCGTCGCGGGCAACTCGACCCGATTCATCGCGCAACTGTATGAGATCTCACCCAAGCTGGTGAAGGAAGTGCTCACCGTCATCCAGGCTTGCGATCCGCTGGGCGTGGCTAGTCGAGACTTGCGGGAATGCCTCTTGGTGCAGGCCGAAGTGCAGTTTCCTGACGAACCCAAGTTGCATCGGTTGATCGATCGCCATCTCGGGAATCTCGAAAAGCGCAAAAACGCCCCGATTTTGCGGGATCTAAAGCTGAAAGCGCCTGAGGTCAAACGGCTGATTGGCCTGCTGCAGACCCTGGAGCCGCGCCCCGGTCGGAGCTATGGCGGAGGCAGCGCGCGCTACATCACGCCGGATGTGTACGTGCACAAGGTCGGCGATAGCTACACGATCGTGGTCAACGACGATGGTTTGCCGAAGTTGCGGGTGTCCAATTTCTATCAGAAGGCGTTGGCGGCCGGCAGCGGTGAAGGCAAAGACGCCAAAGAGTACCTGCAAGAGAAGATGCGGCAGGCCGTGTGGATGATTCGCAGCATTCAGCAGCGGCAGAACACCATCCAGAAGGTCACCGAGTCGATCATGCAGTTTCAGCGTGAGTTTCTGGACCACGGCGTCTCGCATCTGCGCCCGTTGGTACTCCGGCAAGTCGCAGACGATGTTGGGCTCCACGAATCCACCGTATCCCGCGTGACAACGGCTAAGTACGTGCACACGCCCCAGGGCATCTACGAGCTGAAGTACTTCTTCAACAGTCGGATCGAGACGCGTTCTGGTCACGACATGGCGAGTGAGGCGGTCAAGCACGCCATCGGCAAGCTGATCGACAGCGAAATCGCGAAATCACCACTGAGCGATCAGGAGCTCGCCGAGATTTTGCAGGGCCAGTGGGACCGCGGGAAGTTGTTGTCGCGACTCGACATTGAGGAGTCGGAACTCGGCGGTGTCTTGCCCGGCAAGCGCATGAGCATCGCTAGGCGCACGGTTGCGAAATACCGGGAAGCGATGAACATTGCCTCCTCATCGCGACGTCGTGCGATGTTTTAGGGGGGACCCACATGGTGGACCTGACCGCATTTCTGTCCCCGGGCGATATCCATCTGGACGTGTCCGCGCGTAGCAAAGCAGCGGTGCTGCGGCGTGCGGCGGTTGCGCTTGCGGGCGAGGTTGACGCCGATGGGGTCGAGCGACTGCTGAGCTCCCGAGAGGCCATTGCGTCGACCGGTGTGGGCGAAGGCATCGCTATCCCGCACGCCTCGACACCGCACCTGAGCCAGCCTCGCATCGCGCTGCTACGTCTCGATGGGCCTGTCGAATTTGACGCTGTCGATGACGCGCCCATTCGCCTTGTTTTTGCGGTCCTCGCGCCCATGGGTGCCCAGGCCTTACATCTCCGGTTGCTAGCCAAAATCGCGCGGCTTGTGCGCTCAAAGGCCGTCAGAACAGCGCTTTTGGAGGCTTCATCCGTGGCGCAGGCCTTTGCTGTACTCGCTGAGCAGACCGCAACGCCTGCCGTTTTGGCCCGTGGGGAGTACGCATGAGCAGTCGCCTTCTCGTTGTCACCGGGATCAGTGGATCAGGCAGGTCCACCTGCCTGCGGGCACTGGAAGATCTGGGTTGGTTTTGTGTTGATAACCTACCCGCCAGCCTGTTGCCCGCGATGCATGAAGCCATGGCTGACCGCACGGAGCCGCAACCTGTGGCTGTGGGTATTGATGTGCGAGCGGGGGCATTCCTCGATGACATCGATGCGGCGCTATCGACGCTCGAAATTGGGGGCATCTCCGTCGAGCTGCTCTACGTCGACTGCGCGGATGACGTGCTCCTCCGCCGTTTTGCTGAGACCCGTCGCAAGCACCCCATTTTGGCGGCCAAGTCGATTGAAGAGGCCATTCGAACGGAGCGGCAGCACATGTTGGCGCTCCGAGAGCGTACGGCGCTGGTCATCGATACGAGTGATCTGAACATCCACCAGCTCAAGGCGAAGGTCGGTGAGCTCTTTGGCGAAGAAACCAGCGCGGCGCGGATGCATGTCTCCGTGCGGAGTTTCGGCTTTAAACACGGCCTGTCCCGTGATGCTGACTACGTGTTCGACGTGCGCTGCTTGGCCAATCCACACTTTGTTCCGCACCTGAGACCGCAGACAGGGTTGAGTCCCGCCGTTGCCGCATACGTCATGAAAGACGCCGGCGGTCAGGCCTACCTCGATCACATCATCGGCCTGCTGGGTCACACCCTGCCGCTGCACCAGATCGAGGGGCGCGCCCTGGTCACCATCGCGATCGGGTGCACAGGGGGGCAGCACCGCTCCGTCGCCCTGGCCCAAGAGGTCGCAGCCTATGTGCGGGGCCTGGATATCGCTTCCGTCACAGTCAGTCATCGCGACCGACCGCATGTGGACGGCGAAAAACTGCCATGACCGCAGCGCTGACGCAGCAGGTTCAAATCGTCAATCCCCAAGGTATGCATGCGCGGCCAGCTGGGCGTTTTGTTGCCCTAGCGAGGCAGTTTTCGGCCCGAATCCGCGTTCGCTGCCGTGGTGAGGAGGTCGACGGGCGCAGCATCCTGTCCCTGCTGATGTTGGAAGCGACCTGTGGCACCGATCTCACCTTGATAGCGCGCGGCCCGGATGCTGCGGAAGCGCTGGCGGCGTTGAGCGCCCTGATCGCTGAAGGATTCGACGAACGCTGGTCGTGGGAGAGTCGAGGCGCCCGTGGTTAGTCGATGGACAGGCCGCGGCAGTGCGCCAGGCTGGGCGGCAGGTCCGGCGCATGTCGTACGATCGCGAAAAAGAAAGATCGCCCGCCGCCGCGTTCGCAGTGCCGAACAGCGGCAGGTTGAACTGGCTCGTCTGACTACGGCGATTGCAGCGGTTTCTGCTGATCTTCGCCGCACCGAAGCCTCACTGCCCGCGCAAACGCAGACGGCCAACCTCGCCAGCGCCCTGGTCACGAGCCATCACGCGGTGCTGGCCGATCCGCTTTTTGTGGGTGTGGCGACAACGCGCATAGTCGAGCAGGGGATGATCGCCGAGTGGGCGCTGGAGACAACGGTCGACGAACTCCGGCAGCGATTCTCCGAGCTGTCGCGTCCCGAGTTCCAGGGCTGGTTTCGAGATGTGGAGGGGTTGGCCGGCGAGATCTTGAGCCATCTGGTCGGCGGCAGCCCCAAGGGGTACCTCGCCTGCGATCCGGCCGACATCGTGGTGGCCCACACGCTGACCATCAGTGATGTGATGACGCTCATCCGCCACGGTGCCGCCGGAATCGTGCTGGAGACAGGCTCGCTGACCTCCCACGTGGCCGTGCTTTGTCGATCGGCGGGGCTGCCCGCGGTGACGGGCGTGCCAAGTCTCCGGGCTCACATCGATGCCGACCAACCCATGTGGCTCAACGGCGACACAGGCGAGGTCGCGCTGCTGACGACCGATGAACGACCTGACATTGGCGTGATGCCCCATCCCGACCCAGCTATCCGACCGCCCATGGCCAGCCAATCGGTGCGCGTTCGAGCCAACCTCGATCTGCGATTTGACCCGATCTGGGCCAAGCAACAAGGCACGGAGGGAGTCGGTCTCTGGCGGACGTTCTACCAGTACGTCGGCCGCCAACAACTGCCGACGGAGCAGGAGCTGACGGAGACGTATCAGCGCGTATTGGCTGATTTTGCGCCATCTCCAGTAGCCATTCGGCTTGTTGATCTCTCCGGCCCCTTCGAACAAGACGAGCTTCCCGCGGCGCTGAGAAACATCGGTCCGTGCCGGGGGATTCGCATTCGCGAAAAGCGCCCTGAGGTGCTGCTCACGCAACTGTCGGCGCTCGTACGTGCCGCAGAGAGTGGTCAGTTGAAGATTTTGGTGCCCTTCGTGACCGAGCCCGAAGAGATGAAGTGGGTGCGAGGCAAGGTAGCGGAGCTCCAGCGACTGCACGGCACCACGGCGCCCATCGCGATCGGCGCGATGGTCGAAGTGCCTGCCCTGCTGCTGTGCCTTGATGAGCTCTGCGCCTGCGCTGACTTCATGGCGATTGGGAGCAACGACCTGAGCGCACACCTACTGGCGCAACCGAGAGACAAGCCAACCGATCAGGCGCTGCTGCACCCAGCGTTGCTGCGTGCCATTGAAGCGGTGGTGGCAGCAGGGCAGCGGCATGGCGTGGAGGTCAGTCTTTGCGGAGAGTTGGCCTCCGATCCCGACGCGACCGAACGCCTGCTTGAGACCGGCCTGCGCGAGCTCTCCGTGTCGCCACAATTGGCGCCGCGCGTGTGGGCGCAGATCGCTGCGCTGGCCCAAGGAGACGGCGCAGGACAAAAAAAGGGATCCGTAAGGTGATGGATATGCGCCGAATCGGGGGCGTCTCGCTCGCGCTGCTCGTCACAGCCGTGGCCTGTGGTCCAGCACCGCAGCCGCGCCGAGGGGTGGACCGTATGGTCTTTGCGCCGGCGCCCGTTGTTGATGTCGACGCCGTAGCGCCCGTACGCCCAACCGCCCAGCGCCAACTACCCACCGCCCGATGTGCCCAACCCGTGACTGGCGAGACACAATCACGCGGTCTCGCGACCCGCGGACGACTTACCCATGGCTGCCTGTTGCCGAGGCGAGGCCGAGGCTACGTACGAAAGAACCGGGCCGGTTGGGGCACCCAAGAAACCGTCGCGTTGATGCAGTGGGCCGCTGGCCAAGTCATCGGGCTCTATCCAGAGAGCGTCTCCGTCATCGTCGGCGCCATCTCCTCAGCGGAGGGCGGGCCGTTGCGTGGTCACCGCAGCCACCAGAGCGGCAGAGACGTGGATATCGGCTACTTTGCAACCAACAACCAGCCGCTGACACACTTTCGGGCCATGAGTCAGCGCAACATCGACATTGAAAAGACGTGGGCGCTGCTCGGGGCGCTGCTGTCGACGAGCCGGGTGCAGTACATGTTCATGGACTACAACCTTCAGGCGCTGTTTTACCGGCATCTGGAGCGGGAGGGTGTCGGCATCCAAACCCTGACCCGTCTGTTCCAATTTCCCCGTGGTCGGGCTGCCAGACGCGGGATTATCAGGCACGCCAAGGGCCATGCGGACCACGTGCACGTGCGCTTTCGGTGTCCGATCGGCGATCGTTGTCAGTAGCCGACGCTGGCCGCCACCAGGCTGCCTAATGTGCTACTTCTTCTTCTTCATCGCTGGCATGCCGTGGCCAGGAGCCCGCAATCGGGGCGCGTAGTCGCGATAGGAAAAGCGGGGCGCATGCTCAGGCGTGTGACACTGGTTGCAGACGCTCGCTGGCGGTCGCCGGTTGATGTGGCTATCGGGTCCCGACTTCTTGGGTGCGGACAGGTGCAGCGACCCAGGGCCGTGACACGCCTCACACTGCACCCGCGCAAATCGGTCCAGGTTGTCGAACGCGCTGCCCCCCGGCTTCTGCCAACCCGTCACATGACAAGGCACACAGTCCAAGTCCTTCGTTTTGCCGGCCTTTATCAGGGTCTCCCACGCGTGGTGGTGTTTGTCGTGAGCAGCCCATTTTCCGGCATCGGCGTGGCAGCTCGTGCACACCGCCTCGCCGACATAGACCGCCTTGCCAGGCTCACCAGGCAGGGGCTTGGCAGCGATCTTCAGGTTCATCGCCCCGACCTTGGCGTCGTAGGCCTTGACCATCGCTTGTACCGCGGGGTCGGTCGGCTCAGACCAAGCCAGCCCCACCGACGCATAGCCGCCCACACGCCCCTTGGGCAGCGGCTGGCCATGGGCTTGCTGGGCGCGTTTGCGGGCCCGAACGAGCTCGCGCAGCTGTCGCTCGAAAAAGGGCAGCGCCCGCCGCGTGGCCACCGAAGAATCTTTGCGATAGCGCTTGAGATCAGCTTTCAAGCCGGAAATCCGGGCATTTAGCCGCGTCACAGCACCGGGTAGCCAAGCGCTGGCATCCTGCCACGGGCCGTCGCCGCGGACGGTCAGGGTCAAGGTCGCCATGTAGGCCCCATGACGCGGCGCCATGAGCATCCACGCACCGCCGTCCTGCTCACCCTCTTCGACGGGCTCCGTCTTGGGCGGGACGCGGCCCAGCACCACGGCGTCAATGCCCGGTACCGCCCGGGCAACCCTGCGGCTGTTGCGCATCGAGAGGTTGCTCAGCAGGACAACGACCTGCGCACCTTGGCCGCGCAGCGCCTTGAGCTGATCTGCGGCGATCGCCTTGTAGCGGGCGAGATCGCCAGCCTTCGGATCGATGGCGAAGATGCCGACCTTCAATCCGCTGCCAGTCGTCACGATGCGATGGGCGATGGTTCGTTTGATGCCGCCGTCATATCCGGCACCGAGAAGCGGCCAACGGCCGGCGCCCAGCAGCTTGGCGATGCCATCGCGGGCGACGTCTGCACTCGACAAAGCGACCGCGGCGACGTCGAGCAGGGTCAGTATTTTTGAAAACGTGGCCGCCCGCTGCAATCGTTGGGCTTCTTGGCCCGCGTGGGCAGGTTCATCTTCAGCCAACACCGCACCCGCGTGAACGAGCACCACGGAGTCGTCTTTGGAACGCAGCTTCTTCAGCCAGGCGCCGATGCGCTCAACCCCGCCGCGCTGCAACTCTTCGGTGCAGCCACAGGGCTTGATGACACCTTGCCAATCCGACAAGGCCACCAAGGTTACGTGCGGGGCGGCGGTCAGCGAGGTGACGGCGGGCGCGGTTTTGGGCGGTGGGACCACGACGGCAGGCTGGCTCTGCTTGCCACAACAGGCAGCCAGAGACGCAACGAAGAGCACGCCAACGAGACGGAAATGGGCGGCTGCCGCAGGCTGAGAACGGATGGAATCGACCTAGCGAATCGTAGCGGTGGTGTGGCCGTAGATCTTGGTCGGCGGCAACTTGCAGGCGGCTTTCGAACGGGTCGGGTAGACAGCGATCACGGTGAAGCGACCACCGCGCAGGCCCTTGATCGTCCCCTTCATGCCGCGCTTCACACCTTTGTTATCGCCAGCGGTGAGCGTGAGCAGCGAGCCCGTGCCCTTGACCCGCGCGTCGATGACTTTGCAGTGGATGCCCTGGGCCTTTGCGGGCTTCTTGGGGCGGGGGCGATGGGTACGCGGGCGCTTGGTCTTCGGACGTTTGGTGACCTTGCGAGCGACGCACTGGTCGTTGACGCAGTCCTGATTGTCACTACACGAATCACAGGCGCTACCAGCGAAATCGACTTCAACCGCGTACTCGCCGAGACCCACGTTGGCGCGGAAACGCACCAAGTAGCGCATGTCGTTTTCAACATCGAACTTGAACCGGAGCGTGCCGCTGCCCTCGGGCATGGGCTTCTCAGCGATGCGATCGCCGACCTCGGTGTAGATCGTCACGTGGCCCTTGACCGTGGATTCCTTCCACTTGCCCACGGAGATCCGCATCTCCATCGTGCCTTTGCGCGAGGGCTGAAGAAAACGCCAATCCTCGCGGTCACCGATACGGGTATTGAGCCTGTCTTCGGTGGGACCGCCCTTGAGAAACGGCCGTGCGCTGGCGCGGTCGCCGTCACCGTCCGGATCTTTGAGGTGCTGGCCGCTGCACGCACCAAAGGCGCTTGCGACAAGGACGAGAGCAGACAAACTGGCGAGTGCTTTGCGGTACTGCATGGTCTCCGAGCAATTATGGGATGGTCAGCGGGAGTAAGTTCAGGGTCAGATGCCCGATTGCATGGGCCACAAACATACTCCGCAGAACGCAGCGACGTTATCCGTGTGGTGCGGGTGGGTCAAGAACGGCTGAGCCAGCAAAGCGCTTCCCGGCACGCGAGCGATCCGCTACAAGGCGAAGGACTAAACCGTTGCCGCGTGCAGCGGGCGGTTGTGCCGTGTTTCCTGATGGTCAAAGGCGCAATCCGCGACTCCCGGAGAACTGATGCCACCCAAGACGCGACACGGCCGCCCAAACGGTCAACAAGCCCGACACACTCGCCCGCAACGGGGCGGTCGCAATGACCAGCGTGGCGGCAAACCGCGCGGAGGTCAGTCGACGCCGCGGCAGCTCAGCTCCTTGCCGCCGGTCACGCTGCTTTTTGCCACCGGCAACGCCAACAAATTACGCGAACTCAACGAGTTGTGCGCGCCGATTGGGGTCACCGTACAATCGGGTGCGCAGTGGCGCGATCGTGATGGCAAGCGGCTGCCGAACGTGGTGGAGGACGCGCCCGATTTTGTCGGCAACGCACTGCTCAAAGCCGCCAGCGCCTGCCGCGCGACCGGGTTGACGGTGTTGGCTGACGACAGCGGCCTCGCGGTGGACGCGCTAGACGGGGCTCCGGGCGTTCTCAGCGCCAGATTTGCCGGCGAACCACGGGACGATGGGCGCAACATCGACAAGCTGCTCAGCGACCTCGATGGAAAGCCGAAAACCGAGCGCGGCGCCCACTTTGTGTGCGCGCTGGTGCTCTGTGGCCCAGCGGCTGAGGGTCCTGGCTGCGGCTTCACGCCCGACGGGTTGCCCTGGCGCGCCTACACCGGTCGCACATTTGGCACCATCACGACCGAGCGTCGGGGTGAGGGCGGCTTTGGCTACGATCCCGTGTTTTTGAGCGCCGATCTGAAGCGGACGTTTGGCGAAGCAGGCGCGGAAGCGAAGCACCGGGTCTCGCACCGTGGTCGCGCCTTTTCGTTGTTGATGAACGATCTGGCGGCGAGTCGCGAGGCGCTCAGTCGCGGCGCAACACCCTTATTTATTCGGCCGAAAGGTCTAGAAGCGCTGGTGAGTTCGATCGCTGGCACCCTCGATCGCGGTCTGCGTTACGCCGGCAAGGCGCTCGCTCAAACATTCGCCGACAGGCCACATCTCGGCAGCAAGGAGCGGTCGGCCCTGAGCGCCCTGCACTGGCACGCGCTGCGTAACTTGAGCCGTCTGCAGATGGCGAGCGACTGGCTGACCGGCTCCCAGAGTGAAGGTGCGCCGGATCCACGGACGCTCGGTCC
This sequence comes from Myxococcales bacterium, assembly GCA_023954815.1. GTDB lineage: Bacteria > Myxococcota_A > UBA9042 > UBA9042 > UBA9042 > UBA9042. The sequence goes on along the minus strand of JAGSHB010000069.1, from coordinate 12,117 downwards.
GACAGCCGCCGGCGTGCTGGCCTGCCTGACGTTGAGCGATGTCGACGCCATGGGCGGCCGCTTAGGCCATCGCGATCCAGGCGAGCGCTCGGCCCTCGACGACCTCATCGCCCGTCGCAAAGACCTCGCCGGACAGCTGCCTGCACCGCGCCGACAGCTAGGGAAGGCCTTGCGTGCCACCCGTGCGGCACTCGCTGCGGCGCCGGACGAGTTCGCTTCTGCCGTGACCGCCGGGGTGCATCCCGACTTTCTTGCCGCGCTGAAATCCGGTCTTGGCGACGCGCATGCTGCGCTGACGCTCGACTACTTGGGCCACCGCGGACCGCCGACGCTGCGGGTCAATCCGATGCGTGCGACCGCCTTTGAGGTCAGCCAGGAAGTGCTCCGCCACGGCGTGCGCTCGCTGACGCCAATCGATCTGCCACAGGCGCTGATCTGTCTGGCGACAGCGCGCCTCACCACAACCGAGCTGTTTCACGATGGCGCTTTTGAGATGCAGGACGCAGGTTCGCAGCGGCTCGCAGAGCGGGTAGACGCTCAACCGGGTCAGCGGGTGGCCGATTGGTGTGCCGGCGCTGGCGGCAAGGCGCTGGCGCTGGCGGCGATCATGGACGGCAAGGGCGAAATCATGGCCCTCGATGTGCACGCGACCCGCCTCAGTGAGTGCAAACGCCGGGCAAAGCGGGCTGGCGTCGGCGACATGTTGTCGACCCGCGCCCACCACGCCAACCCGGCGCATGACAACGATCTCGGGCTATTCGATCGGGTGCTGGTCGATGCGCCCTGCAGCTCCACGGGCGCCCTTCGCCGCACCCCCGAACTGCGTTGGCACTTGGACAAAGACTGGCTGGAGCGTTTCCCGGCGCAGCAGGTGGTCATCGCGCTCCGTGCTGCCAAACGGGTCGCCCCAGGTGGACGATTGATCTATGCCACCTGCTCCCTGCTCCCCTCCGAAAATGAATGGGTGACCGAGCAGATTCAAAAAGAGCTACCCGAGTGGACGCTGCTCAGCAGTGAGCGGATCGGACCGGCGAGTCACGATTACCTGCGCTCGCACCCGATCTCGACCATTGGGCCCGACGGCTTTTTCTGCGCAGTGCTCGCACGACCAGAATAGTCAGCGACAACGGCAGCCCAATCGGCTACAACGCGCGTCGCGTGAGGCGAACCGAAGTGGTGAGCGCCGCGCATGAGCTCACCGGCTCGAGACCAAACCGCTGACAATTGCTGCTGTTCATGGCGATCAGGGCCCGAAAAACCGGGACGATTGCGCACAATCAGCGACGTTCAGCGTGCGACGATACAGCCAGTTCATGGGCAAAGGAGTGCGAGCGCGCGCCGAATTGCCCGCCGCCGCATCGCCGGCGATGAGACGATGACAGGAGCCGCCAGATGAGCGCAGAACAGACGATCGAAGCCCCCGAAGAACAGGTCACGGAGCCACAGGCGGAAGTCGAAGTTGACGCCGAAGCGAACGCTGAAGTCGAAGTCAGCGCCGAAGCCGAAGCTGGAGCCGACGAGGACCTGCTGGAAGGCCCGATCGTGCTGGGCGATCCCGACGAGGTGCCGGAGCACGTCTCGCCGCTGCCGCCACACGGTCCTCAGGGCCGGGCGGGTATGGTCACGATCATCGGCCAACCCAACGTCGGCAAGTCGACGCTGATGAACGCGCTGCTGGGCGAAAAGCTGGCGATCACCAGCCCGAAGCCACAGACCACGCGCGATCAGATTCGCGGCATCTACACCAAGGAAGATACCCAGATCGTGTTCGTCGATACCCCGGGTATTCACGAGGCCCGCTCACCGCTCAACCGCGCCATGGTCGGTCAAGCCATCGAGGCATTGGAGCAGGTCGATCTCGTCGTCGTGGTCATCGATGTCGAGAAAGTGCGGGATGGCTGGAAAAAGACCGGCATGGACCCATCGCGGGGCGTGCCAGCGCCGACAAATGCGGAAGAGGCCGAGCGCCGTATCTACCGCCGAGACCGCAAGCTGCTGCGCCGCGTGCGCCATCACACCGACAAATTCCTCTTTGTGCTCAACAAAATCGACAACGTTCGCAAGACCCATCTACTGCCGATTTTGGCCACGTATGCGGCGGTGGAAGGCTGCGTCGGGGTTGTGCCGGTGAGCGCGATAACCGGCGATGGGCTCGATACGCTGGTCGAGGCGATCGCGCCCTATCTGCCCGTCGGTCCGCGGCTGTACGACGCAGAACTGCTGACGGATAGATCGCTGCGCTTTCTCTGCGCCGAGCTGTTGCGGGAGCAGGTCTTCCACAAGACCCGGCAGGAAGTGCCGTACGGCGTGGCGGTTCAGATCGAGGTGTTCGAAGAGCATCCGGGCGTGACGCACATTCAGTCTGTGGTCTGGGTGGAGCGCGCGTCGCAGCGTGGCATCTTGCTCGGCAAGGGCGGCGCGATGATGAAAGAGCTCGCTTCGGGCGCCCGCGCCTCGATGGAGTTGATGCTTGAGACCAAGGTCTTCCTCGAAGTGCTCGTGCGCGTCGAGCCCCGGTGGACGGAGCGTCTCGACACGCTGCGGCGCCTCGGATATGAAGGTTAGACCTATTATATTCAGTCATTAGAGCGGCGATCAGCACAGCGTCGCGAAAGAGGCTGCCACAAGCGCAGTCAGGGCCAATCGGCCAGTTTCGTTCCAGGATTCCCCATGAAAACTCGTAAACCCCTCGTCGCCATTGTGGGCCGGCCCAACGTCGGCAAGTCGACGCTCTTCAACCGTCTGGTCGGTGAGCGCCGTGCCATTGTTGAAGATACGCCCGGTGTGACCCGCGACAGGCAGTACGCTGAGGCGGACGTCTTAGGGCGAGAGATTCGACTCATCGACACCGGCGGATTCGATCCGCTGGAGACCGAAGGCATGCTGCCCATGATGCGGGAGCAGGCGAAGATCGCGATTGCCGAGGCGGACGCGATTTTGTGGCTCACCAGCGTGCGCGACGACGTGACCCCCGCTGACGAAGAGGTCGGTGCGGTGCTGCGGCAGACCAGCAAGCCCGTGCTGTGCCTGGTGAACAAGTGCGACTCGGACAACCTCGAGACGGAGGCGATGGCGTTTTACAGCCTCGGTGTCGAACAGGTCTTTCCGATCGCTGCAGAACACAATCGCGGCGTGCTCGATGTCATGGAGATCTTGATCGAGGCGCTCGACGAGGCCGATGCCTTCACCGGGCGGGACGAAGAGGAGCCGGAGCCGATGGATCCGGAGGAGCTCGAAGCCCTCAAGCAGCAGCGCGGCGGCTACGTCAAACATGTGCGGATCGCCGTTGTGGGCAGGCCGAATGTGGGCAAATCTACCCTGATTAACGCGCTTTTAGGGCAAGAACGACTGCTCGCGACCAACGTGCCAGGCACCACGCGTGACTCGATCGACGTGGATTTTAAGCACGAGGGCAAGACCTACACGCTCATCGACACCGCCGGCCTGCGTCGCCCGGCGCGGGTGACCGAAAATGTCGAGCAGTACAGCGTGAGCCGAACGGTGAGGGCCCTGGAGCGCAGCCACGTCGCGGTGCTGGTGCTCGACGCGACCCAGAGTCTAGCGGACCAAGACGCGCGCATCGCATCGCTGGTGGAGCGTCGCGGGCGGGCTTGTTGCGTCGTGGTCAACAAGTGGGATCTGGTCGAAAAAGACGGCAAAACCCTGCAATCCTACGAGCTCGATTTGGCCGAACAGATGCCCTACTTGGCCCACGCGCCGAAGCTGTTTATCAGCGCGAAGACAGGCCGCCGTGTGCACAAGGTCATGGAGTTGGTCGACGAGGCCTTTGAGGCGTTCAACACGCAGATCGGTACCAGTCGACTCAACAAATGGCTCGAAGAGGTCACCGCGTGGCGCCAACCGCCGGTCTATCGCGGCAAGCGGCTCAAGCTGTACTTCATCTCGCAAGTGTCGACCCGGCCGCCAAAGATGCGCATCCAGGTCAACTCCGACAAAGCTGTGTCCGCGCACTACAAGCGCTTCTTGCTGGCGCAGCTGCGTGAGACATTTGATCTGTACGGCACGCCGATCCGTCTTGAGGTCGTGAAGAAGCAGGCACGCCGCGCTCGGACCGCTTACTTTGACGCGAACGATCGCCCTGAGATGCCGACGGTGTACGATCTCGACAAAATGAGCGAAGACGAGATCGAAGGTGTCGACGTCCAAAATGCCGATGATTTGATCATGGGTGATGACTGGGAACAGGACGACGGCGAGCAATGGGGTGACGTTCTCGACGGCGAGTAGAAAAAAAAAGCAGGCGTACCCGACGATTTTGCCGCGCTGCAGCGTCAGAAGAGGTGGGGGATGGGCCTCCGACAACCGATCCGGATCTGTGGAGATCTGAATAAGGAGGAGACCATGAGCGGTACCGACAGCGCAGGGCATCGCCCGCTGGTGCGCAAACGATACAGCCAGGCACAGCGGCTGCTGCACATCTACCAATCGCTGGCCAACGCCCGCGGCGGCTTGACCATTACGGAGCTGATCGAGCGGACGGGCGTGACCCGGCGGACCCTCAATCGGGACTTGGCGCTGCTGAGCGAAGACCATTTCGTGCGCGTGCTTGAGCGTGACAATGAAGGCCACAAGCGGTGGGCGTTGCTGCCAGCTGGGGTGGCGAGTTCGATCACGTTTTCCCACAGCGAGCTTTTTGCGTTGTATCTCAGCCGTTCGATGCTCGATTTCGCGCGCGGCACCGAGCTGCATAAGTCCATGCGGGCCGCGTTCAACAAGGTCGCGGACCGGCTCGCGGGGAGCGAGTTGGAGGCCATGGCCCTGGCGCGTAAACTCTATGCGGTGCCCGATGCCCCGCCCGTTGGAGTGACCAGTGACGCGTTCGACGACGTGCTCAACGACGTGCTCACCGCTGTGCTGCGCGAAAACCAGCTGGAGCTGAGCTACCCAGACTCCCGTTCCGGCCAGATCTTGGAGCTACAGCTCGATCCGTTGACCCTGGCGTACTATCGCGGCCGTCTCTATCTCATCGCCTACAGTGCGCACCACGGCCGCGTTCGCCCCTTTGCGTTGCATCGCGCGACGGGGGCACAGCGCCTGCGGCACACCCATGCTCAGGTTCCGGACGACTACAACCCCGAGCGCCACTTCAGCGGCCAGTTCGGTCTGTTTGGTGGTGACGATCCAGTCACGGTTCGGGTGCGGTTTTACGGGACGGCCGCCCGCTACGCCCGGGAGCGGCTCTGGCATGCCAGCCAACAGACGACCGATTTTTCGGGCGGTGATTGCGAGATGAAGTGGTCCATTCCCCTGACCCCCGATCTCAGCAGTTGGCTGCTGTCTTTCGGCGCCGGCGCTTGCGTGCTCGAACCCGCCGAGCTTCGGGCATCTCTGCGCGATGAACTCCGCGCCGCGGCGGATCGCTATGACGACTGATCGGACCGCAAACGCCCCTCTCTTTCTGCGCCCAGCGCGCATCTCGGAGCCCCCATGTTAACCGCATTGAGCCTGCGCGATTTCGCCATCGCCGAGCAGCTGGAACTGAGCTTTGGTCCCGGATTAACAGTGATTACGGGCGAAACCGGCGCCGGAAAGTCGATCTTGATCGGTGCCCTGCAGCTGCTGCTAGGCGGGCGCGCGAGCGAGCGTGTCATCCGCGCTGGGGCGAGTCGTGCGCTGTTGGAAGCGCAGTTCTCCCTCGCCGACGAGCCGGAGATCGCAGCCATCGCCACCGAGCGCGGCTTTGAGTTGGAAGAGGGGGTGCTTGTGGTCCGGCGGAGCATCGGCCGCAACGGCGCCCGGCGGATCTGGATCAACGGTTCGCTGGCGACCGTGGCCGACTTGCGTGCCGTGGCGGCTCCCTTGGTCGACCTGAGTACCCAGCATCAGCAAAACCGCCTGCTCGACAAAGCCACGCACCTCGAGCTGCTCGATCGCATGGCCGGCTTGCTCGATGACAGGAAGAACTACGCCGACGCGTACAGCAATTGGCGCGATGAGGTGCGCGAGTACGACGACCTGCGCAGCAAACAGCAACAGCAAGCCGAACGACGCGACTATCTGACCTTCTGTGTCGACGAGATCGAGGCGGCGGCGACGCGGCCTGGCGAAATCGAAGAGCTGGACACCGAAGCCCGTAAGCTGCGCGCTGCCGATGAGTTGGTTCGTGCCTCTTTGGGGGCCAATAGCGCGTTGATGGACGATGGCGGCGCGCGCGATCTGATAGCGCCGCTGAGCCGCGATCTGGCGCGGGCTGCCGAGGCGGATCCAGCGCTCGGGCTGTTGGCGAACCGCCTCGATGAGGTCGTGGCGCTGGTGGACGATCTGGCTTCCGATCTGGAGCGCTACGCTCAGCGGGTCGATGTCGACCCACGACTGCTGCAGGAAAAGGAGGAACGACTCGACCTGCTGCTCGGTCTGGCGCGCAAGTACGGCGGCAGTGAAGAGGCGCTGCATGAGCGCGTCGATGCCATGCGGGCGGAGCTGGCGCGTGAGGGGCAGGACGCGTCCCGACTCGAGCAGCTCGAGCGCGATTTACCGGCCATGGAGACCGCCGTCCGCCAACAGGCGCTGGTCTTGCGAACCGCTCGCCAGGAGGCGGCAGGCGGAATTGGCGACGGTGTCGAGGCGGTCATTGGCCAGCTCGGGATGGAAAAAGCCCGCTTTGCCGCCGATGTGCAGCCGCTACCGGACGACAGGTTGGGTCCCGACGGCGCTGACCGCGTGCAGTTCGTTCTCGCTAGCAACCCAGGTGAACCCGCCCACCCCCTGACCGAGGTCGCATCTGGCGGCGAGCTCTCCCGAGTGCTCCTGGGCCTCAAGCGTGCCTGCGCCGACGCCGATCCGGTGAGTGTGTGCGTGTACGACGAGGTCGACGCTGGCCTCAGTGGGACAACCGGGGTCGTGCTCGGCCGCTTTCTACGGGAGTTGGGAGATCGCCAGCAGGTGCTTTGCATCAGTCACCTGCCGCAAGTTGCCGCGGCTGCCCACCAGCACATCCATGTGAGTAAGCGGGTCGTGATGGCGAGCGATGACACCGAACGCACCGTCTCGGAGGCGCTGACCTTAGGCGAGACCGATCGCCGCGATGAACTCGCCCGAATGCTCGGTGGTGGCCCGGCCGATGCGACCGCTGCTGCCCATGCGCTGCAGCTGATGAGCCAGCAGCGGGGCATCGTTGCCCAGGCCTGACGGAGGTTCGGACGCTTTAGTCGTCGCGCGCACTTGCCCGCTCTGCTACGCTTCTGCCCCGAAAGTTGGGAGCTAGCGATGAATGACAGGTGCAATGCGACCACCACGTGTGCCAATGGCGGGCGTCCACTCGGACAGAGTGCGCGCTATCGAGTGGCTCACTGGATAGCCAGGCCGCTTTTTGCCGCGATAATTTTGACCGCCCTCAGCGCCTGCTCTGGTGGCGATGGCGCGGCGCCGGACATCGTGCAGGTGACCAAGCTCAGCGACAGCTACAGCGCGACCAAGCCCTATCAGGTGTGGGCCACCGTACGCGGCAACCCTGAGGTCGCTCATGTGCGGCTGTACTACGCACGGGACTCCGAGGCGGATTTTAAAGTCATCGAGATGAAGCCGATTGATACGGCCGTTTTTCGAGGCGCAATCCCGCCACAACCCCGAGGAACCAAGGTGTTTTGGTTCGTTTGGGCTAGTGCGCCCGGTGGTGCCAGTTCGACCAATCCACTCACCGCTGAAGTCGATCCGCCGTCCTACCATTGGTTTCGTGTGCTGCGTCTGCCGGGCGATCGCGATCCGCAGCAAGGCGCTGTGGACGTAACGGACGCGGGCGCCGGGACGCCGGATGCAGGCCCCACCACCGATGCGGGCCAGACAGACGTCGGCGAGGCGGATACCACCCAACCCGACACACAGGTGGCCTTCGACACCCAGCAGCCGGACACACAGCCGCCGCAGGATACGACCCAGCCGGATACCGGTGGTCCGAAGTTCGACGCGATCGCCGACACGGGCCCGCCGCTCGACCCGAATAAGGACAGCGATTCCGACGGGCTGCTCGATCCCAACGACAACTGCCCCTTCAAGAAAAACAGCAAGCAGCTCGACTCAGACGGCGATGGCAAGGGCGACAAATGCGATCCCGACAAGGATGGCGATGGCGTGCTCAACACGGCGGACAACTGTGACGTCGACAAGAACGCCGACCAGAGCGATCTCGACGGGGACAAGCTCGGCGACGTCTGTGACAAAGACCTCGACGGTGACGGCCTGCTCAACGGCGCCGACAACTGCCCCTACGCGGCCAATCCTGTGCAAAAGGACTCCGACGGCGACGGGCTAGGCGATAAATGTGACCCGATCAGCGTCAAGGATTCAGACGGCGATGGCGTGGTCGATGGCAAGGACAACTGCCCCAAGAAGCCCAATGCCTCCCAGGCGGACACCGACGGCGACAAGCTCGGCGATGCGTGCGACGACGACCTGGATGGTGACGGATTCGTCAACGCGTCGGACAACTGCTCGTTTGTGGCGAACCCAAACCAGAAAGACACCGATGGCGACGGCGTGGGTGATGCCTGCGACCCCAAGCAAGATGCTGATCAGGATGGTATCGCCGACGACAAGGACAACTGCCCCAAAGTGAAGAATCCCAAGCAGAAAGACACCGACGGGGACAAGCTCGGCGATGCGTGCGACACGGATCTAGATGGCGACGGCAGGTTGAACGCCTACGACAACTGCCCGACCGTGCCCAACAGCAAACAGACCGACACGGATGGCGACGGTAAGGGCGACGTCTGCGATATCGAGACCTTGTGCAAGAAGACGGCGGACTGCCCCTCTGGCCAGCTCTGCTTTGAGCCCATCTGCCTCGTGCCGATTAGCTGCCAATCACCCAAAGACTGCCCCGGCGGGACTTACTGCTACGACAACACCTGCGTTCCGCCGCAAGTGGTGCCGTCGGACTTTTGCAAGACCACGGACAACTGCCCGACTGGGTTTGTGTGCCAGCTGTCGACCTGCACGCCCGATAGTTGCACCTACGATTCGGATTGCTCCAAAGGCAAAAAGTGCCTGCTCGGCGAGTGCCTGCCTGGGCAAATTCCGGTGAGCGGCTGTACGCAAAGCGAGCAATGCACCAGCAAGCAACAGTGTTTGGCGGGGCTGTGCGTGCCCAAGCTGTGTGACAAAGACGCCGAGTGTAAAGGCAACAATCAGAAGTGCTTCAAGGGGATCTGCATCCCGTCGCTCATCCCGACAGTGGAGTGCAAGCAGGCCAGTGACTGCCCGAAGATTCCCATCGGCGGGTTGAAGCTGACCTGCGCGGCGGGCGTCTGTGTGCCCCAAATTCCGGGGATTCCGCCGCTGTGCACCGTGGACAAGGACTGCGGCGCCAAACAGCAGTGCATGATCGCCGTGTGTGTCGACGTGGAATGTAAGAGCAGCAGTGACTGCAAGAACAACGAGAGCTGCTCGTTTGGATTCTGCCTCAAGAGTGATCAGCAAATCCCGCAGCCCGGCCAGTGCAAGACCGACAAGGATTGCGACGAGGGGGACTCCTGCTTCCAGACCTTCTGTCTACCGTTTGACCTGCCGTTTGGTGGTGGTGGCGGCGGCGGGGGCGGGGGCGGATTCCCGCAGCCATGCGGTCCCAACCAGAGCTGTCCAAAGGGCCAGAAGTGCCAGTTCGGCTTGGTGTGTCTTTGAAGCTGACCCATGAGCCCGCTCCCCTTCTGTCAGCATTGGGCGGTGCCGAGCCGCTCGATCTGCGAGACGGTGACCTGCGAGACGGGCGATTTGCCGGCGCGGACCTACGCGATGCGGACTTGCGGCACGCCGATCTAAGAATGGCAGACTTGCAGGGTGCGCTCTTGTCTGGTGCGCGCCTCAATGGCGCTGATCTGACGTTGGCCGACCTGCGGGGGGCAGATCTGCAAGGCGCCGATCTCAGCGGTGCGGACTTGCAGGGGGCCGACCTTCGAGAAGCCCATCTGGCGGGCGCCGATGTGACCGAATGCAACGTCGTGTGGGCGAGACTGCATGGCATCAGCGGTGCGCCGCCGGCGTGGGCGACGCTGCCGCGCATGGACGGTCGGGTGCGCGGTGTGCTGACGCCGACAGGGGAGCCACAGGCCGGCATCGACGCTTGGCAACGCGGCCGACGCGCCCATGGCGCTGCGCAACTCGGTCACGCGGAGCGCCACTACCGGGAGGCCCTTCGCTGGGTGCCCGATTCAGACGCCGTTCGGTACGGGCTCGGTTGTGTGGCCCTCGAACGCGGCGACTTGGCCAGGGCACGAGACTTGTTGCGCAGCGCGCTCGCCATCGAGCCCGGCGCCGATCGCGCCCGATTTGAGCTCGCCATCTTGGAAGACGACACCAAAGACGGCGCGGCCCTGCTCGCGCCGCTGTGTGAGCGCAGCGACCGCGTAGGCGAGGTCGCCCGGCAGGTGCAGCAAGCCCTGTTGCTTGGCCACCGCAATGAAGCTGCGATCGCGCTAAAAGGCCTCCTTCCCAAGGCGCCAGCGCTGACCTGGCTCGCCCGGCACGAGGGAAACCTGCGCATCGATGACGGCCCCGCTCCGCGCCCAGACGACACCATCGCGCGTCTCGCTGACGAGGATTGGGTACGTGCTGAGCGTGATGACATCGCTGATGCACTACGAAAGAGAGAGGATGTGGCGGCTTGGGTGCTGCACAGCCTGATCGCGCGGGCTGTGACCATTGGCGCCATCGATTTGGCGACGCTGGCCGAACAAAAACTACGCCGGGTGGCGCCGGAGCAGCGGCTGTGGGGAGCGGAGTTGCGCTCGCTGGATCTGACCGCGCAGGCCTTTGACGCCTTGGTTCGCACCCGACACAAAGCGCTCGGAGCGGTAAAATCTGTGCGCTGGGTCGCCCTCGGCGCCCATGGGCCCACGGCTCGCGTCCAATGTGAATCGGGACTGTTTTATGCCAAGCGCTGGCAGGGCGGTGTGCGCTCGGCTGCGAGCGTGGCCTTCACCCATCGCGTGTGCCGTGCCTTGGCCGAACAAGGCCTACGAGTACCGCTGCCGATTCCGGACGCAACGGGTGACGACGTCATGGTGTTCGCTGGCGATTTGCTAGCGCTGTACCCGGACTTGGGCGGCCGCTCCATTCGGGACGAGCGGTTGGATGAGGCCGAAGCGACTACCGTCGGGCGGACATTGGCAACCATTCACGAAAGCGGCGCGGCGGCGGCAGGCGGCGCTGGGCGGCCGGCTGGCGGCCTGCGCAATGGCACCCGCGTGCTGCGGCATCCCAATCCTGCGGCGGCGTGGGAAGCCGCCATCGCCAAGGACGGCGCAGCGGCCCGTTGGTACGAACACCACGCCGCAAAGGGTCGGATCGAATCGCTGCTCGAGGCGGTGGCGAGACGGCTGCGAAGTGTGGTGGCCAGATGCAGGGTCACGCTCACCCACGGAGACTTCGGCGCTGGCAATGTGCTCATGCGGCCGGGTCAGTCCGTTTCCGTCGTGGATTGGGATCTCGCAGAGTTTGACCTGGGCGTCTGGGATCTGGCCCGCACCATCGACAGGCTAGCGATTCACTGGCCGGGTACGTGGGGCGTGCCAGTGGAGCTGCGCGCGCCCATCGTTCGCGCGATCGTTGCCGGTTATGAGCAGGTCCGGCCGCTCAATGACGCCGAGCGAAGAGCCCTGCCCATTTTCGTGGCGGCGAGTCGCATCGATCTGGATGCATCCGTGTTGCCGCTCTGCGCGCCGCTGGAGCCCGATAGTGCTGAGCCGATCCTGGAGCGTGGACTGCAGCGGCTTTCGCGCGCGGCGGCCGGCGCACCTGAGATCGCGCAAGCGCTGTGGTCTGCTTCCGAGGACTGATTGGCGGGTTCACTGCAGTGGGCGAGGTGCAGTGGGCGAGGTGTAGGGCCCCTATCAGTCGGCGACCTCGACCTTCCAGAGCAGGGCCGCGAGAACCAGCGACGCAGCCGATGCGCCAACCCAAAAGGTGATGGGTTGGGAAAAATCGATGTGTTTGGCGCCATCGACAACGGTGGTACCAGCCTCGATCAAGCTGCCGGAAATGGTCTCCTGGAGGGCGGCGCCGATGTAGCTGAACATGCCGATCATGCCGACGGCGAGTCCGGCGGACCCACCTGGGGCGATGTCGACGGCGAAGAGCCCGCCCAAGACGGCGATCAACCCCCCG
>JAGSHB010000175.1 GCA_023954815.1 Myxococcales bacterium | reverse complement strand
CTGGCACGCTGACGACCGCCTGCTGGCCTGGTCCGCCGCCGCACCCGGTCTGCGTGTCTATACGGGCGCTCCTTGGCGCCCAGAGCGTGCGCGCGGCCGTTTCGGCATCAAACGGGCGCTGTGGCTCAGTCGCGACCGGCTCATCTACGCGCCGTTCGCCGACGGTCTCTACATCGCGTCGGCTTCGGACCACACGCGCAGACCGCAGCCGCTACCGACGGCTGCTGGCAAAGCGGCTGGTGTATTCGTCGACGCCGACGCGCCGGACAGCGGCGCCTGGGCCCTGTTGGTTCACAGTGATGGTGGGCTGTGGAACCTCGATGGCACCCCGGACATGCCCGTGGCACGGCGTCTCCAAGACTTCGGCGGCGTTCGGCGCCTCGCCGTGGCGGGCAGGGGGCGTCACGTAGCACTGCTCCACTCGGATCACATCACGGTTCACAAATGGCCCCGGCGGACGCTCGTCTCTCGGTTTGCTGTGTCCGGGCGCGACACATTTGGCATCGACTTGGACGCGCGGGGGACGCTGCTGGCCGCCGGATTGCGCGACGGCAGCGTGCGAGTGTGGCGCACGTCAAGCGGCAAGCGCGTGGCGGAACTTCGCGGTCACGATGTGCGCGTCGCAGACGTCGACTTTCACGCTGGCACGGGCCTGCTGCTCAGCGCATCATGGGACGGCTCGGTTCGTTTGTGGGACGTGCCTACGCTCACCGCCCCCACCGCTCCGATCGCCCGGCGCGTGCGAGCCAGTTGGGGGCTCAACATGACGCAAGCGCTCGCTCGCCTGCACCCGCTGTAGACGCCACTGCTTCCCGCAACGCCGTCTGCGCTGACGGCAATGGTCGGACTTTGGCGCGCTACTCCATATCCCAGAAATAGTCCTGGTTGCTCAGACCTTCCGGCGAATCCACAATCGCACCCGGCAACGTCGGCGCATTGAGATGACCCAGCACATCCTCCAGGTCACGGGTCGCCTGCTGGGCCCATCGCTCGGTGCCAAACTCTGGCCACGTCTGCGGGAAGATCGGGTCGTGCCAGCGCTTGGCCAGCCAGGCGGCGTAGTGCACATAGCGCAGACCGCGCAGGGGCTCGATGAGGTTGAGCGTGCGCTCGTCGAAGGTGCGGAACTGCTTGTAGCCCGTCAGCCAATTGCGGCGCAGCTGCAAGGTGTGTGCGTCGCGGCCAGGCAGCAGCAACCAGAGATCCTGCACCGCCGGCCCAATGGCCATGTCGTCGAAATCCAGCACGTGCAGCACGCCGCGCCGCAAAATGAGGTTGCCCGGGTGCAGGTCGCCGTGGATCGCGTGGGAGGGCACCCCATCGAGCCGCTCGGTTAGCACCTCACGTAGCTCCCGCGCCGCCGTCACGTACCGCCGCTGCAAATGGCTCGGCAGCAGCTGCCTTTCGAGCAAGATGTCCAAGGCGCGATCGAGTCTGGCGGGGCCGAGTTGATCGCGTTCATCACACCCCAATCGCGCTGCGACATTGTGAATTCGGGCCGTCATGACCCCAAGCCGCTCGGCCATCTCGGCGTCGATCTCCTCAGGAGCCCGGCCGCCTTTGCGTGGAAAGAGGCAAAACGTGATGCCGCGGGCGTGGTCGATCGTGTCGCCGTGGGGCAGATCCACCACATCACAGACCGGCACATCGTCCGCTGCTAGGGCGTGCAGAAGCCGATGCTCTGCGCGGATCTGGTCGTCGCTCCAGCGCTGGGGTCGGTAGAACTTGGCCACGAGGCGGGTGCGCTCTTCGTTGGCGAGCTCGACCTCGTAGACCCGGTTTTCAAAGGAGTTCAGCGCATAGCAGACGTTGTTGCAGCGCAGCCCGGTGGACTCGATAGCGTCGAGCACCGCGTCCGGGGTGAGTCCGACGAAGAGGTCGGTTGTGGTCTCGCTGGGTTGGTTCGTCATCGAAGCTCCGAGTGGGCGCGCAGCCTCGCTAATCGTAGACGATTGTGCCAGTCCGCCCACGACACAGGCGGCGAGCTCCCTTGGACACGTGAAATTTCACTATCAGCGACTGCCTGAATCCTATCTTATTCGTGCGCCCAGACGGGCGGCAAAGGGAGGGCGTCATGTGCTTCGACACACGGTCTGATTCCCCACCGTCCGATGGCTACATTGGACCCTGGCCTCGAGGTACGTCGCCGGCAAGGAAGCCCACGTCGACCCGCGCACGGTTGCGATGGGCGGCGACACTTGGCGCGGCGCTTACACTCGCTCTCGGTGGGTTGGGATGCGGCGGCGAGAGCGCCCCTGCGCTCAACGCCGAGCAAAAGGCAGTCCGCACGTTCACGACCGCCATGACCACATTCAGGCTAGCGGCGGAGAAGACTCAGAAAGCCTCATTCGACTTTGCATCTGCGGTGAGTGACGCGTACGCAAGGGCCCCGGGTGATCCCTCGCCTGATGAAGACGCCCGCTGGAGAGCGACGCTGAACGCCACCGCGGCGCTGCAAAAAGCCCATCTGGCCGGCCTGGTCGCCGGATTGGATCTCGCTGAGGCAGGCCGGCACGCCGGGGTGCAGAGCGCGCTGCTCGGTGAGGCTGTAGAAGTAAAGAACGGCGCCAAGCCGCTGATCTGTGGTGGGCTCTGCGTCGGTGGTCTCATCGCCGGCGTGTCGACATATATGGTGCTCAGTGAGGGAGCGGACAAGATCACGGGGGCTGCGACGAAGCCCTGTTCAACGCGATTTGCGACCGCCACTGGTAAGACGCTCCAGTTGGCGAGCGACGCGATCGGCCAGTTCGCCGCGGATGCAGACGAGCTCATGAGTATCTGGAGCACCCTGAGCAACGGTCAAAAATCCAAGGCGTGTCAGATTTTCGACGGGCTGCTGGACGCTGAGGCCGCGCGAAGCTCAGATGTCGTCCCCATCACCGCGACCGAGAAGAAGCAGGCCACGGTTGGAGCCTGGACCGAGGGCGGGTCTACGGTCGTCAACGGGGTCGTGGGTGCGGGCATGTCCGTGACGGGAGGCCCCGTCGGTAAGGTGGTCGAGATGGCGGGTGGCAGCGCAAATCTCGCCAACGTGGTCGAGGTCACCCTGAGCCTGAACAAGGTCAACTACCAGGACATGGTGGGGAAATCAGTTGAAATCCAGGGCACATCTAAGCAGAGAGTCGCACAAGTGCTGCCGGTGCCCGGTAACGATGCGCCGACGGTGGTTGCCGCTGCGAAGGCGTTGCGCGGGGGGCCACTGCCCGCGGACAAGCAGCGTGAAGCAGCCAATGTGGTGATGCGAGACCTCGTCGCCAAGGTTGATGACGCTAAGGTCGCACCCTCCTCACAGGCGGACGGTAGCTGGGTCATTCAGCGGCCGACCATGCTCACGACTGGGTCCATGGAGATGCCCGCAGAGTTGGTCGCCAAGGTGAGTCTGCCGTCTAACGCACTCGACGCGTTAATCTTGGCCTCCGAGGCGGCCGCCCCAGAGGTTGTCGACCCGCCAGCGCCGGTCAATAAGAAGCTGATGTTCAACTGGAAGCCCAAGCTATTCAATAAGATCGGGGCCAAACCGCCGAAGGATGACAACCTCGCGCAGGGGACCGGCGCGTGTGCAAACAAGCCCGTCTACGACTCAAAACTCAAGACCTACGACACCAACGGCAAAGTGACCGAATGGCCAGCGGGGACCTGCTCGACCCATGGCAACTACTACACGTGGTGTGCCACCGACGCACGCTCGCTGTGCAGCTGCCGTGAGGATACCTCCGCGATGACGGAGAAGGGGCTCGGGACCTACCTGCCCGAAGATACGTGCAAAGAAAACTGCGCCAACGCGTTGCTCGGAGACGTAGTGAGCTGTGATGACTCGACTGCGCGCAAGACCGTGACCGCCGCCGCCAAGGATATGTACATCGGCACGCAGGGGATGTGCGTGTGCAGCGAGGAGTACAGCTTCAAGCGCATGGAGGTGTGCAACTGGGCCAACGAGGACATGCCAGGGTTCGCCGCGACGGCGTGGAAGACATGTCGAGCGGCAGAGGTGTTGGCATATCGCAAGCAGTCGTTCATGAAGCTCGGCGAGACCGTGTGCTACGCCGCTGCAGTGGAGACCAGCGCGAGGTCGAGACTGATCTCGTGTACCGCTGGGAAGACGGCGGGCTATTCGGCTACGAGCACGTGTGACGACAAGGACCCAACGACGTTCGACCACTGCAGCGAGACGAACTACTGCGCTGCGGGCGAGGGCGGCCCCGACGCGGCGTGCTCAGCCACGCCATTTGAGGTGGAAAAGGAGATCAAGGCCTCTTGCACAAAAGCTCACGTTGACAAGGAGCGCTGTGTGGCCGGTGGGCAGCACGAGCTAGATGGCGTGGGCGCGTATGACCTCACCGCCAAGGTCCGTTGCACGAAGAAGACCGAAGGCGACAAGGACACCTATGAGGTCGTCGTCGTCAAAGCGGCTGCATGCAAGCTGCAAGAGCAGTGGCAATAAAACTGGTTCGACCGTCGACGAGGCGCGTTGACGCACAGCCGGATCGGCGCCTTTTCCCCGTCTGCGCGGCGAATTTGCCCCACATCAGCCAACTTTGCCGCCCTGAACCTTGCGGCCGCACCGCTGCGCACCTAACTTGCGACGCCCACCTTGACGGGGTCATACGCCGGGCGGCGATGACACCACCACGCCAAGGTCTTCATTGCAGCCGCTCCCACCCAGCGGTTGCACATCTCAGAGAGTTCAGCTCATGCCATCGTTTCAGGATCACCTCGATAGTATTCGGTCCGAGATCGCAGAGGTCTCCCCGGCCGAAGTTCACGAGAAGATTGAAAGCGGCGAGGACTTCCAGCTCGTCGATATCCGTGAACGCAACGAGTGGGAAAACGGCTTCGTGCCGGGCGCCACACTGCTCGGTCGCAGTCACCTCGAAGCCCGTATCGGCAACATCGCGTTCAACGCTGATGACGAGATCGTCCTGTACTGTGCCGGCGGCGTGCGCAGCGTATTTGCCGCGCATGCCCTCGAGCAGATGGGCTACACCAACGTGCATTCGATGGAAGGTGGCTTCTCCAAGTGGGCCCAGAACTCCCACCCAGTCGCCACACGTCGCAGCCTGACGGACTCCCAGATGGCGCGCTACAGCCGCCACCTGCTCATGCCCGAGGTCGGGGAAGAGGGGCAGCTCAAGCTGCTCGACGCCAAGGTGCTGCTCATCGGCGCCGGTGGCCTCGGTAGCCCGACTGCCATGTACCTCGCAGCGGCTGGTATTGGCACGATCGGTATCGTTGACGGCGACACGGTCGATATGTCGAACCTGCAGCGTCAGCTGCTCCACCGGGAAGAGTCGGTCGGCACGTCGAAGGTCGAGAGCGCGAAGAAGACCCTCCAGGGCATCAACTCCGACATCACGATCAACACGTACAACTATCGCATCGACTCGGACAACGTGCTCGACCTGTTTGCGCAGTACGACATCATCGTCGACGGCTGCGATAACTTTCCGACGCGCTACTTGGTCAACGACGCCTGCTACATGCTCAACAAGACCAATGTGCACGGGTCGATTTTCCGCTTTGAAGGCCAAGTTACGGTGTTTCAGCCCAACGAGGGCCCCTGCTACCGCTGCTTGTACCCCGAGCCGCCACCTCCCGGCATGGCGCCTTCCTGCGCTGAAGCTGGCGTGCTGGGCATCCTCCCCGGCATCATCGGTGTGGCCCAGGCCATCGAGACCATCAAGGTGATCTTGGGCATCGGCCAGCCGCTCATCGGGCGCTTGCTCACCTTCGACGCGCTATCGATGAGCTTCCGTACGCTGAACATTCGCCGTGATCACGACTGCCCGCTCTGCGGTACCCACCCGACGGTGACGGAGCTCATCGACTACGTTCAGTTTTGCGCAGTCCCCGAGCTGTAGAAACTTCAAGTCACCTGCAATCACGACGACCGCCGCGGTCAGCCTCAGCGCTGACTGCGGCGGTCGCGTTTTTGGTCAAAATCGGTCGCCATCGCAACAGATCCGGTACGGCACCGACTTGTCACCAATCTGTCTGGTCAAAGGCCGCTCGGGTACCTAGATTGCTCCGTGCAACGTCTGGGTCGCAGATCGTACGTTGAGGAGGTCGTCATGGAGCAGATCGCTTGGTTTTTCGGCAATGGCGAGGCAGACGGCGACGGTTCGATGAAGGCGTCCCTGGGCGGCAAGGGCGCCGGTCTGGCTGAGATGACCCGCGCCGGGTTGCCGGTTCCGCCAGGCTTCACGCTGACCACCGAATCGTGTTTCGCGTTCTTTGACGCGGGTCAGCGCTGCCCCGATGCCATCGATACGGCGATGCGAACCGCCTTGGCCAAGCTCGAGAAGGTCCACGGCCGCTACTTGGGTGCGCGCAAGCGGCCGTTGCTCCTGTCTGTGCGTTCCGGTGCGTCGATCTCCATGCCCGGCATGATGGATACGGTGCTGAACCTCGGCCTCAACGATGTCACCGCCGCGGCCCTGGAGGCTGAGAGCGGCAACACTTGGTACGCCCGGGATTGCTACCGCCGCTTTCTGCAAATGTTCGGCGATGTGGTGCTGGAGGTGCCCGCCGCGCGTTTTTCAGCGCGTCTCGAAGCGATGAAAGCGCAGGCCGGCGTGCAATCCGACACCGATCTGAGCGCGCACGATCTGCGGGTGCTCGTCGCTGACTTCAAAGAGATCATCCGCGAGGTCACCGGAAGCCCCTTTCCCCAAGATGCGCTGACCCAACTGCGCATGGCCCGCGACGCCGTCTTTCGCAGCTGGTTCAACGTGCGCGCCAAGGCCTACCGCAGCATTCACCACATCTCCGAGCAGCTCGGCACGGCCGTCAATGTGCAGGCCATGGTCTTTGGCAACAATGGCTGGCGATCGGGATCAGGCGTTGGTTTTACAAGGGATCCGTCGACTGGCGACAACAAACTCTACGGCGAATACCTGCTCAACGCGCAGGGCGAGGACGTGGTTGCTGGCACCCGTACGCCGCAGCCGTTGGCCCAGCTCGAAACGGATATGCCCAAGGTCCACAAACAGCTCGCAGAGATCGCCGCGACCCTGGAATCCCACTACAAAGACGTGCAGGACTTCGAGTTCACCATCGAGGACGACAAGCTCTTCATGTTGCAGACCCGGGCTGGCAAGCGCACCGGTCAGGCGGCCATTCGCATCGCTTGCGACTTGCATGAGGAGGGCGTCATCGACGCCGCTGGCGCGGTGATGCTGGTGCAGCCTGAACACATCGAACAGCTGCTGCACCAAGTGTTCATTCCCGGTCAGCAACGCACGGTGCTCGCCAAAGGTCTGCCCGCGAGCCCTGGTGCGGCGACGGGGCGGTTGGCTTTTACCTCCGAAGACGCGGTGACCCGATCCGGCGGGGATGATCCGGTGATTTTGGTGCGCGTGGAGACCAGCCCGGAAGACATCGCAGGCATGCACGTCGCAGCCGGTATTTTGACGGCCCGCGGCGGGATGACCAGTCACGCCGCCGTTGTGGCGCGGCAGATGGGAACCTGCTGCATCGCTGGGTGTGATCAGGCCCACGTGGATGTGGTGGCGGAGACGCTGGAGGTCGGTGGTCGCAAGCTACAGGCAGGTGATTGGCTGAGTCTCGATGGCACCTCTGGCGAGGTCATTGCCGGGCGGCTGCAGCTGCGTGATCCAGACCTCGGTGGACCGTATTTTGACCGATTCATGGGGCTCGTCGACCAGTTCCGCTCCCTCGGTGTTCGCACCAACGCCGATCAGCCGGAAGATGTGCGCAGAGCCCGAGAATTCGGGGCAGAAGGCGTCGGGCTGTGCCGTACAGAGCACATGTTCTTCGACCCGGACAGGCTGCCGGTCGTCCAACACATGATCATGAGCGTCGACAATCTCGCCCGTGAGGCGGCGCTGGCCGAGTTGCTGCCGTTTCAGCGCGCGGATTTCGAGGCCATCTTTGAGGCGATGGATGGGCTGCCGTGCACCATTCGCCTGCTGGACCCACCGCTGCACGAGTTTTTGCCGCGTCGCCAAGATCTGCTCAGTGAGGTCGCCTCCCTTGAGCGCGGCATGCGTCACCGGGACAATGTGCTGACCTTCCTTGAGCTCAACGATGCCTCGGAGGAGACGCTCGCGGGCGTGCGCGAGGCCATGGAGCGCGCCGAAGACAACCTGGCGGGGCGTCGCGCCCTGTTGCGCCGTGCCGAGACGCTGCACGAGCAGAACCCGATGCTCGGCCACCGGGGTTGTCGCCTCGGGATCAGCTTTCCGGGTATCACGCGCATGCAGACCCGAGCGATCGTTGAAGCGGCGCTCAACGTTCGCGCCAAGGGTATCGATCCGGTGCCGGAGATCATGATTCCGCTCGTCGGCTCGGTGGCTGAGTTGCAACACCAGCGGGCCGTGGTTGAAAAGGAGGCCGAGCAGGTCTTCGCAGAGCGGGGAGAGCGCATCGACCTGGCGATTGGCACCATGATCGAGCTGCCGCGTGCCTGCGTCGTGGCCGGTGAAATCGCCGAGGCAGCGGACTTCTTCAGCTTCGGCACCAACGACCTGACCCAGACGACGTTTGGTTTTTCACGTGATGATGCCGGTGGGTTCACCGCCGACTACAAACGTCTCGGCGTGTTTGATGAGGATCCCTTTGCGCATCTCGATCAGAAAGGGGTGGGCGCTCTGGTTGAACATGCGGTCAAGCAAGGTCGCACCACCAAAGAGGCGCTCAAGATCGGTATTTGCGGTGAGCACGGCGGCGATCCGAAGAGCATCGCCTTCTGCATGGCCGCTGGACTCGACTACGTGAGCTGCTCGCCGTTTCGCGTACCGGTGGCCAGAATTGCGGCCGCTCAGGCGTCTATTGCCCTGCAAAATCAAGGGTGAAAGCCCGAATGTGGCTTGGTGGGTGGCCTGCGATTCACCCACCTCGGACCGGCGGAATGTTCGACGAGGGCCGCGCCATGGGGTAGGGCTTGGATATGCGCCGCGCCCTACCGATCTTGGTCCTTGTCATCGCCTCCCTCCTCCTCCCCTCTGCGGGGTTTGCGCTGCGTTGTCCCAAGGGCGCGCGGGCCAAGCGCGTCCGTAGTGGCAAGACGCTGATGCGGGTCTGCGTGCGCAAGAAAGGCGGCCAGCGTCATGGCCCTTTCGTGACCTACCACCGCAGCGGTCGCAAGAAAGAGCGCGGGAGCTACAGCTGGGGGCGCCGTGAGGGCGCGTACAAGATCTACCACCGCCGCGGTCGACTCATCGAGCAGGGGACATACGCCAAGGGCAAGCGCCACGGTGAACGCAAGCGCTGGTATCGCCGGGGTAAGCCGCGTTCGACCGACAACTGGCAGAGCGGCGAGCGTCATGGCCGCTTTCAGGCGTGGTTTCGCAACAGCACGGACTATGGCGACTACGCACACGGGCAGAAGCAGGGTATCTGGACGACCGAGCTGTACACCGGTGAGAAGAAGCAGTGGACCTACCACGACAGTCGTCGACAGGGGCCCTACATGGCGTTTGGCCGTGCGGGTCAGAAGGTAGAGCAGGGCCAGTACGACCAGGGCCGGCGCGTGGGGCAGTGGTTTGGGGCCTGGCCCGATGCGTCCAAGCGATTTGAGGCGATGTACGTCGACGGGAAGCGTCACGGCATCACCAAGCGGTGGCACATGGGTGGGCCTTTGGCGGAAGAGGGCCATTGGCAAAATGGCCTGCGAGAGGGGCCGGGGCGTAGCTACAGTATTACAGGCAAGCTCAGCCTGGAGGGCTCGTGGAAAGGCGGGCTGCGGCATGGGCGATTCATCGCCTACCACCCAGACGGCAGCAAGGAGAGCGAGGCCACCTACGACCATAACGCCATCACCGGGCGGCAAGATCGCTACTGGCCTGGCGGCAAACGCAAGCTGACGGCCCACTGGCGCCGCGGCGCGCTCGATGGCCCGTTCGCGCGCTATGACCGGGCCGGCAAGCTCGTTGTGCGAGGCACCTTCCGAGCCGGAGAGTTGGTCGGCGGCTGGCGCACGGATAAAAAGGCCGACGCCCGCCCCCCGAAACCAACGGCATCGAAGAGCGGGCGTCCGCAAAAACCCTAATTTTCTGGGCTACTTGGCAGCTTCGGCGGCCGCACAGACACCCTCGGTGATCAGCATCGTCACCACGTAGGGATCGATGTTCGCGTTGGGGCGACGATCCTCGATGTAGCCTTTGCCATCGCGAGCGACCTGCCACGGAACGCGGATGGAAGCGCCGCGGTCGGACACGCCGACCTTGAAGTCGCGGTACGAGCAGGTCTCGTGCTCACCGGTCAGACGCTCATCGATGTCGGCGCCGTAGTTCTCGATGTGTAGCTCGTGCCGGGGCTCGAGCGCGTGGGCCGCTGCCATGCAGGCGTCGATCGACTCACGCATCTCGGCCGTCGAGAAGTTGGTGTGCGCACCAGCGCCGTTCCAGTCACCCTTGACCGGCTTGGCATCAAGTGTCGCGCTGACGCCAAAGTCCTCGGCGATGCGGTAGAGCAACCAACGGGCGATCCACAGCTCGTCGGAGACAGCCAAGGGTCCGACAGGACCGACCTGGAACTCCCACTGCGCGGGCATGACCTCGGCGTTGATACCGGAGATGTTCAGCCCAGCGTCGAGGCAAGCCTCAAGGTGGATCTCGACGATGCCGCGACCGTAGACCTCGTCGGCGCCGACGCCGCAGTAGTAGCCGCCCTGGGGTGCGGGGAAGCCATTGTCGGGCCAGCCGAGGGGCTTGATGCCGTCGAACAAGGTGTACTCCTGCTCGATGCCAAACCACATGTCGTGGCTGGCGTACTTCTCAGCAACCGCTGCGCATTTCGCGCGCATATTGGATTCGTGCGGCGTGCCGTCTGTGTTGTAGACCTCGCAGAGCACGAGAATGTCGGCGCCGCCACGGATCGGATCGGGGCAGGTGAACACGGGCTTGAGCACGCGGTCGGAGAAGTGACCCTCTGCCTGGTTGGTGCTCGATCCGTCGAAACCCCACTCGGGTGCTTCCTCGCCCATCTTGACGATTTTCGTCTTGCAACGAAGTTTGGCGGTCGGCACGGAGCCGTCGATCCAGATGTATTCGGCTTTGTAGACGCTCATGGAGTTCCTCGCTTTGGTCTCCGATTCGGAGCCAGGGATAGTGCACGGGATGCGCCTTTGCAGGTTCATCACGCCGGTTGGGGTACTGCCCCACCGGCTCTGGCGGGCGGAGCATACTGGCCGGTTGTTTCCAGAAAGTTTCGAGCGCGTAAAAAGTCCGTGACGCGCTTGAGAATTGACCAACAGTTCACGCGAGTGGGCTTCGGAGGGACTGTTGGTCGGCTCTCTAGCAGACTGCGCTATTTCTCGACTTTTCTGAAACGGACGCCTTGGGTCGCAGCCTGCAGGGCTGGGGAAGTCGCGGCTTGCCGCGGCTGGGGGCGCTCATAGCCCCCCGATAGAAAACAAAACTAGCAGGGTGCTGCGATAGTCATTTTAATTACGCCGCACGCTGCTAGGCCAATCGCCACGCAACACTGGCTGGGCGGCCGATACAGACGTGCAGGGCTACTGGCTCTCGATAGGCCAGGGCAAACCCCACGCGATCGGCGACGTCCGTCTCCACGCCAACGTCCGTCACCCACGCGGTGACGCGGTTTGGCGGAGAAAGTACCGTAATTTCAGGACTTGAGCCGCCAATCAGCAACTCGATCGAGTCGGTGGCGCAAGTGCTGACGGCCGCAGCGAGCCGCCCTTCGAGCTCGTGGCCGACAATCACAGTGGCGGCGTCGAGGCGTTCGCGCGCACTGTCACCAGGCAGCGCCAATCGATCCATCGCGATACCGCTCGCTCGCACGCTCCAGGTCGGTAGCGCCTCGGTGAGCCAGGATGGCAGCTGATGCGCGTCCGTCAGTCTGGGGCCGGGCGACTGCCACGACCCCTCAGACGCCCCAGTCGGCGTGAGCCGCACAAAGACGCCGCCGTCGTGCCAAAGATCGAGCTGTTCCCGATGAGCCAAGCGCGCAGTCCAGCCCGCCCCAGGCGAGTTGCTCTCCACCACGCTGAGGGTCGCCGCCGCTTCGGCGATCGCCGGCTCGCGCCATCCCAAGTGGCTCAGCCCGATGACCAACCGCGCCGCGATCGGCGGCGGACCTGACAACATCTCAGTCATTGGATACCTCCGTTGGACGGCCCGATGGCCCTATCGCATACTTCCCACGATCCTACGCTGGAGCACCATGGAAAGCACGATTCGCACGACAATCACCGCCCAGGGGCAAACGCCTTCGACAGGAACGGCGACGATCCTCGAGCTGACGCAAGAGGCCAAGAACAAGCGGGCGCTCAAGGCGGCTGGGATCTGCGTCGCGATCGGCGTGGGCAGTCTCGCGATACCCCTCGTTCACTTCGTCTTGCCCTGGGTGATGCTGATTATCGCTGGCGTGGTCTACGGAAAGGTCTCCAAGCAGGCTACGATGTTGCTCCGTGCGGCTGGGCCATGCCCTGCATGCGGTGAATCGGTCGAGATCGGCGAGCAGACCTTGGCGTGGCCGATCGAGTGGAACTGCGGGGGGTGCCGGAAGCGTACGCTCACCCAGCCAGCCGATGAAGTCGCCGCTGAACTTGATGCGCAACCCACAGACGATGCGGCCATCAACGCCGCGGAGACCGATTCATGAGCGACGCACAGACCTTTCGCGCCTCGACCGTGGCCGTATTGCACGGCGGGCCCTCCAGCGAGCACGACATCTCAGTGGTGACCGCCCGCGGCGTGATCCAGTCCTTTCGCAACGCCGGTCATACCGCGCTGTCGGTCTGGGTCGACCGTGACGGCCTTTGGCATTTTGCCGGTTCGGATGCGGACGCTGGCGTCTCGGTGGCGGCGCCCAAGTCCGTACCGGCGGCCCTCGCTACGCTCGCTGAAGGCGGTGTGGATCAGTGCTTCTTGGCTTTTCACGGCACGTATGGCGAAGACGGCCGCGTACAGGGTGCGCTGGAGCTCGCCGGGATTCCATACACGGGTTCTGGGGTCACAGCGACAGCGCTCGCGATGGACAAACCCCTCACACGCCGCGTGATGGCCAGCGCCGGCATCGCGGTGCCCGAGGCCATG
>JAGSHB010000310.1 GCA_023954815.1 Myxococcales bacterium | reverse complement strand
CGCGTCGAACCACGTCTCTACCAGCCGCCGTGTGATCACCAGCGTATGACCTTCCGTGACCGGAAACCCGTCACGAACGGCAAAGGCCAACGCGTTGCTGGCAACCCATCGAGATTGCGGCATCTCAAGGAAGACGGAGGTCATGACAATCCCGTGGTGACTTGCTGCATCGTATCGCTGACGCTACACCCAAGCCGAACGGGCGTCACCCGCCGCCTGTCCGCTAGAACCTGCCTACCACGGTAGCCGTATGCCCAACGTTGACGACCCGTGCAGTGCCCATTTCCGCTACGCCGATCTCATCGCCTGCGGCGAGACCTACGTGCGGGTGACGGATGCACCAGCGTCGACGCAGGCTCCCTGCTTCAACATCCCGCTGCAACCCGCGACGTGGACCGCCATCGCTCAGCTCGCGACCACCATCCTCGATCCGATCACAGATCGCTTCGGCCCCGTCACACTGACCTACGGCTTCGCTAGCCCCGCCCTGACCCGGCACATCAACAGCCGGATCGCGCCGAGCCTCGACCAGCACGCGGGTAGTGAGCTGAATCGCAACGGCAATCTCGTCTGCAAGCGTCGGGGCCAAGCCTGCGACTTGATGGTTGACGGGGTGGATGCCGTCACTGTCGCGCGCTTCATCGCTGAGCAACTCCCATTTGACCGACTCTACCTCTACGGCAAGGACCGGCCGCTGCACGTCAGCATCGGTCCTGAGCAGGCTGGCGCCGTCGTCGAGATGCGAAAAGGCCCGTCAGGCCGGCTGATTCCCCGAGCCTATTCGGCCAGCGACTGGCTTGTCAGGCAATGAACAGCACCACAGCTTCAACCTACCCCCGCCACCCCGACCAAGCCGCAGCCAACGCAGCCACCCAACAGCCACCGCCCAGCAACCCCGAAAACACCCCAACAAGCCCCAGCACATGCCCTGCCCCGTTGCTGTCCATGTTCATGAAGATGCTCGCCACGACCGCAGGAAAAGCGACAACCAGCAAAATCGCCCCGACCAGGGCATAGCGCCCCGCCTCGGACCGCCGCTGCGTGCGAGCGAACGCGGCCTCGTCTTCGGCATACGCCTGCTCACTGTCGTCCGTCTGCGGTGTCATATCGCTACCCCGATGCGCCGGACAATCACGACGCGCTCAAGGCCAACACCCAGCAATCTACCCGCTATTCCGGGCCATCCGCGCCAAAGTCGCTGGCTACGAATCAATACAACAACGCTTGTACTTCTTGCCGCTGCCGCACGGGCACGGCGCGTTGCGGCCGATTTTGGGCTCATTTCGAACCGGCTGCGGTCCTTGGTGAATCCCGCCCCAGTGCTTCAGCAGCGCGAGACCGTCGTCCACTTCCCACTTGTTGTAGAAGATGTCGCACAACGCCTCCGGCCAGAACATCTGCTCGGGCTCCAAGGAGACGATGGCGGTCAGCAGCACGAGGAACGAATTGAGCTGCTCCGGCTGCTCCAACAGGCTGATCGAGGTCTGAAACACCATCCCCATGGCGATGTCTTCCGGGATGTCCTCCGGCTTGGGCCACTGCTGCAGCAGCTCGTGCTCGCGGGCGTCGAGCATGGCGTGGATTTCGGTGCGACCGCGCTCAACGGCGAAGGCGATGCACTCGTCTTGCGCGTCGAGTGTTTGGTCAAAGGTGCCGCGACCGGCCGCCAAATCCTCGGCAAAGGGCGTGGTCCAGGCGGGAGACGGCCCAGAGGGGCCACGCAACAGCTTGCGCACCTCCGTTCGCAGGGAGGGATGCGCCGAGCCAATGGCCACGAGACCCATCAACGCGTCGGCGAAGACGTAGGGGTGCTGGGCCGTGCGCAGCTGCTTGCGATACGACGGCAGCAGGCGCTTGCCGAAGCGGGCAACCATCCAGTAGTTGCGCAGCATGATGGTCGAATCGCTGGTCTGGTAAGCGTTCACCGTCAGCCCGACCAAGTCCGAGCGGCTCTCATCGATGAAGGCGTGGCTTGGATCGAGGCCCATCAGCACGGGCAGCGTCCCGAGCCACATGTAGTCGTGCCACCAATCCTCCAGCTCCGCTTGTTGGGAGAGGTGTTTGGGCGGTTTCTTCAGGAAACGCAGGCATTGGTTGGATTGCGTCAGAAAACGGGCGTTGAGGTCGTTGTGCGCGTGATTGATCGCGTCGACCAGCAGCGGAAAGAACGCCGCCACGGCGCCGAAATCCTCGCGCGAAACGAGGTCGCCACGTTCGTACAGACGCTGCATCAAGCCCCGCCAGGCGTCTTTGCCCGACCCGCGCTCGTTAGCGAGACGCCAGCGCTCCTGCCAGACCTCGTGCTGTGCCAACAGGGAGCCCACGCTCTCCAACGGCAGCAGCTTGGCCGCCTGCAGCTTCATGTCGGGGCCCAGGCACGTAACGAAGTGACCGTTGGGCTCAAATACAACAAAAGGCCCGGCGCTATCGGGGTTTAGGGCGATGGCCAGCCTGCGCTCATCACCGGGCCGCAGCACGCGCTCGGCGATGAAGCGCACCAGCTCGGCGTCTCTGTACAGCGCCATGGCGATGTCGAGGCTCGGGCCGGCAAGTCGCTCGACAGTCCGCTCTAGGAAATGGATGTCATCTGCCATGCTGGTACTCCGGTGACATCATTGGACCCGATCAGCGCCGCATTTACGAGCCCTGCCCCGTCACTTCTTCCCCGGCTCTTCCCCGGCTCTTCCCCGGTTTACCGCTCGCACGGCGTCACTTCTTTTTGCGGCCCTTCTTCTTCGCCTGCCGCTGCTTCTTCTTCACCGCCTTCAGGTCCTTGCGCTTGGCCGCCAAACGGCGCGCTTTTCCGTCCCCTGGCCGCTGTTGTCCCGCCATGGGCTTGCCGTAGTCGGCGATGGGCATGTCCGGGGGCT
>JAGSHB010000109.1 GCA_023954815.1 Myxococcales bacterium | reverse complement strand
GCAGCGCGTCCACCAAGGCGCAGCTCGAAGACCTCTACTTGCCCTATAAGCAGAAACGCCGGACCCGGGCTGCCATGGCCCGTGACAAGGGGCTCGGCCCGCTCGCGCAGATGATGCTGACGCAGGCGCAGCACGGGCATCCGCAGCGTGAGGCGCAGGCTTTTGTCCGCCGTGATGCCCAAGATCCCGACCGCGCGGTCAACAACATCGACGATGCACTCCAAGGCGCGCGGGACATTGTCGCTGAGCTCATGGCCGAGCGCGCTGATGTGCGTTCCCTGTCTCGGCAGGCGTATGGCCAGGGTGTGCTCACTTCCAAGGCGATTGCGAAGAAAGTGGCCGAGGCCGAAAAGCGCGGGCCGACCCGGTTTGAAGCTTGGTACGACTTTCAGGAGCCCCTGCGGCGTCTGGCATCCCATCGTTTCTTGGCCGTGCAGCGTGGTGCTGCGGAGGGGCTGCTTCGGGTGCACGTCACCGTCGACCGCGACCGTTTGCTGGCGAGAATTGAGCAGATGATGGGCGTCAACCCTCGTTCGCCCTGGCGCGGCGAGCTGCAGACGGCCATCGAGGACGGGGTCCGGCGATTGCTTGGTCCCAGCGTTGAAAAGGCGGTGCTCGCCGATGTGAAGGCCTGGGCCGATGACGAAGCGGTAGAGGTCTTCGCTCGCAACCTGCGCAACCTGCTGCTGGCATCACCGCTCGGCGGCAAAGCGGTGGTCGGGATCGATCCTGGGCTGCGCACCGGATGTAAATGTGCTGCGGTCGATGGCACTGGGCGGTTTGGCGGCACAATCACCCTCTTTCTGAGCCGCAGTGAGCAGGAGCGGCAGCGGGCGGAGGCTGGGTTTTCGGCCTTTATCGCCAAGCACAGACCCGCGGCCATCGCGGTGGGTAACGGTACAGGTGGTCGGGAGGCCGAGGCCTTCGTGCGGAAGCTGCTCAAAGGGCAGGGCGACCGGACGACTGCGGTCGTGTCCGTCAGTGAATCTGGCGCGAGCGTGTACTCGGCATCGGATATCGCCCGGCAGGAGTTCCCCGATCTAGACCTGACCATCCGCGGCGCCATCAGCATCGCCCGGCGGCTGCAAGATCCCTTGGCGGAGCTGGTCAAGGTGGAGCCCAAGGCCATCGGCGTGGGCCAGTATCAGCATGATGTACAGCAGCGGCTGTTGCTCAAGAAGCTCGATGAGGTGGTCGAGAGCTGCGTCAATCACGTCGGCGTCGAGTTGAACACCGCGAGCGCTCCGCTACTGGCTCACGTGGCGGGCATTGGCCCAGCGCGGGCGAAGAAGATCGTCGCGCACCGGGATGACAACGGGCCGTTTGGTAGCCGCAAAGGGCTACTCCAGGTGCCAGGGCTCGGCAAGCGCAGCTTCGAGCAGGCGGCTGGGTTTCTGCGTGTGCGGGGCGGCACTGAGCCCCTTGATGCCTCGGCCGTGCACCCAGAGCGATACGGCCTCGTACGGCAGATGGCACGGGATGTGGGCGTGAACGTCGCCGCCTTGGTGGGTAATGCAGATGCCGTCGAGCGAATCGACCTGCGCCGCTACGTGACCCAGGGCGACGGTGATGGGGCCGCAGACCAAGTGGGCGAACTGACGCTACAAGACATCGCCAGCGAGCTGTCGCGCCCGGGACGTGATCCACGGCAGGGATTCGAGGCGCCGCGCTTCAGAGACGATGTGCAGACTGTGAGCGACCTGCGCCCGGACATGACCCTGGAGGGGGTGGTGACCAACGTCGCCCAGTTCGGCGCGTTCGTGGACATCGGCGTTCATCAGGACGGGCTGGTCCATATCTCCGAACTCGCCGACCGTTTTGTACGCGACCCCCACAGCGTGGTGAAGGTCGGCGATCGGCTGACGGTGCGGGTCTTGAGCGTCGATGAGCGGCGCAAGCGGATCGCGCTGTCGGCAAAGGGTTTGAATAGTTGAGACGGACTGTGGCCCGGGTTCGCCTTGGGACCCTCAACTCACCAGATGCCCTAGGACACGCACAAGGCGCCCGCCCCCACTATGATGCCCACGTACAACACTGTTTCGCAGCCCCTGAGCGGCTGGTGTGACCATGGGAGGTCAGGTGTCACCCACTGAGCGACTGCGCGCGCAGCTTGAAGCCGACGTAATCGATGACGCTGAAGTGTTGGCTGCGGCACGCGCGGGCGCCGATCTCGCGCTCACCGGCTGGTTCGGCGGCATGGCGTTTCTGGGTGAACTCTCGCTGCTGATGACGTTGGCCCTCAAGGCTCCGCCAACCAGTCGTATGGCGGTGATCTCAGCGCTCGTTGAGTTGGGCGCGGAGGTCGATGTCGCGAGCCCCAAATACGGCTACACCGCGTTGCATTTTGCCGCGCGTGCCAACGACGTACCGCTGTGTCGGCTGCTTCTCGATCACGGCGCGGACCCTAATGCGATCTGCACCAACTCGGTCATCGGCTCGCCCCTTTGGGCTTGCCTCCGTCGCTCCGCTCGACCCGGCGATCCCGACCTCGCGTCCCTGGTCACCCTGGAGCTGCTGTTGGAGCGGGGCGCGGACGTCGATCTGGTGTGTCAGCATGGCAAGACCGCTGTCTATCGTGCGCTGGATCTTAGCAGTCCTGCTCTCCTTGAGCGCCTCCTGCGCCAGGGGCCTACCCTGGACCGTTGGCTGGGCGAGGATCAGGCGTTTGGTGACACAGCTTTTTGTCACGCCATCGCAGTTTGGCCGGAGATTCTCCCAAGCCTCGTGGATGCCGGAGCTGATCCCGATGGCCCAGGACCGCGCGGTCGTGGCTGCCTCTGGTATCCGGTCTTCACAGGGCAACTGCAGCTTGTGGACACGCTCCTCGCCCTGGGGGCGGAGATCGACACGCGCGACGCACATGGGCGTACCGTCCTATTCAGGAGAATCGACTTTTCGCGGCAATGTGATGTGGCGATTATCGAGGGGCTGCTGCAGCGCGGCGCGAACGCCAATACACGTTCGGACGATGGGCGCACGGTGCTGCATGCAGCGACGCAGCGCGGAGAGGTCGAAGTCGTGCGAACTCTGCTCGCCCACGGCGCTGACCCAGCCGCTCAAGACACGCAGGGCGCTACGCCGCTGGACCTGGCCGCGGGGCCATTGCTTCGCGCGGTACTCGGAGGTCCCATCACGGTGATGGACGGGCGATTGACGGATCTTGCGATTGATTTTCTTCGCGATGGCCTGTTGCTGGACGCAGGAGATTGGCAACTCCTAGCTGACGACGGAGAGCTCCGCGAGCGTGGTGCTGTGAAGACAGGACGGCGCAGCGTGAGCCCGGCGTATGTGCGTGAGCTGGTGGGATGGCTCCTGCTGCATGGCGACGCCCATCCACACGCGCGGACGGCCACGCTGACATGGCTGGCTGAGGGGATGCGCCGGGCTGGGCTCGGAGATCTCCTCCCACATGTGGCATCGCTGGATGCGGCGACGACCTACTTGAGGGTGTCGGAACGTGTGTTGGCTGAACGTCTGGCGCTTGAGCTCACGCCTTCCGATGGTGCGAGGTTGTTGGCCGCCGCAGTCGCTGCCGGAATGCAGATGAGCTATGGCGACAAGGAGAGCTGGTGGTCTGTGCACTTCGAGTCCGACAGAGCGGCATTCGTATGCAAGGCGGGTAGCCATTTTGGGCCGGAGGGCGCCCGAGACGACGCCCTAACGAAGGACCAATTCATCGCACGATGGCGCAGTCGCTGGTCGCTCAATCGCGGACGCCTGGAGGGCCATCATCGCCAGTGGTTGGATCAAGCCTTGGCCTACTTTGACATCGAGACCTTGCGTCAGTGGCTGGAGCAAAACGCAGCATAGCGAGCACAGGCTGACGCTCATCACTGGGCTCACAATACGCCGGCCACGGGGAAACGGTGGCCATTTCTTGTGTCGCCGTTTAGGTGCAATCGCCCGTTCGGCTTGGAATGGTGCGGCCGACCCTGCTCCCGCTCGAAATCGCCCCGTGAACTCAGCTGCGTCACTTCAGGGTGCAGGAGGTATGTTTGTCACGTGCAGAGGCATCGGTTCGTGACGCTGGTGCTGGCGAACGTCGTAGACGGATCGCCCTGTCGGCAGACGGGCTGGACGGCTAGGGGTGTCCTTTGAGCCGGTTTCGCCATGGGACACGCACCTCGCCAAATGCCCTAGGACAGGCGCAAGTCCTCGGCCCCCACTCATATGCCCACTCCCATGCAAAGGGCCGCAGCGAGCTTGTTTGGGCCGTTTGCCGGCATTTTGGCGTTTGAAACGACTTAAATTTCGAATCGCTGCGTAACCTGACCGCGTCCACAAGCGTTCCACTCATCGCGCACACGCTCGTCTCTCGGTCGAGCAGCTCCCATGGCGCTGACCCAAGGATGCCTTTCAGTTGGAGCCGGAGCGGAGATGCTTCGATACCGAAATTGGCTTGATTTACGAGATGACCCTAGCGACAGTTGGCGCATCGAGAAGCGATCCGAAATCTGCCCGGCCCTCGGGGCTCCGGCGAGGACGGTCCTCATGCCGCAGTGGCCTGAACTTGAGCCTCACCGGCCTACGACCACCAATTTTCCCCCCTTCCCGGACGCCATGAACATGCAGAAGACGACCGACCCAGCTCTCTCCGCCTCCGCGACAACCGCTCCAATCCACGTTCCGGTCGCCGATTTCACCGTCCTACCAGGGCCGCCCAACGCTCCCTTTGTGCGCAGGCAGGCCTTCGATGATGGCCACGTGTGGATGGGCGTCGTCACAACCGAACCTGGCTCTGCGTCGCCGTGGCATCACCACGGGGAGTATGACACGTACGTCTACCTGCTTGCAGGCGAAGGTACGGTAGAGTTTGGCGAGGGCGGGACGGAGCGCAAGACGTTCATCGCTGATGGATCGGTGGCAAAGGTGCCCAAAGGGCTCGTGCACCGTGAGGTCAACACCGGCAGCGTTCAGAACAAGTTCCTTATTTTTCGGGTTGGGGAGGGTGAGCCGGTTTTTCCGGCCGAGCCGTAGCGTAGCCGAGTTACACAGCGTCGGATGTTGCGTCCTCGCAGACCAAAACCAGCGCAAAAGTGAGTTTGTCTTGCATTGCAACGGCGCCAGACGTCACCCTCTCCTCATGGCGCATCCGCGACGGGAGGCGGATCCTGCCGACCGGTGTTTCCTTCGCCCGCGCCCCCCAACGACGCAACTGAGGACCGAATCCATGACGCGCCGACTCCAGAATCCGTTGCTGTTCGCTCTGGTGCCTTTGTTGATTTCCTTTCTGGTTCTAGATGGTTGTGGCACATCTTCGCCAGGAAATGCCGGGTTCTTCAGCTTCAATGACGGCGGGCTGACCGTGCCGAGCGACGGCGCGAGTGGGTCGCCAGACGGCGCCGCCAAAGACACCGCGAACCGCCCGGATACTGGCGCGGCGGACTCCGGCCCAACCAGCAGTGGCGACGGCACGAGCGCCAACAATGACACGACGCTGGTCGATGCGGACACGTCAGAGGCGCAGACGGATACCTCCGGGGCCCAGGGCGATACGGGGGGAGGTGCAACCGATACGGCGCTGGTGGATAGCGGCAGCTCGACTGCGCCAGACGTGACGTCGGACGTGCCTTGGGGCTCCGAACCCAATACGCCCGCGTATGACGCCGGACAGTATAATTACGCTGACGTCCAGAGTACCGGCGGCAATACCGGCAGCGGCGGTGCGGGCCTTTGTATTCCGAAAATCAGCCAACTCAACCTCAAAGAGATCAAGGCTGGCGGCAAGGTCGACATTATCTGGTGGATCGACACCTCTGGCTCTATGGGCCAGGAAGCGAAGTACCTCAACAGCAATATCAACGCCTTCGCCACGTTCATCGCCGCGTCGAATATCGACTACCGGGTGATTCTCATTGGTAAATCCATCGGTAGCATCAAGGTCTGTGTCGCGCCACCGCTAGGTGGGCCGGGCTGTACAAAGGGACCGAAGTTCCTTCCCGTACAGCAGTACATCAGCTCGAAAAACGGTCTGGACAGGATCATCTCGACCTACCCCCTCTGGAAGGGGTTTTTGCGCAAGGACGCGACCAAAAACTTCGTCGCAGTGACAGATGACAACAGCTACAAGACTTCTTCTTGGTTCATCGCCCAATTGCAGAAGCTCGATGCGGCTCAGTTCAAGAAGACCAAGGAGATCCCTCACGGTTTTGTGCATCACAGCATCGTCGGCTACCCGAGCAAGTCGCAGTGCAAGACCCTGGCGTCCGTGGGTACCGTGTATTTGGACCTCACAGCGAAGACCAAAGGCGTGAAGTTCAAGATCTGCGAGACAAACTGGGCACCGATCTTTCAGCAGATCGCCAAGGGTGTGATCAACACAGCCAAACCCGCCTGCACCCACAAGATCCCGCTGCCGGTGGGCATGTCCAATGCGAAGGGCGTGACGGTGAACTACGTTGCCCAAGACGACTTCTTCAATGTGCCGCCGGCCGGCAACAACAGCTGCCCGGGCAACGGCGTCGGGTACACCGTCGACAACGTCAACCACCCGACGAAGATCACCCTCTGCACCAACAGCTGTAATCTGCTCAATGGTGGCGGCAATATTCAGTTCGATTTCGGTTGCTTTCTGTAGCGTCGCCAGCGAGTGCCTACAAACTACACCTACGAATACGCCACGCGCCGCCCTGTTCCGCGTCGATGTACACGGCGCACGGCGTCGGCATCTGCTTCTTGCTGCTCTTGATGCGGTACTCGCGCCCGGTGACGCTGCCGTCTGAGCCGCTCATGGTCTTGACCCCCACAATCTCGAAGCTGCCCTTGCCGTCGAAGTCGTAGTGGCTGACCTGGCGTCGCATCCGCGGCCACGCGTCTTTGTACCAGCCTCGGAGGGCGTTGGGCGTGCGCTCGGAGGTGTGCAGGACCTTCTGAAACCGCTCCCAACCGCGCTCAGCGTTGTCGTTGCGCGCGGCCTTCATCGCCTCCATCAAGACCCAGTCTTCCGTCTCTTTTTCTGGGTTGCTCACCTTTTTGCCGGCCACATTGATCCACGCGTCTTCCACCTTTTGACACCCGCCGAGAGCGAGCCCTAATCCGACGACGAGCATTGTCGCTGTGATGAGACGGCGTCTGCCATGGGGGGGGGAGTGTGGGGGCAACATGGGATCTCCAGCGAGGCGCAGCGTCGCCCTGTTCGCACGAACTTGCCGCTCGTGCGAGGGGGGCGATCGCTGGGGGGTTGGGCCAGTAGGAGTGCAACACCCTGACCTTTAAATGTATTCCCACGGCGACCCATTCGCCCTCGCTTCTACAACCCCAACACCTTCTTCACGATGGCGCTGGTGCTCGTCATTCCCGCTGCCTTGCCGAGCTCATAGGCTTCATTCGCACTTACGCCTTTGCGCTCAAATTGGTACATCGCCCACGAACCACCGACACGATTCGAGCTCGCACAATGCAGGTACACGAGCCCGCCATCCGCTTGCCACTTGTCGTAGAGGTCCCACAGCGCCGTCCGAAAGGCCTTGTCGTTGTACTGCGAGGGCTGCACGCCATAGCGCACAAAGGTGCCGCCATTGTCTTCGACCAGCTTCTTTTCATCGAAGGGATCTTCACTCTTGTAGCGCAGCGTAACCACCGTCGCGCCTTGGGCCACCACGTCCAGCAGGCGGCTCTTGCTCGGCTGCCCGGCCGCCATCCAGCCGTCGCCCAGCGCGCTCTCGTGACCTTGGGTTGGCACAAACTTCGCTAGCTGTGCAGCCCAGGTGTCGGGTGTACCCGCGTCGGCCGGGCCCGAATCCGACGTGCCGGCGTCCGTCGTTGCCGAGCCGCTGTCGTTGGTGCCATTCGTGCCATTGGCTGCATCTTGCGGGGCGCTTCCGTCCTCTGTGTTCACCTGTCCGGCGTCGGTCTGCGCACCGCTTGGTGCCGGGTCTGATCCGCAGCCCACTAGCAGCAAGGCCGCCGTAAAACCAAGGATTAAGTTCGATATCGGCTTGTCGGTGGCGCGGCGATGAAATCGTAGTTTGGCAGGCGCAAGTAGGGTAGACATCAGGCAACTCTCGGTTTGGCGATGGGCGGCAGTGCCCCGGACTGGAGGCGTCATCGCTCCCTAGTGTTACAGATCGAAGGAGCGAGCCACGATGCTGCTACGCGGCTGTCTTGACCAGCTCGTGACGCCCCATTCGCTCTAGTTGCTGCGTCTGCCCCCGCGCCGCACGAACCATCCGACGGTGTCTACGCATCCGACCACTACGGTGTTTTCGCCGATCAGGCGCTTTGACGGCGGAGGCACTGTGTTCCATTTACTCGCGGCCTAGCGGCGATTCTTCTTCGCACGCAACTTACGCATGCGGTCACGCTCCTTCTTCAAACGCGCCTTCTCCGCCTCGTCGATTTTCGCCTGCTGCTCTTCTTTCAACGCCATAGCTGGTGTCTCATGGCTAATCGGCCCCAGCAGTCCAGCGCGCAACTCCGTGATAAGTAGGGCTGCTGCGCGAGGCACATTGATGCCGCCGCCCTTGACCTTAAACCCTCGCCGGGCGCCGATGGCTTCGAGCAGCTCTACATCGCTTTCTGGCAACTCGTCGATATTGTAGCGACTCATGATGCCTTCGGGATAACTTTTGAGCAGATACTCCGCCGCGTATAGGCCGATGTCGGTGTAGTCGTAGGCCGAGTCCTTCAGCGCACCTGTGATGGCGAGCCGGTAGCCACACGAGGGCGGGTTCAGCTTGGGCCAGAGAAAGCCGGGGGTGTCTGTGAGCAAGATGCCATTTCTCAACCGGATGTTCTGCTGCGCCTTGGTCACGCCCGCCTCGTTGCCTGTCTTGGCGATGACGCGACCGGCGAGGGTGTTGATGATGGTCGACTTTCCTACGTTGGGAATGCCCATGATCATCGTGCGGATGTCGCGACGTGAGTCTCCGAAAAAGCTGCGGCAGACACGCGCGAGTCGTCGAATGTCGTCGGGGTTACTGCCGACTACTGGCAGCGCTCTGACCCCGCTTTCTTGCTCGATGTGAGCGACCCACAGCGCGGTGACTTCAGGGTCGGCGAGGTCGTCCTTATTGAGCAGTTTGATGAGCGGCTTCGAACCGCGCAGGTCAGGGACGAGGGGGTTTTCGCTGGAAAAAGGGATGCGCGCGTCGATCACCTCGATGATGACGTCCATGTGGGGCATCACCGCCGCAATGTCCTTGCGCGCCTTGTGCATATGTCCGGGGAACCAGTTGATTGTCGTCATGGGTATCGGCTTTCTGGAGGTGGCTGATGGGGCGGCCGCAGGGCGAGGCCGCGGATCATGATCGCCAGGATTCGCCAACGTGCAAGCATCACCTTCAAACGAGGTGCAAACGAGGTGCCAGGCGTTTCGCGGTACAAACGAGGTGCCAGGCGTTTCGCAAAAGCATGCAATCGAAGTACTAAACGGGGTGCAAGACGTTTCGTGAATACACGCAACCGAGGTGCCAAACGAGGTGCAAACGAGGTGCCAGGCGTTTCGCAAAACGACATATTTTGGAGGATTCGAGACTTTTTTTCAGTTCGATCCGACGATTTTTGCGTCGGCCAGCGTCGTAGATACGAGGGCGATCGCGATCACCTGCCCTCGTATGGAGACTCACGATGCGACCACTACGCTGCCCATTTCCACTTTACTGCTATGAAATCACGACCCGAACCATCAACGGAGAGTTTCTTTTGCGACCCGGGGAGGAGGTCGACCCGATCATCTTGGGGGTGATCGGTCGCGCTCAGGAGCAGACGCGGGTGCGGATCCACGGGTTTCACTTCATGTCGAACCACTGTCACTTCCTCATCACGGTTCGAAACGCCGAGCAAAAGAGCAAGTTTATGCGGCTGGTCAATGGCAACTTGTCGAAGAAGCTGAACGACCTCCACGGGCGCCGGGGCACGATGTGGCATCGACGCTTTCGGGCGATTGGTGTCGCGCCTGACGAAGAGACCCAGATGGCGCGATTGCGCTACATCATGGCGCATGGGGTCAAAGAGGACCTTGTTGAAAAGGTCGGTGACTGGCCTGGCGTGAGCTCGCTGCCTTGGCTGCTGTATGGCGAGCCGATCTATGGCGTTTGGACGGACTTTACGGCGCGGTACAACGCCCGTCGTCGGAAGAGCTATGTGCCGACGCCCGGCGAGTTCGACACGGTGTACGAGGTGCGTATGAGTCCGCTGCCGTGCTGGTCGGAGACGAGCACCGACGTTTGGCGGCAGAGCGTCCGTAACCTCGCGGCGGGTATTGATGCGGAGGCTGCGCAGCGGCGTACCGAGTCTGGCGTTCGTGTGTTGGGGGCTGCGGCTGTGTTGGCGGCTGATATCACCACGCGGGTGCCACTGCGAAGTCGGCGTCGTGCTCCGTCGGTGCATGCTTCGCGTGCTGTTGTGCGAGCGAGGTTGAAGGCCGGACTTCGTGCCATCACGCATGCCTACATGGAGGCTTCGGCGCGATTTCGGGACGGTGAATGGGATGTGGAGTTTCCCGAGGGTACGTTCCGGCCCTTGGGTGGCTTCGTGACGCCGCACGGCGATGGGGACTTGGCGATGTGGTGAGGTAACAAGCTCGTTGTGGGCGACTGGGCCGTTCGAACCGTCAGAGGTTCGGTGAGGTGGGCAGCAGTCGATTGGCCGACACCATGGTGAGTGAGGCGCTACGCCGCTGCGGCGAGTGGCCGGGAGGGTAGACACGGCATTGGGCACAAGCCTCTGGCCCGTAGGGACGCGCGATTGCGCGGGTGTACCTCTATACTTGCTTGAAATGGGTCGTGAGAGCCCTCAACTAAACGCATGGCACCTAGTTTGGTTCTCGACTAAACACATGGCACCTCGTCGGCACTTCGTCGTCGGGTGTGCCTCTATACTTCCTTGAAATGGGTCGTGAGAGCCCTCAACTAAACGCATGGCACCTAGTTTGGCACCTAGTTTGGTTCGTAACATTATCGCTGTCGCCACGACCTTGTCGCAGGAGGTCGACGTGCGTACGCAGGAACTCACCGATATGCCCCTGATCCTCATTGCGCTCACCGTTTTTGGCGTGGCGCTTGTGGCGTTGGTGATGCTGACTGATGAGCCCTCTATGGCGCAGACGCCGCCGAAGCCGGTGGTTCGCCAATGTTCACCAGCGGCAGGAGCCGACGGTCCCCGTGCCCAGGCGTTTCGTACGCGGGTTGCTGTTGATGGGATCGCCTGTATTAGCTGCGCGGGGCCGCTGCTCATGCGGGTCGCCAACGAACCTGGCGTGTGCGCCGCCCAACTCCAGCCCAACGGCGACATGTTGGTCGACTATCAACCCACCGTGGTGGACATCACCCGCGTGCTTGATGTGATCGACGGCGCTGGGTTCAAGGGCCAAGCATGGTCAGAAGGTAGTCCGATTCGGTGACGCCTACTGCTTCGGTGCGCTGACCTCAAAGACGTCACTGTACACCGACGCGGCCTGCCCCGGCATCTCCACAACAAGTCGATACCGACCCGGGGCCATCTCAAATAGCCCGGGGGTGCGCAACTGAGTCCGCAGCGTCACCGTCCATTCGAATCGGCGGGCATCGCTCTTGCCCCCGTACTTCACCGGGTTATCCATAAATGACGGCATCACCGACAGCTGCACAATCACCGCAACTGCGCTGGCCACGGCTTCTCCGGTTTCTGTCTCCAGGCGTACCTTCGGACTACCAAACCACGGATCCTTGGCGCCATTGACGGCGAACGTGACGATTTGTCCCAGCGTCACGTTGGGGGCCACATTAGTCACAATTGCCGCCGGCTCTAGCGCTGAAATCGGCTTGTAGGTCAGACTTTGGGGCATCTTATAAGTCAGCGCGCCGACGGCTTGTTGCTTGGGTTCAATGCCATCGAAGAGTAGTGCTGCGGTTGCGACAGCCGCATCGGCCACAAAACGTCCCTGTTTCGGCCCCCAGTAGTTGAAACTGCCTTCGTACCCGCCGGCCTTCCAGTCATCAGCAAACAGTAAATAGCCCGTATAGTCCTGCGCATAACCCAGCACGAATGCGACTTTTGCGCTGGTTTTGTTCTGCACGTCGTTCATCACCGCTTCGCCGAGGGTCGTCACTGGCTCGCCGGGCAGCGTCACCAGCGCCAACGGCCCGATACGTGCGGCCGTAAAGCGTATCTGTTGTGGCCCGCCCCCCTTGGGCAGCGAAATGCAGATGCTCATGTCCACCGGCGGATCGTCCTTGCATCCAGATTTGCTGAATCCACATAAAATCGCGCCGTTGGGCTGGTCGAACTCGCCCTTGTCGTACTTCAACGTGGCATGGTCGATGGCGTATTCTCGGCTCTGGACCGCCAATTCGGGGTCGGGCAGCCACGTCAGATTCTTGTCGAGGCCGGCCAAGGTCAGCTGCGCAGAGCGCCCCAGCACCTCCAGCCGGTCGAGATTCGGCAGCGGCGCGCTGGTTGCCGTCGTCTGCTTGTACAAGTGAGCCGGATGCCCGGGAGACATGTCGCCGCCCCAGCTCTGCAAGAACAGCACAGGTCCGCCCGTACTCTTGACCAACGCTCGCTCCACCGCTCGGGGCGCGTCTCCGCTCAACATGGCGTCTTTCGCCGAGAACACCGTGCCATGCATGGCGTAGTTTACGAGCGTCACCTTTCGCGTGGGCTTGTCCTTTTCACGCACCACGAGCACCGCCATTCGGTCATTTTGGTAGTCGGGATTTTCGCAACGCCGGTCGCTGTGCATCTCCTTGTTCGACAGCAGCGCGTACCCCACTTCGGCCAAGCCGGTATCCTTGGCGTCATCAACCGCGAGCTTCGCAGACTGCACGATGGCATCGGCCATGCGGCTGGCGATTTCTCCGATGAAGACATCTACGACGGTGGCGGCGAAAAAGGCATCGAATATATGACCCGGACCCGAGTGGGTGTGATTGGCCGCCAGAATCAGTCGATCCCGCGAAAAGCCCGGAATCGCGGCCTCCAAGCGCTCGGCCACAAGGACGAAAAAGCGTTGATGAATCCCGATGAGGTCGGTTTGAACGATCAGCAGGTCGGTCGTGACGCTCTTGAGGTACACGGCCTGGGCAGTCGGCGGGTGGAGCAGGGTGGTGGTTGCCTGAAAGTTGCTCGCCAAAGGGCTTCGGGGGGCGGTCTTCTTCGGCGTTTGTCCATATCCCGCAGTGGAGATCCCCATGGGCGCGAAAAGAGGCGCGCTGCCGACGCCGAATGCCAACGCGGGACCCGCGTGTGTGCCGTCCGGCGCATCGCTGGCTTGCTGATTGCCGACGCCGCCATCCGCCACGGCTGTGTCATTGGAGGTCGCCCCCCCGCTCCCAGTCTCGTTGGCGCCACAGGACACAACAAGGAGCAGCGTGACGCCGAGACC
Organism: Myxococcales bacterium; assembly: GCA_023954815.1. GTDB lineage: Bacteria > Myxococcota_A > UBA9042 > UBA9042 > UBA9042 > UBA9042. Next base: position 8,042 of record JAGSHB010000109.1, on the reverse strand, counting down.
TAGCAGCAGGGCAGGGCGCAGTGGCCAGCAATGTGACGGCGTCGAGATCGGAGGGTGGGGCATGGGCAAACCTATGGCGTGCGCGGGGCGGGTAGGGTGTCAGGCGTCATTGCGAAGCGCCATTGCGAAGTGCCATTGCGAAGTGCCAGGCGAATCCCCAAAGGGCACCCAAAGCGTAGCCCAGCAAGTCCCACGCTCCGAAATAACGGCCGAAAATCAGGGCAAAGGCGCTGTGGTAGTCGGCGAGCGCCAGCGGAATTGGACTGAGCTGCAGCAATTCGACAGCCCAACTTCCCACGAGCGCCGCCGCTGCCACCCGCCTGGACGACCACGCCGGCCAGACTAGCGAGACGAGCCAGCACAGGGCCGTCGTCCACAGCGCCACGCCCACATATTTGCCAATGGCGCCAGGTAGCAGGACGCGGGCGGTCCATCCGACGGCTACCGTGCTCAGGAAGGAGGCAAGGCTGGTCGTACGTGGTGTCATCGCCAAGCGGTTTACCACGATGCGCGCGTCATTCGTGGTGCGGGCATTGTCAAATCCTGTGCAATTCTCGGTGCTGTGGCTTGTCACACCATCCCTGGGTTTCGCGCCGTCACCGCGGTGGTACGGTACGCACATTCCGATGGGATACGAACCACGTCCATCAACAACCCTCGCCACACGACATCTACGAGACAGCGGAGCCGCCCATGACGACCTGGACCTGTCGAGAAACCACCCAACTTGCGGGGCTGCGTGCGTGCGTTGAGCGCGGCAATGACCTCAGCACTTGGCACGTCAAAGCGGCGCTTTCTGCCCCGGCGCATCCGGATAATTGGTGGTTTTCAGCTAGTGATGGCGGCGGTCGCGTCGGTGCTTTTGCGGCGATTTCGGGCACACGGGCGTCTCTCTACGGGGACGACGAGGATGCTGTCGAGGCCATGGCGCGCACGATGCTCCGCTCCCAGCACCTGCACACCAGCCGTGAAAGTCATCGGCACGTGCTGTTTGGCCCGGCCAACGTCGTCAATCCGTTCTGGCGCATCTTTCGGGATGTGGGGCGTCAGGTCGTGGCCGACAGGCGGCCGTCGCTGATGTGTAGCGGCGGCGAGGGCAAAGGCAGTCGGCGCATGAGTTTCAGCACCGCAGATTCAAGTGATCTCAAGACCTGCGTGGCGTTCTTGGCCGAGCACAGCGCTGAGCACGACGGCGTCGATCCAAGAAAGGTCGCGCCCCAGGCGTTTTCCCGCGACGTCGCCGCCCGCATCGCTGCTGGCCGCTTGGTGATCGGTCGCGAGGTCGCCAAGAGCGGTGGTGAGCGCGCCATGTTTGTCGCTGAGGTCGGCGCCATGGGCGAGGACGTGGTCATGCTGCGGCCGATGCATGTGCCGATGCCCTTTCGCAGCCGCAAGATCTTGGTCTCGGGTGCCTTGCTGTCAGCTACGCAGCAGGGCCCAGGTGCTGGCAAGCGCGTTTGGGTGCTCGTGGAAGGCGACGCGCTACATCTTGGCGCCGAGCGTGCCGGGTATCGCGACGTGCTGGCGTGGCGTGAAGTCGCCATGCTCGGCTAGCAGCGTGCGGTGTCATTGAAAATGACTATCGCAGCGCGTTGCTAGATTCTTTTTAATGGGAGGGCTGAGAGCGCCCTCAGCCGCAGCTTGCCACGGCTTCCCCCCCTCAAGAGACCTTGCCCCCAAACGAGTCAGCCTATTTGCGAGCGCTCGACTTCGCAGCAGGAGATGGGCAAAAGGGCCGTGGCCTCTGCATTTCCACCCAGCCAGGGGGGGCAGCAGATGCGCACAACCCGGAGTTCTAGATGACCGCTCGCTTTCGCTTCGATTCCCCCGTGGTCCACTGCTTCGCCGTCGCATCACTTTGGCTGGCTGTTGGATGCTCCAGTGGCAGCGGTGGCGTCAGCGGCCCCGTGGGGACCGTAGATGCGGGTAGCGCGGTCACATGTGGCAGCCAAGTATGCGACGACAACAATCCCTGCACCGACAACGGCTGCAACCCACAAACCCTCACTTGCGTCTTCGGGCCGAACGCCGCGGCGTGCGACGATGGAAATCCTTGTACTGGCGGCGATAAATGCGCAGCGGGCTCGTGTGTTACGGGCGCGACCCAGCTCTGCGCAGATGGCGGTCCAATCGATGGCGGCACGCCCAAACCAGATGGATCGGCCCAGGATTCCGGCCCAATAGACGGCGGTGCGCTCGACAGTGGTTCCTCAGATGCCGGCAAGCCGGATGTCAGCGTGCAAGAGGACATCACCGTGGACAGCAGCGGCAAGACCCCTGACGCGATGACTGGTGATTCGGCCACCACAGGCGACACGACCCAAGCGACCGACTCGACGACTGATCCTACCAAGTCCTTGCAGCCCGGCGACCTCATCATCACCGAGATCCACTACAACCCTTGGGGCGAAGGCAAGCTGACGGACGCCAAGGCGGAGTGGTTCGAGGTCTACAACCCGACCGACAAAGCCATCGACATGGGCGGGATCACCATCCGCGACGATGGCAACGACAAGTACAATATTCTGCCCAAAACCGTGATTATCTCGGCCAAAAGCTACTACGTGTTCGGGGCATCCAAGGTCTCAGCTGACAATGGCGGGGTAGCGGTCGATCACGCCTGGGGTTCGTCCATCCAGCTCAACAACAGCGGCAAGGACGCGGTGATTTTAGCGGTCGGGTCTTTGGAAATCGACGCCGTCCGCTGGGATCCCAAAGCTGGCTGGCCCTTCTTGAACGCTCGCTCCATGAACCTCGACGCTGCCAAGATAGACGCCAAGAGCAACGATGACGCCAAGGCGTGGTGCGGCGCGCAGAAGTCGATGACCTCCGGTGACAAGGGCACGCCCGGCGCAGCCAACAGCCCGTGTGACTACGCCGATGCCGACAATGACGGCGTCAGTGACGCGGATGACAATTGCAAGAATGTGCAGAATCCAGCGCAGCAAGACGGCGACAAGGACGGTGTGGGCGATGCCTGCCCGAAGCTGCCTGTGTGCGGCGACAAGCAACTCGACGAGGGCGAGGAGTGCGACGACGGCAACAAGCAGTCAGGTGATGGCTGCAGTGACAAGTGCAAGAAGGAAGACAGCGACAAGGACGGCATCACCGACGACAAGGACAACTGCCCGAAAAAGCCGAATAAAGAGCAGAAGGACGCTGACAAAGACACCATCGGCGACGTTTGCGACAACTGCCCGCTCACCAAGAACACCGATCAGAAAGATGGCAACAAGGATGGCCAAGGCGACGCTTGCACGCCGGCAGTTTGCGGAGACAAGCAGGTCACAGGCGCCGAGACCTGCGACGATGGCAATAAGGACGGCGGCGACGGTTGCTCGCCGCTGTGCGAAAAGAGCGCGGTGTTGAAGAAAGGCGCGGTGGTCGTCAGCGAGTTGATGATTAACCCAGACAAGGTGGCGGATAATCTCGGCGAGTACGTCGAGCTCTACAATCCGGGCAGCGCGGCGGTGGACATCAACGGGCTGACGCTGGTCCTCGGCGCGAGCAAGCACCTCATCTCGCACCCTAAACCTCTGTGGATCCAGTCTAAAAGCTACTTTGTGATGGGGATCTCCAAGTCATCGACCACCAATGGCGGCATCACACACGGCTATGTCTACAACAACTTCTTCCTCAGCAATTCGGGGGGCGATTTGCAGCTCTCAGCCGGCGCGCTTCTCATCGATTCGGTGCACTACAAGAGCGGTCAGTTCGGCTGGCCCGGGCTCGGCGCCGGCGCGTCCATTCAGCTGAGTTCGACCCAACTCGACGCCACGAAAAACGACGCGCCCACCGCCTGGTGTAAGTCCGCGCTGAGCTACGGGGCAGGCGACAAGGGCACGCCTGGAAAGGCGAATCTGGACTGCGGAAAACCCGCGCCGGTATGCGGCAACAAGATCCTGGAGACAGGCGAGGAGTGCGAAGACGGCGGCAAAGTTCCGGGCGATGGTTGCGACGCCAACTGCAAGATTGAAGCGCCGACGACGGCCAAACCGGGCGACCTCATCATCACCGAGATCATGCCCAAATCCGCGGCGGGCACAGGCGACAAGGGCGAGTACATCGAGATCCACAACCGCACCAAGAAGATCATCAAGGTGGGTGGGCTAATCGTCTCTTACAAAGGTCTGGTGAGCACCATCCTGACTGAAGCGGGCGGCAAAACGACGCTTAAGCCCGGTGAGTTTGTCGTCATTGGTCACAAGGACAACGTGGTCAACATCCCGGTGGACCACGCTATCGGCAAGATCGCTCTCAGTAACGCCAGCGGCAAGATCACGCTGCTGGTCGGTGGCACGGAGATCGACAGCGTGTCCTACAAGGGCGGCGGTATTTGGCCCACGATCACCACGGGCGCCAGCATGCAGTTGTTGCCGTCAGCCATGAACGCCGCGTCCAATGACATCGGCGGAAATTGGTGCTTGTCCGCCAAGAAGTTCGGCGCGGCGCTGCTGCTGGGCTCGCCGGGTAAAGCCACCGACTGCACCAAGTAGCGCGGCCGTGTGTTTCGCTCAGACTCTGGCTTCCACCAAGAGGCCGGTGCGCGCCGTGATGCGTTCGGCATAGGACAGCAACCAATCGGCGGACAGCTGCGACAACTCCGACGCTTCCGGCTGAAAGGACTGCCGGGCGATGCCGTATAGATAGACGCCAGCGATCGGCGTGCCTAGCTCGACCTCGTCAGCGACCACGGATAACCACGCTTCCAGCTGCTGCTCAGACGGCGGCTTTCCATGCCACGCAAATACGCAGGTCTGTAGCCACGTCTCGCACTGACTCGCGATCGCACGCAGGTGGCGCCGCTGCCGCTCAACGCCGCCGGGGAAGTTGTTGATCTGCGCCAGGGTGTCGTCGTCGCCTGCATCGAACTTGAACCACACTTGCCCATTGCGCTGCGCCATCCGTGCCACGCCCCGCTGCACGTGGGTCTTGTGGCCGAGGGAGCCATTGGTGATCAGCCGCAGCTTCACCTCAGGGCTGACCCCCGCCGCGTCCATGGTCGTGGCCACCAGATCACAGATCTGCTCGAAATCGATGACGCTCGTAGGTTCGCCATTGCCAGAAAAAGCGATGTCACACAGCCGGCGAGCGCCCTCGGGAACCCGCCGTTCCATGAAGTCGCCGTGGAGCAAGTGACCCAGAAAATCAGTCAATTCGCGCTGAAGTAGCTGCAAATCGATCTCGGGGGCCTTGCCGTAGACGAGGTTCGGCACTTGGCAGTACACGCAGCGAAAGTTGCAGGCGTGATTCGGATTGAGGTTGATACCGACCGACACGCCACCGGCACGTCGAGAGACCACAGGGTAGACATAGGTCATCCCCGCGCCATCACGGGCGTGATCCGACGACTTGAGAATGCGTCCGCTCTTCATGGCCCTGACTCCCGCACTGACCGATTCACCCAGCTCCAGGGCGAACAGGGAAGCACGCTACGCCCGCATCCCGCGGTGCGCAACGTGCGTCAACCGGACGCTGCCTGTAACATCCCCCACCTTGGTCCGTCATGGACCCTGTCGCAGGGGGCTCGTCTCGCCCTCAGCCATGCCGGAGCGTCGCATGCACCTCAGTTTTCCATCCCTCCTTTCGCGCCTCACCGGTGTCATCATCGTGGTCACCGGTATTGTCGCCGCCTTTGCCCTGATGTCCGTCGCCATGCCCAACTCGGCAGCAGCCCAGTGCGCGGTCTGCGGCAATCCCGCCTTCTCGTCGGGCGACAACGACATCGCCCGTGCGTTCGGTGACGGCTCACCCAAGGAGCTTCGTCTCAGCGGCGCGTTGGTCTACAGCTACCTCGAAATGGCCGATCTCTACGAGGGCTCCGTCAAGCTTCCGCCAGAGGACAAGACCCAGTGGGTCCACACCCGCGATTGGGCCCTCCGCGTCCACGTGATGACCTTGATGCTGGCCGTCGAGCTGCCCACTGGCACGACCTTCCAACTCATCGCGCCCTACGGCCGAGCCGATAGCACCCGGCAGGCTGATGGCGACAGCGCAACGACGGATGTCGACGGCACACCCATCGCCGATTACAGCGACTACGGGCTGTCGGACATGGAGTTTCGGGTACGTCAGCGCCTCAACGGCTTGTTCGGCCTGAAGAGCTCCGCCATTCCGCAGATGGTCTTCTCCGCTGGCGTTGGCGCCCCAACGGGCAAGTTCATCGTCAAAAACTCAGAGGACGCGGTCAGCGATCAATACGTCTCTCTCGGTCGCGGTGCGTGGTGGGTGCTGGCGGATTTGGACTTTTTCGGTCGCATCAATGACACGGTCGGTTGGTCGCTGACCAACGGCTTTCGGCACGCGCTGACGGAGAACATCAACGACGGCTACCTCTTTCGCTGGGGCACGGAAGTGCGCTCATCCCTATCGGCTAACTTCGCCATCGTGCCGGGTGTGCTCAACGCGGCGTTGTCCGCGGAGCTGCAGTGGCGCGACACCGGCAAAGAGCGGTTTGCCGAGGGAGAACCCATCGAGGACTTCCGCAATGGCGGCGGCACGTGGTTGGGGATCAACCCGACGGTTCAGGCTGTCATCGGCAACGGTTTTTCTGCCACCGCCACGGTACGTATTCCGTTGTATCGCGACGTCAACGGCTTCCAGCCTGTGCCCGGCATCGGCGGCGTCCTCGCACTGAACTGGTCATGGGATAGCGCGCCGGCAGATACTGGCCCGAAACCTGCGCTGTCTCCAGGCGACAAACCTGTCGAGACCGAGGTTGCCCAGGCGCTTGTGGCTGGCAAGACAACGATTGTGGAGTACGGGGCCGCGTGGTGTGCGGTGTGCAAGAAGCTCAAGCCGAAATTGGTGGCCTTCGCCGGCAGCCGCGATGACGTCGTCTTTCGGCACGTCGACGTCACCGATTGGAAGGTCGGCAAGATGAAGCGTGTACTACCTGCTCAGCCTGGACTCCCAGTCGTCGACGTGTATGGCCCGGACGGGCGACTGATTCGCCGGTTGTGGGGGCAGGACGCATTCGGATTTGCTTCCCTCGTGCCCGCGCCGAAATAGGCTGCAGATTCTAGCAAATCAGGCAGTTGAGCGCTTGGATTGCTTCGCCTCGGCCTAGTTCGCATGGGTCTTGCATCCCTGCAAAGCGTTGACGCGTGTCAAGACAGATGTTGAGACGGCGAACCCGGCGCGTCACTGTGGTATCTACCTCGTTCGGGAGGTGCCGCCGTGGCCCACAATCACCGTTCAGCGGACGACAAATCTCACTTTCGGTCCCCAGCCCTATTGCCCGGGGGCAGCCGATTCGCGCAGCCAGATGCCGGTAAATATGCTGGTTTTTCGCCTCTTGAGCGGGACAGCGGCTGCGTGGCGCGGCCCGGTATGATCGCTCGTGCGGCCCTGCTTTTTGTCCTGCTGTCTGGGATGGCATCAGCGTGTGTCGACCCGGGCGAAGAAGGCACCGGCATTCAGTTAGCCGACGCATCTCTGTATGTCGATGCGCGACTCGATACCGGGGCCGACACCTCGCCGCAGGACGTTCCTGACGTGAAACCGGTGAAAGGGTGCAGCCACGACAACCACTGCAAGGCCTTTGGGCAGGTGTGCGATCTACTCAGCAACACCTGCGTTCAGTGCCTGACCGATCAGAACTGCCCTCAAGGTGAGTTCTGCCTCGACAACGAGTGTCTGCCCGACATGTGCACCGCCGGTGAGACGCGCTGCTGGGGCAAGCCCGAGGCCACCACCCATGTCGCCTTGTGCAAGGTCAACGGCGGCGGCTGGGCGGCGACCAAATGCCAGCCGGGGACGTACTGCGACGAAGGCAAGTGCATTCCGCTGCTGTGTGAACCCGGCGCGCTGAGCTGCAAGCCCGACAGCAAGGGCGGAAAGGTGATGCGGTGCAAGACCGACGGCATCCACACCGAGGTCAAAGAGGACTGCGGCGGCAAGGGGTTGGTCTGCCAAAAGGGCAAGTGCATCGACACGTCGTGTAGCCCCGGTGAGATCAAGTGCGCCAGTGATGCGGTCTCGCTGGTTTGTACAAAGGTCGCTGGAAAATGGCGGTTTAAGACCGTCGTCTGTGAGGACAG
>JAGSHB010000194.1 GCA_023954815.1 Myxococcales bacterium | reverse complement strand
CGACCACGGAGATGTCGTCCAGCGCCACCTCGCCGGTCGTCGGCGCCACCCCCAGCTTGCCCGTGTCGGCTTGTATCGCGCTTGCCTCCGCCGCCAGCTTGCCGTCGACCATCAACCGCAGCTTGCCGCCGGTTTGAGTCAGACTGATCGTATGCCAGCCGGTGGGTGGAAGCAGCGCGCTGGATGTCAGTGTCACTCTTGTGGCGACGCCACTTTCGACGCGGAAGATACCTGTGTCCTTCGCCGACGTACCCGCCGCGGCAAAGGTGTAGTTGCGGTCGTTTACAAAGCCGGTCAGCAGCGCAACGCCGCCACCAAAGCTGCGAGCCCGCAATTGCAGGCGCACGTTGGCGGGCGGTTTGAGCCATTTCGGTCCTTGAACAGCATATTCGGCAAGGCGACCTCCGCCGATGTTGGGCAGTCCGGCAGCGTCCATCCGCCACGCCAACGCCTGACCCACCCTGGTGACCCGCCAACGGCTGGGATCACGAAGGTCCCACGTGGACGCGTCGCTGCCGTTGGCAGAGGAGAAGACTGTCGGCTTGTTCTTCGTCTGATGTGCAATCTGGGCGGCGTGGATGGAAAACGGGCTGAGCTTTGGCACCTCTTCCGACCACGGTTTGGTAAGCCCTGCTGGCCCTACAACGATCTGTCCCGGGTTCGCAACCAGCTTCTTTCCCGGACGAACGAACGTCTGCGGCGTGCCGACCATCCCGGCCCCAGAAGGCGAGCTGTACCAAAACGTATTGCGCGCCCCCATGTCACACGCGGCGGGAACACCTGGCGCACCCTCAGGCCCCCGCGCATGATCGAACAGGTTCCAACCCGCGCTGCCTTCCAAGACGACCTTCACGCCAAAGTGCCCGCCGTACAGCAGGTGGAACACATTGCCAGTGGCCATCCCGCCCAGCCAGACGAGGCCGGAAGGGCGAGCGTCTACATGCAGCTTCTCCACCCGAACATCGTGCGCCCCATGGAGGCGCATGGCGACACCCTGTTTCGGCTTACCGGGAACGGGCGCCGTGCGCAGCTCGTTGAGCGTCAGCCACCGCGATTGCGTATCAATGGCGAAGGCATCGCCCCAGCTTTGTACCGTGACCGTGTCCATCCAACCGTGGACGACACGGGTCATCCGCACACCTGCGGGCGGTCCCCACGTCGAATCGGTAGCCCAACTATGGGGCTCAACCTGCACGCGCATGTGTGTCATGCCGACTTCGGTCAGCCACGTCGATGCGTACAACGCCGGTGACCAATGCAGGCGGATGTCATGCGGCAAGGGCCGGGTGAGACGGACGCGATGGCCATCGATGGCCGCAATCTCCACGGGAAGCTGAAAGACCGCCGGCTTCGCGAGGCACTTTGTGGAGACCGTCGTTTCACCGTGGAGATAGCGGCGCAGGGTCCGCTTGGTATCGCCGGTCATCTTCAGCATGAGCCGCTGCCCCTTCTTCAGACCCTTAGTGCTCGAGACCGACAACACCGTATCCCCGCGCAGGGTGGGCTCGGTTATCACGGTCCTCAGCGCGAGGTTCGAGGTGGTTGGGGCAAAGACGACGACCGCGTTGGTGTGCTTGGCTAGGCGGGAGGCTGCGCCTGTCTCGCCGCTCGCAGCCAACTCGCCGCACAGTCGCAAAACGGAGCCGCCTACTTCGGCGGACTCGCCTTGCAACACGGTGCCGCTCTTCTTCACCCAGAGCCGCTTGGTGATGCGGTACGTGCCTTTGGGAAACAACAGCACGCCGGTGGTCGTGTCGATGGCCTTTTGGATGGCTGCGGTGTCGTCTGTAACACCATCGCCCTTGGCTCCAAAAGTGAGCACCGATGTGAAAGTGACCGTCTTTGGGAGCGGTATTGAGCTCGCGTGATAGCCAGCGCCGCTGAAGTCCGCCAACGGGCCGCGCGGGTGCCACAGCTCCCCGTCGACTCCCCAGAGCTGCGACGGGTTGGCGACGGCCAAAGATGGCAGCAGCGCGCACATCATGACGACAGCGGTGAGGCCACAGAGACGAAACTGGTTGTCGCGCGCGCAAATCATCGGATTTCCTGTGCACGATCTGAAGAAGTGATGGGGCGATTGTAAGGGGGAGTATTCCAAAACCATCTCGTAGCGTCGAACGGTCGGTTGACCCAAGTCAGACGTGCCGAGGAAATACCGCTCGGGAAGAGCCGCTCGGGAAGTGCCAGGCGTTTCGCGAAATCCCGCGTTTACGGGGTTTACGGGGCTTTCGCTGCCTTCTGGCCCAGCGAACCTCAATCAGCTGGAATAGGCCTCCCAGGGCGATTCTGACAGTCGAATTTGCCCGCTAAGGCCCCTGGGAGGCCCGCAGGGGCGTTGACGGCGCTCGAAGGCATATTAGTGGGGACTCGCACCGTTCGGGCCCCTGTGGGCCGCCCAGACGATCTCCCGATCTGACAACCCACGGGTTAGTTGCCTGCCCCAGGCGTAGCGGTATGGTGCCAGCACGGGTCGCCAGAACATTTGCAGTTCGCCAGGCCCACCTCTCATGGAACGCGCGATGACCACTGACGTGCCGGTAACGCTTCGCCGCACCCTTGGGGTACGCAGCTCCGCCGCGCTCATCGTGGGCAACATCATCGGCATGGGCGTCTTCCTCACCCCCGCCGAGGTCGCTCGCGCAGCCGACAGTGGTCAGAGCTACCTGCTTCATTGGATCGTCGGGGCCCTCGTCGCTGGCGCTGGTGCGCTCGTGGCGGCTGAGTTGGGCATGCGCTTTCCGCACGCGGGTGGTGACTACGTCTTTCTCGACCGCGCCTACGGTCGCCCGGTGGCTGTGGCCTGGGGCTGGATGAGCTTTCTGCTGTCCTTCGCGGCCTGCATCGCCGCCATGGCAGTGGGGCTCGGTGAGACGCTTGCCTCCATCACCGCCCTGTCGGGGCTCAAGGCAGAGCTGGTGGTCATCGCTGGCGTGCATATCACTGGCGTCGACGTGGTCGGCACGGTGGCTGTCATGTTGGCGACCCTGCTCAATCTCGGATCAGTTCGGCTGGTGGGGCGGGTCCAATTGCTGGTTGCCGGCGGACTGCTGCTGGGATTTTCATTTCTCGGTCTGTTCACTATCGCGGGCGCATCAGCGCAATTGGGGAGCGCACTGAGCGCCACGTCCGTAGTCGCCAATGCACCGACCAATGCCTTTGGCTCAGCCATCGCGGCGGTATTTTTCACCTACACCGGCTGGAATGTGCTGACCTACGTCGGTGGTGATGTGCGCGATCCACAGCGGACGATTCCGAGAGCGGTCATGCTCAGCGTGGCCCTCGTCGCCCTGCTCTACTTGCTGCTCAACATCGCATTTTTGCTCGCGCTTCCCCTGCCCATCCTGCGGGAGACGCCCAATGCCGGGGTCGCACTGGCTCGCAAGGTCTTGGGGCCAACGGGCGGCGACGGATTTGCCGTATTGGTCGCCTTAGCGATCCTGTCCGGCCTCAACAGCTCCATCATGGCGGGCTCGCGCGTCGCCCTGGCGCTCAGCGGTGACGGCCACCTGTGGCGCCCAGCCGCGCGAATTCACCCCCGCCTCGGCACCCCGGTGGTGGCGTTGCTCGCCCAGGCTGCGTGGGTTATCGCGTTGGTACTGACAGGCTCTTTTGGCTCCCTGGTGACGCTGTCCGGGTCGGTGATGATTCTGCTGAGCGCCCTCACCGTGTCGACCATCTTCATCTTCCGGCGCCGTGATCCCACCATCGCTGCCCTGCCCGGCCATCCGGTCGCACCCGCGCTCTATCTCGCTTTCGCCGCCTTTGCCCTGGTGATGGTGGCCATGAGTGAGTGGCCCTGGCTGCTCGCCGGTGCCGGGCTATTCGCGCTGCTGACCGTGAGGCAGGCGCGAATTCAGGCGGCGCCCAAGGCTGTCGAACCCACCCACTAGCTGGACTTTCCCTATGCACGTTCCCAACGCGCCAGCCCGCCTTTGCGCGCTCTCCCTCACGCTACTGTTGGCCAGCGTGACGACCGAAGCCGCAGAGCCCGCACCTGCTGGTATGAAAGCAGCCCCATGTGGCCCTGAAACGCCGACGCTGAAGTGCATTCCAGGCGGGTGGTTCACGCGCGGGCACGACCGAGCCTGGAAAAAGGACGCCCGGCCCGCCATGCGGGTATGGCAAGACACCTTCTATATGGACACCTATGAGGTCACCTCTGGGCAGTACCGGGGCTGCATGCGGGCCAAAGGGTGCAAGCGCGCCAAGCCGCTGTACGGCGATTTCTCCCGCGGCAAGCAGCCCATGGTGGCGATGAGTTGGTTCGACGCGGTCGACTACTGTCGCTGGCAGGGCAAGCACTTGCCAACGGAGGCCGAGTGGGAAAAGGCAGCGCGCGGCCCAAATGGCGACACCCAATCGTGGGGCAACGACAAGGCGACCTGTAAGCGCGCGGTGATCATGGATAAACGCGGGCGCTCCTGCGGCACGCCGAAGCGCGGCACCCACACGGATGTGGGCCGAACGTACGTGATTGGCACCCGAGCGCCGGGGCACTACGGCCTCTTCGACATGAACGGCAACGCCTGGGAATGGGTGGCCGACTGGTACAGCAAGTCGTGGACAAAATGCGGGGCTGCTTGCCAAAAACCCAACCCCAAGGGGCCGTGTGATGGCGCAGCAAAATGCAGAGGTCATCGCTACAAACTGGTCAAAGGCGGCTCTTGGTATTGGCCCGCCAAGTACGCCACCAGCTACTACCGACGCGCGCACCGACCCAGCAACAAGCCGATTTCCCACTTTGGATTTCGCTGCGCGGCGAGCTTGGCCGAGGCTGCCCGGATTCGAGCCGGCGACACCCCTGCCGCGAAGAATCCACCACCGCCGGTCCGCAAACGGCGTCGCAGCCGCAAGCGTCGGAAGCAGCGCACGCGGCGGGCACACGCTAAGTAGCACCCAACTTCTAACGCGTGAACGGGCGCACGCGCGTTGGCGCAGGTAGCGGCGCCAGACCACCGGAATTGACCTCTATTTTCAGGCTATTGAGACAATTTTTCCTTGACGTGTCGCCGACGATAACAAACGCTCGACGGGCAAAATCTACCGTGCGCCCAGGAGCCCGTCATGTGGAAGAAGGTCGCCATTGGCGTCGTCGTATTTCTTGTTTTGGCCGTCATCGGCGGCTTCCTGCTGCCGGCTGATGTCCACGTAGAGCGCTCTCTTGAGATGAAGGCGTCTCCGGCTCAGGTGTATCCACTTGTCGCGAGTCTTGAGAGCTTCAATCGCTGGTCTCCGTGGTTCAAGCGAGACCCGAAGACGAAGTACACCTTTACCGGTAAACACGGCACGGTCGGCTCGAAGATGGCTTGGGTCAGTGACAACCCCAAGGTCGGCACCGGCTCACAAGAGATCACCGAGTTGGTCCCCGGTGAGCGGGTTAAGACCCACCTCGACTTTGGCGGCGACGGGGAGGGCGACGCGACCTTCACCCTCACATCCACGGCAACCGGCACCAAAGTCACCTGGTCTTTGGATTCACATCTCGGCAGCAACCCCATCGCCCGCTACTTCGGCCTGATGTTCGACGGGATGATCGGTCCCGACTACGAGGCTGGTCTCAACAACCTCAAGGCCATCGTGGAGGGCGGTGCGCCCAAAGGAGCCAGTGGAGACACCGTCAAATCTCCAGGAGCGGCCACGCCGACTGCAGCGGCTCCGTAGCGCTTCGGCAGCCCCACCCAGCGGTTTGGTCCACCGCCTCGACACTGCTAGGCTCGGCCGATGCAGCGAGCTCGCTCACAATCCTGGCGCACGGTTATCGGTCTTGTCTTCGTATTGGGATGCACGGCAACTGACGTTTCGACAGGCGCGAGCAAGCCCACAGTCGCCTCCGCCGCCGGCTGCGCCGTTGCCTCCGACGGCATGGCGAGCAGCGGCCCGTGCATTCGTCTGCGGTGGATTCACAGCTATCCTGGAGATTCGCAATCCCGTACCGAGACGGGCCTGTACTGGGCGCTGTCCGTGCTGGGTGCTGAGATTCGCGCAGCCGATGCGGGCAAGGTCGTCGCCTGGCTGGGACCAACCACGCTGCGTCTGGATCTAGGCCATGCCGGATTCCCAAAGGCCGCGATCGCGCCCCTCAGCGCGATCTGCGCGCAGCTGCGCGCCACCGAGGAGTACAAGGTCTTCGGTGCAATTGATGTCGGTCGATTCGTCATGCTGACCGTCAATACGTCGGCGCACTACTACGAAATCGTCCAGGCGAAGAAGACGTGGGCGGCCTTCTCCGGTGACCATCCAGCTCCGACCCACCACGTGCATGTCACCGGCTCGCTCGTCGCCAAGGGAGATCGACTGTTGCGAGGCGTCGCGGCGACCGATGCGAGTCAAATTGCATGGATCGCCGAGGAAGGCATCGGGTCCTTGGCGAAGGGGACATTTAAGCTGTACGAGCGTGAAGTCATCGATGTGATGGCCAATGGCCAACTGCGGTTTGCGGTCTATGGTCTGGACGGAGAACTACGCTCGTGGGCCTCACCCAAACACGGCGCTGCTGGCAAGCCAGCACGATGCATGTTCTGCCATGAGAGCGGCATTGAACCCCTGTGGCTAGACAACGCGGCTGGCCCGGGCGGAATGAGCCAGCCCACCTTCAATCAACTGCGTGCGCAGCAGATGACATTGCTCGGCCAATACCGCAGTCAACGCCCAACGGCCATTCAGTACCACGTCACCGACGAGCACTCTCAGATGGAGCTCATCTACACGGCGTTCATGGAACCGACCGTCAAACGACTTGCGCTGGAATGGGGGCTACCCGAATCCACTGTGAAGACGAAGTTGAAGGGCCTACCTACCCATTACGAAGAGACCTATCGCGCGTGGTTGACGCGCTCGTACAATCGCCATGAAGTTGATGCGCTCGCGCCGTATCAGCACCTGCCCGTTCCGGGGCACGCTCGGAAGCACAGCACGTTCGAACCCAACTATCTGCCGGACTTTCCGGTTAAATAGCGCCTAGGCCACTCCATTCTTGAGGAAGCCATATGTCCCCATCGCCATCTGCTCCGTCTACCGAACCGACATCTCCAGGTGCCGCGCCCTCGCTCTATGTCGGCGGCTCCTCCGGTGCAGCCCTGCCCTTGCCAGTGCTCTATGGCGTGTTCCTCGTCAGCGGTTTTGCAGCGCTCGTGTACCAAGTGGTCTGGCAGCGGGCCCTTTTTGCGCTCTACGGCGTCGACATCGCGTCGACGACGACAGTGGTGAGCGCCTTCATGCTCGGACTTGGCGTGGGAAGTTGGATCGGAGGGCAACTGGCAGCCAATCCGAAACGGTCCGCTTTGTTGTGGTTCGCTGCGTTCGAAATTGGCATCGGTTTGTTTGGCTGGCGGTCCCTGCACCTCATCGACGTGGTGGGGGACATGACCGCCGGCGCATCTGGCCCGGCAACGTTCGCGCTGACATTCGGTCTCGTCGTCATTCCCACGTCCATGATGGGCGCCACCCTGCCTTTGCTCGTGAGCCACGCGGTCAAACATCTCAACAATGTCGGTAAGTCGGTTGGCATGCTGTACTTCGTCAACACCCTCGGGTCGGCGGTCGCTGCAGTGCTGACGGCGGTTGTGCTCCTGCGCGATTACGGCGTGCATCAGACCCTGAGCTTCGCGGTGAAGTGCAATCTCGCCGCTGGCGTCGTTATCCTGCTGGCTTGGGGTGTGAACCAACTGCGGAGGCGCGCATGAGTTTCCGTATCGCGGCGCTCGTCGCATTTTTCGGCGGTTTCATCGCCCTGTCATTCGAGATCTTGTGGTTCCGAGTCTATGGCTTTGCGACCGGCGGCACCGCGCCAGCATTCGGCGTCGTGCTCGGCAGTTACTTGCTCGGCATCGCGCTGGGATCCGTCGCCACGCGCAGGTTTTGCACCGATCGCATCGATCGAGGGGACACGGCGCTGCTACGCCTACCCGCCGTGCTGTTGGTCTTGGCAAGCCTCGGTGGCTTCGCCCTGGTACCGCTCATCGCGTGGATGGTGACCGTCACCACCTGGCCGTGGACACTCATCGGTGTGGGACTGCTGTCTGGCACCCTCGGCGCGGTCTTACCGTTGGTCAGTCATCTCGGTATCGCCCCAGACGACGACGCAGGTCGCCGGATGAGCTGGCTGTATATGGCCAATATCGCGGGCTCCACCTTGGGCTCCCTGCTGACCGGTTTTGTGTTGCTCGACACCCTCGGCGTCCGGGATGCTTCCGTCGTGTTGACCGTGGTGGGGCTGCTTATGGGGGCGGTGCTGGTGCTGGTCTCCGGGCCCACGGCGACTCAGCAAAAACGGTGGATCTCGGGCCTCATCATCACCGCTATTGCTGCAAGCGCTGGTGCCGCGCCGCTGTATGACGGCGTGTGGGAGCGACTGCAGTTTCGTAAGAAATACGACGGGGAGCGGTTCGCCCATGTCATCGAAAACAAGAGCGGCGTCATCACCGTGCGAAAAGGCGGCGAGATCTACGGTGGCGGGGTGTACGACGGGGTGTTTTCAACGTCGCTGGTCAAAGACAAGAACATGATCATCCGGGCTTATGCACTGGCGGGCTATCACAAGGCGCCGAAAGAAGTGCTGATGATTGGCCTGTCCAGCGGCTCGTGGGCCCAAGTGGTGGCCAACGTGCCTGGCGTGGAGCGGCTGACCATCATTGAAATCAACCCTGGCTATCTCGAGATTATGCCCAAGTACCCAGCGGTGAAGACGTTGCTCCAAAACCCGAAGATCAAGGTGGTCATCGACGACGGTCGGCGGTGGATGCTAGCTCACAAGGACCGCAAGTTTGACGCGATTGTGATGAACACAAGCTGGCACTGGCGAGCGCACAGCACCAATCTGCTGGGGCAACAGTTCGCCGAACTGGCGAAGTCGCGGCTCAAACCCGGCGGCACGTTTCAATACAATACGACGAGCTCGGTCCATGTGGAACGGACGGGCTGCGAGGTCTTTCCATTTGGATTCAAACTAGTGAACAACCTGGTGCTGTCCAATACGCCGGTGCAGCTCGATCGCGGCCGTTGGCGTCAGGCGTTGCTGGCCATGCGTATCGACGGCAAGCCCATCTTTGATGCGAACGACCCCGCCCACATGACGCGGCTGGACGAGGTACTGGCGCTGCGCAAGCCGGGGCTCAAGCCGGGGCAAAAGTCGACTTGGTTTCGGCCGTGCGCGGATCTGCTCAAGGCGCATCGGAAGGCCAAGCACCCCATCGTCACGGAAGACAACTTGCTCATCGAGTTCTCACGCCCGTGGGACTGGACGCAATAGGCGGCGACAAGAGCTGACCGCGATGGGAGAGCGCCCTCATGTGGAACATCTTGCGAGCGGACACCCGAGGCCGCGGTGACTACGGCTGGTTGAAGACCCGCTACACGTTTTCCTTCGCGGATTGGTACAGCCCGAGCCGGCTTGGGTTTGGACCACTTCGAGTCATCAACGACGACGTGGTCGCGCCCAATATGGGGTTCGGCCAGCACCCACATCAGGACATGGAGATTATCTCCTACGTCATTTCGGGTGCGCTGGAACACCGGGACTCGATGGGATATGGGTCTGTGATTCGTCACGGCGAAGTGCAGTACATGAGCGCGGGTACCGGTGTGCTGCATAGCGAGTACAACGCGTCGGACTCCGAGCCGGTGCACTTGCTGCAAATCTGGATTCAGCCCGCCGTTCGGGGACAAAAGCCACGATACGGCCAGCTGAAATGGGACGACGGTTCCGCTGACAACCGCTTTCGGCTTGTGGCGTCCGGGCAGCCTGAGGGCGACGCAATGGTCATTCGGCAGGACGCGCGCCTATATATCGGGCGGATTCGTGGCGGCGCAGAGGTGGTCTATCCGGGGCCGGTAGGGCGCAGCACGTTTGTGCATGTGGCTACGGGTGCAGTTACGCTGGACGGCTTTGCGCTCACCGCGGGCGATAGCGCGAGCAGCACAGGGCTGGGTCATGTGACGGTGGCAGCGAAGACCGACGCGCAGGTGTTGGTGTTCGATTTGGGCTAGTCAAACGAGATCGGGCCACCCTTGGCAATAGCGGCGACAAAGGCTGGACGGGCCTGAATTCGCGCCAGCCACTCCCGAATATGGGTACGTTCGGCTAAGCCTGCACGATGAGCGGCAGCCAGCAGCGGAAAGCTCATCTGAATGTCGGCGATGGTGAGTTGGTCGCCCGCGAACCAGCCCGTTTTCGCGAGATGCTGGTCGATGAAATCGAGGTGTAAAGTGACGCGTGGGTCGGTGAAATTGGCGTCGACCTGACCAGCCACTGCCTTGGCGATTGGCCGGACAACGAAGGGCACCTTCGGCCCCGAGATCTGTTTCATCACCAGCTTGAGCAAGAGCAAGGGCATCAGCGACCCCTCCGCGTAGTGCAGCCAATACATACAGTCGACTGCCGCAGGCCCGGTCGTGGGGCGTAGCGGCGCACCGCCCAACGCGCCGAGGTGCTCCAGAATTGCACCCGACTCGGCCAACTTGATGCGCACACCGTCGGCAGCGTCGTGTTCCACCACCGGCGACAAACCGAGAGGATGGACGTCCTTTAACTCAGGTGGCGCGAACATCGTCTTCGGATCTCGCGCATAACACTTGAGTTCATAGGGCAGTTCCAACTCTTCCAAGGCCCAGAGCACACGCTGGGACCGGGAGTTGTTGAGGTGGTGAACGATGAACATGGGCAGCCCTCCGTGAACCTGGAGCGTGCCACGGCACGCTCACAGCCGACAGTAGCGGCGGACCATGAATCACACGTCGAGCTTGTCTAGCGCCTCGTTCATCTCAACCCAGGTCGGGATGTCCGCAGATTGCGATCCATTGGCGTGCAAGGCACTGGTGGCGAGCAATCGATTCTTCAACGATTCGCCCACACGGTCGACTTCACTAAAAATGGCGTAGGCAAACTTGTAGACGTGGGCGTTCCTTGCCTTTCGACCCACATTCTTTGCGGCGATGATCCGATACGCCGCACGCCGGGCCGACCGCTCGGATATCGGTGCCGCGTCCAGCCACGTCAGCAGCAACCGAGCAGCGTTGAGGCGCGTTGAGCGATCGAGCGGTGTGCTTGGTGCGACGCGTTCCTCCGCTGAGCTGACATGCCCGGTCCCCAACAGGTCGAACACTGCGCTAGCGCTAGGGGGAGCTTGGACCACCGCAGGCTGGAGTTGGTCCGTCTTGAATGGCGTCCAGTCCTTGCTGTCGACCGGGAACGCGCGAACGAATGCCGCCGCCTGCAGCAAGATCCGCAATTTCAAGGCGGGATCAGTTGTCATCCCATAACCCGTACGGAGCGCGTTGGTGGCGGTCAGCCTGTGCAGATGCAGCCCGCTATTGACGACTGCACCGGATGGCAGGGCTTCGATGCCGTGTAGGACGATGGCGTCCCAAACAGACT
>JAGSHB010000122.1 GCA_023954815.1 Myxococcales bacterium | reverse complement strand
GCAATCAGGGAACGCAGAGCGCCGCTGGCTTTAAGTATGAAGTGCGCCTGTCGACAAATACGGCCATCTCCGCGAGTGACCTCTTGCTGACCACCGGGTCGAAGACAGGACTCTCAGCGGGCGGCCTTGTCTCGGCGAGCACCTACGTCAAGATCCCCACGACGGTCAAGCCCGGCAAGTACTACCTCGGCTTGCGTATCGACCCGGCCAACACGGTCAAAGAGTCGTTCGAGTTCAACAACATCGCCATCTTCCCGATCACGGTCGTGAAGTAGCTCGACACTTGGCAATCCAGGCACCCGCGCCCGGGCTCCATGGACGGAGTTCGGGCGCGGCTACTTCAGGCGCAGTCTAGCCACTAACTCCACGTGTGGGGTCTGCGGTAGCGTGGCGAAGGCTTGCAGGCTGACCAGATCATATTTCGGCGCCAACGCGTCGAGATCTCGCTTCAGACTGCGTGGACTACAACTCATGATGTGCAGCCTAGGCGCAGCGATACGCAGCAGGTGACTGGGCGCCTCGTTGCCCAGCCCAGCACGGGGCGGATTGGCGACGATGAGCGCCGGTGTAGGCTGCTCTTCCGCCAGCCAACGCTGGGCGAATACGGCGGTTGTCTCTGGCTCGACGCCCAACAAGGCAGCGCTCTCAGGCCAAGCTTCGCAGGGCACGACTTGCTCGAATTCTTGGCCTAAAAGCTTCGTGACGACTCCGGCTCCGGCGAAAAGATCGAGGGCGACATCACCCGTAAGCGTCTCGCCCGATTCGTCGCGCACCAGCGCCTCGTAGCATCGCGAGGCGACGGCGGGATTTGGCTGCAAGAAACCCAGCGGCCCGACCTGCACATCGACGCCGCAGAGACTGACCGACAGCTCAGACTTGCCGCGCATCATCACCGGAGCGGCGCCGCGAATGCTGTTGCCCTGCCCTGTCTGCTTGCTCCAGGCCACGCCGACCGGCAGCGTCAAGGCGTCCGCGAGCTGTTGTACGGCGGCGTGGGCCATATCGCCGGTGATCAGCGTGACGAGTACCTGCGCGCCGTCCGTCTTGAACCAGGCGTACCGTAAGCCGGTCGTATCACTGCGGCGACCCTTGCGCCAAACCGGAACGCTCAGGGCCTGAGCAACGGTCTCCAACTCATCCGCGGCAGCCCGAATCGCGGGGTGGTCGACCAGACATCCGGTCATCGGGGCGCCGTCGTGACTGCGCGCCCGGAAGCTGCCCAGCCGCAGCCCCTCGGCTCCCTCAAATACGACGCGTTTGGCAGACCAACGGTAGCCACAGGCGCCATCATCGGTGCGCTGCTGGCCGTCACCCTCGTGGAGAATCGACGTCACAGAGAGGCCATGGCCCGCCAACAGGGTCTGCAAATGAGACCGCTGCGCGTCGGGCGCCCACGGCATCCACGGGCAGCCGGTGCAGCCCGCGCCGCTATGCTCGTCATGCTGCGGGCACGGCGGGGTGCGACGACCGGGTCCCTGTTTCGAAAGCGCGATCAGCTCGCCATGAGCGCGATGTCCCTGGCGATCGACGGCAACGACCTCAACCCAGCCCGTATCGCCGGGCAAGGCGGCAGGCACGTGCAGCAATTTGCCCGCGATCTCGGCCGTGCCGCGACCATCGAGCGCGACGCCAGTGATGTGCGCCGACACCTCCTGGCCACGTTGCAGAGAAGCGTCGCTCATGGCTTCGGCACCACCTTCTTGCCGAACGGAGCCAGGGCCAACGTCGCCAATTTCAGGTGTTGCAGGGCAAATGGGATGCCGATGAGCGTCAGCGCCATGGTGATGGCGAGCCCCAAGTGCGTGAGGAAAATCCACACCCCAGCGAAGACGACCCAGAGCACACCGAGGCAACCAAAGCGGTCCCCGGCGGGTTCGGCGACGGCTTCATGACCGAACGGAAACAGGCCGAGATGCCCCAGCTTGAAGCACTGCAAGCCAAACGGGATGCCCACGATGGTCAAGCACAACACCAAGCCACAGATGACATACTCCAAGAAGATGGCAAAACCACCCCCAAAGACGATCCACAGGATATTGAGAAGCAGGGACATGGGACGCTCCTACTGCAAGACGAGGCGGGTGTCGCCTCGGCGTTCAGTGCTGCGGAGCCAGCGCAGGGTCCGCGGGTCACGCCATGGCACCTTGTCGCTGGCGCGGTCTCTGCGCACGGCGACCAGCTCACAGGGACCCAGCTCCTCACGCCACGCATCGGCCCAGGCCTCCGCCACGCGGCGCGATACCCCCAGGGCTGCCGGTACGGGCACGTGGCCGACCGAAACGAACGCATCCGCCCGCTCCTTTGCCGCGAAAATCCCGAATCTTGGGGCGTTTCGCGCGAAAACCTCTACGGCGTAGTGGGGCGCCGGGCAGCCACGGAGCGCTTGGTCCACGGCGGTGGCCACGCGCTCACGGGAACGGGCGTCGCCTTGCTCGAGACGCAACACCATCCCCCCGTCGTCCGCTACATCTAGCCCAACGGCGACGTCGCGGGTCTTCTTCGACGCATGACGCAACGCCTTGAGCAGCACGCGCATGACACGACGGGTACGTTCAGCCTCGGATAGAGACGGCGTCGCACGAGACAGCGCCCCCTCTGCAGCCTTGATGCGATAGGTCCCCGCGCCCCAGACACCGGCAGCCACGAGACCGAGCCCTGCGACGACAATGCCAGGCGCCCCTAGTGCCAGGGCGCCGAGGCTGGTGACGCCAACCGCGGCAGCGCCTCCCCACCATTTGGGCCGCTGGGCGAGGGCTTCGCTGCGCATCTCCCACGCCAAGGACCACGACGCTGAGTTGCCAGCTGGCAGCGGGGTATTCGACAGCGGCTGCGGCGCCCGCTTGTGTTCCGGTGGCGGCGCAGCAAGCGGCGAGATTTGCACCTCACAGCGCTCGCTCTCTTCCAATGGCGTGCCAATCCGCCAGCGCTCGCGGGCAGCGAACCGGGCGTCCGACGCGGCCCAGAGTTCAGCGCCGATGGCGTCGACCGCGTCCGTCAATTGAGCGGGGTCTCCCCGTAGCCCTGGATGCACGTGGCCAGCGCCCAATTCGAGGGTACCGTCGAGCGCTGGGGCGTAAAACCGCCGATGTTTCTGGGTAAATCGCTCCAGATCAGCTAGCCCAAACGTCGCGCCACTGTGCAGCGCGGGCACGGCGACCACATCCCAAATATGAGCGACCTTCTCCGGGCGGTCCGGGTCCAAGCGCAGCACCCTGCCCCGCAGTTGGTTCACGGCGACGTGGCTGCGACTGGCGGTCAAATCGACAAGCGTATTGAGCGCTCGGCAATCCCAGCCCTCGCCCAGCAGCGCGCGGGTGCCGACGATGCAGTGGCTGTGGTCGCGCTCCAGCAGACTGGTCATGGCCCGCAGGAGCGTTCCGCCGTGGCCCGGCAAGGACAAGCGAAGCCACGTACCCCGCGCCGCGCCCGCCTCGATGGGCGGCACTGGCGTGGCCACAAGCCCAACAGACAACGCACCCAGCCGTTCTCGCAAGTCGGCCAGCAGCGTCTCCGGAATCCAGCGCTCACTGCCGGTCGCGAGCATCGGCAGCAGGTCGGCAAGGTCGGGATCGGCCGCCACAGCGCGAAAGGCGCCGATGGCGCCCGGCACAAAGCCACCGTCGTCCTCGACCCGACCGCTCCCGGGCGCGCTGCGCTCAAAGTCGCAGATGACCGCGGCGCAGATGTCGATGCCGAGCAGCTCCAGCTCGCGGCGCATGATGCGACGAGCGGCGACAAAGCGGGCGCGCGAACGACCCAACGCGTCTTCGATCGCATCGCCCTGACCACGCAACCCGTCCTTGCGCACCTGCACGCCGAGCTTGCCCAGCGCCGCCTTCAAACTGGCGATCCTGGGCTTGGCGTGAGGAGACTCAGATGGCTGCAACGTCGCTATGAGATAGTCATCGATGAGCGCCAGCAAGTCCGTGCGAGTGAGCGGAAAGGTCATCTCCGGGAGGGGATAGACCTCGGCCGGCCAATCTTCATCGCAGGACTGCAGGTAGCGCACCAGGGCAATCGCAAAATCGGCATCGCGGTCGACCAATTCAAGGAAATCGGTACAAGTCAGCGTACGCCGGCCCGGGCTGACGCAGCGGTCGTGCACGTGATGCTGCAGCCCAGGCAGCCAGTCCGCGCCCTCTCCGATGCTGTCCCGCGCGTCGGCTAGCCAAGCGCTCAGGTCGCGCTCACAACCGGCGAGCTGCTCGGCCTCGTCGTCGCCCGGCCGCACGAACACAGCCAGATCTTGGAAGGGCGCCAGCAACCCCTCCCGCACAGCGCCCACCAACGGAATCTGATGGGTCACCTCGGTGACCAGCTGCTCAAATCGGCGGCGCTCGTCCGCGGGCGCATCCTGAGGCGGTGTTGCCGTCAAGCCGAGAATGACGGTCTCTGGCCACTGTTCGACAAAATCACTGAGCACATCGGCCCACCAAGCACGCAAGTGGTGGCACTCGTCGAGCACCAGCATCGGCGCCGCTTGCCCATATCGGTCGGCGATCTTCGTGACGGAAGGCGCCAGTCTATCGCGGACAGTCTTGGCATTCTGGCGGAGCTTTGCGGGCCGTTGGCGCGTAAACGCCTGGTAGGTCACCGAGGTAAGGAGCGGCATGCGCTCGCCCTCAGGGGGCAAGTCCAAGGCGACGTAGCGGTCAAGGTCGCCAAACGTGGCGCTGTGATCGAGACCAAAGTTCAGCAGCGTATCTCGCCACTGGGCGGCGATGGCGCGGGTATTGCTCAGCACCAAAATCGGCCGCCCCAACTGCAGGGCGACGTACAGTCCCATCAACGTCTTGCCAGCGCCCGGCGGGGCCACCAACTGCATGCGCTGATCGCCGGTCATCGCCGCACTGAGCAGCTGGGCGAGGGCGATTTCTTGGAATCGACGCCACTGGACGTTTAGTTCAAGCGGATGCGGCGGGCGTTCGGCTTTGGCGGGGGTGTGACAGCTCGACACGTAGGGCTCCGTTGGGCAGCGACAGCGCTATGCCCGGCGCGCAGCATGGCCGATTCGAGCGCCTACTGCCAGCGCGGCAATCCAGGCACAGGCGACCACGGTTTCCCTGGCAGCTTTTCAGCTTTCGCCCCGATATCATCGGTCTTTCCGTCGTTTTCGAACAAGTCGTTGACGCCCAGAAACTGCTTGACCATGTAAGACGGCAGCGTGAACGACACCGGCAGCAAGAGCGTCACGCAGGTCTTGTCGAGTGGCTTGGTGGGGTCCGTGAAGAACTGCCCAGCGAGATCCATGCCGCACATGCCACCGGAGAAGGTCGGCGCCTGGCTCACCGTGCCGTGGGCTGCGCCCTTCATCAGCACCAGCTGCTTGTTGGATGCTTTGAGCCCCTTGTCCATGGCGACGGCGTAGAAGTCGGGCGTCTGCGGATCGAGGGTGCCGTTGAGCATCAGCACGGGCACGTCGGTCTCGGCGAACTTGTTGACGTACATATCCCGTTTGTATTTTGGCCACTTATCGAACAACAGCAGCGTGTTTTGGGTCGCGCCGGGTGCCACGTAGGTCTTGAGGAAGGCGCTCTGGACCTCTTTGTAGGTCGGGGCTGGATCCGACCACATCTCGCTCATCAGAATGTGCGCATTGAGCAGCTCGCTGAACGTCTTGCCGACGGCGTAGTTCGGCATGAAGCCGCCGCCCATGTACTGCATCAGGTACAGGACCTTCGTCAGAACGGCCTCATCGCCCTTGTCGCAGCGATTGAGCCGGTAGATTAGCGCTGGGATCACGGCGCGAAACTGAAACTGACGCAAGAGACCAGAGAGGAGCGAACGCAGCTGAATCGGACCGACGTTCTGGGTGAACGAAGGGCAGTGTTTGCCGGTCTCGAGCTTGGTGTACAGGTCGCCGAGTTTCTTCCACGGATCCTTGCCGAGCTTGCTCGAACAGAAGGTGTCCTCGCCGCATAACTTCAGGTAACTCTTAGCGACCTCATTGAACGCTGTGTCGTACTTGTCGCCGACGCACTCGCCGGGCGGGCAGACGGAGTCCAGCACGATGGCGGTCGGCTGTTTCGGGAAGATCTGCATATAGCGATGGGCCCAATAGGTGCCGTAAGAGACGCCGTAGATGAAGACGGGGTCTTCCGGCCCCTCCCGAACGGCATCGATCCAGGCGTGCAGGTCGCGCGACGCGTTACTCGGCGTGAAGTGATTGAGCTTGTCGCCCCACTTCTCCTGCGCAGCCTTGATGCACTGCTGCCACTCGAAGCTGACGATGGCCTGACCACCGATGCTCTTGTCGCCCTCTTGTTTGTCACAGCCGAGGCGGTCGCTGAGGCCGGTGCCGCGGTGATCTGGCAGGTACAGGTCGAGATCTGGGACTTTTTTCGCGAATTCAGCTGCGACTTGAGCCAGCCCGCTGCCATCTCCGCCTGGCCCCCCCTGCAACAACCACAATGCGCCTCGGCGGGGTTTGGTGGCCTTCACGCGGGCCACGTGCACCGGCAGTTTGTCGCCATCGGGCTTGGCGTAGTCATAGGGCAGCTGCAGCGTGGCGCACTCCGGTTTGATCCCCTGGTAGGTTCCGGCGCACGCGCCCCACTTCACCTCTGGTTTTTGCGGGCCGGCGTCTGGTTCGCCGGCGTCGCTCGCTGCGTCATTTGCTGCGCCATCGACGGAACCATCTACCTGTGTCGTGGCGTCGACCGCCGCTTGTTGCGTGCCATCGCCATCGGAGCCGCAACCGACAGCCAAGCTACCGGCAGCGAGGAGGGCGAAAATCAAGGGGAAGGACGGCAAGCGCATGGGGAAACCTCCAGCTTTTGGGACGCGGAGGATGGGTCCTCGCGGCACAGGCGGCAACCCGGAAGATTGTGCAGGCATGCATCGATCGGCACTTGGGCGCAAAACTTGCCAAAACTTAAGCCAAACGGGGTGACGTGCACCGTTTGGCCCGGTGGGTTACGGTGGCGGCAATCAGGGAGGCCCCATGTTCCGTCCACATCTGCTCTGGCTTGCGCTCTGCCTGCCGGTACTCGGGTGCGAAGCCATGTACGACTCGATGGACTTCGACCGCGAAAAGGTCACGGTCTACGAAGCCGCCAAGACGGTCGACCCTGGAGATCCTGGCGCCAAACCGGAACTCCGAGTCATGGCATGGAACGTGAAGTACGGCGCCGCCCGGATTCCATTTTGGTTCGATTGCTGGGGCGACCGGGTCAAGATGAGCGAGGCTGAGGTAGAGGCCAACATGGCCAAACTGTATGCGCACATCAAAGAAGTGGACCCCGACATCCTGATGGTCGAAGAGATCGAGGTGAATTCGCGTCGGTCGGCCTACTACCAGATGGTGCAAGGCATCTTGGACCACACCAATCTGAACTACGCTGCCTACATCCAGACCTGGAAAGCGCGCTACGTGGCAGCAGATGGCGTCGGCCGCATGGACCTCGGCAACGCGATCTTTTCGCGCTACCCCATCGCCAAGGCAGAGCGCATTCGCCAAGTCGATCGCACCGATCAAGACGCGCTCACATCGGCCTTTTACATCAAACGCGCTATCGGGCGGGTCGAAGTGGAGCTGCGTTCATTGAAGGGGACAGGCGGCAAGCGCGTGGTGGCTTTTGTGGTGCACACCGAGGCGTACGACAATGACGGCACCAAGCAGAAGCAGGTCAAGCAGATTCATGAGGTGCTGAGCGCTGAGACGCTGCCCTTCGTCATCGGAGGCGACTTCAACGAGGTACCGCCGACCGCGACCCGGACGGAGAACTTTCCAGATGAGCGGGAGACCGCCGTGTGCAGCGCCGACTTCGCCCAGCCGCCCTACACGCCTGAGATCATGAAGCCATTTTACGATGACTTCCGGGCGTGGGTGCCGCTGTCACAGTACGACAAGACCCTTGCGGAGCAGTCGCGCTACTTCACCCACACCGTGCTGGGCCCCGACGAGACCAACGAAAAAGGCGAGCCGGGTGATTGGAATCGCACGCTGGACTATCTCTTCATCGACAAGTCAGGCAACTGGAAAGCCGGATCGGGCACGGTCCTGCAGCGCAAGGGTCAGACGGTGATGGACGCAAAGGGGGCGGCCCAAGTCTTGGTCGAAGATCCCCTCACGCTCAGTGACCACGCCCCGGTATTTGGCATCTGGGAGGTGAAGTGATGCGCTCATCCGCAATCCAATGCGCCCTGGCTGCGCTGACGTGCACCATCGCCTGCTTGCTGACCACTCCTGTGCGTGCGATGGAGCCACCGCAGAAATCTCTGCCAGAGTCCCACGTGCTGCCCGCTCGCGATTCGGCGCGGCTACCCGGCGCGGGCCATTATTCTATCGGGATCTTCAACCCGCTCGAGTACGGGGTGAGCGACAAGCTCTCTCTCGTCACCCACCCGCTGCTGTTGGTGGCCTCGCCGAATGTGACCGCGCGCGTGCGTCACGGAGAAGTTGCTGGCTGGCGATTGACCGGAGAATACGGGCTCTCCGTACCCTATGCCGCTATGGGATCGGAGCTGCCGCTGGGCCTGGGTGGGTGGCTCTTCCCAGCATGCAAGGTGACCCAACACGATTCGTCGAAGTCGGGCACTTGCGACCAAGCCGGATGGGTCATCTCACCCACGATTGGCGCGGTCGCTTCCAGTGGCGACCGGCACGTGTGGACCGTTCGAACGGAGCTGTCGGTGGGCCTGCCCATCTCCGGCGATTTGGGTCGCCCGTCTGAGAACATCCCGCCCGCAGACCTGCTGTTCGCGCCCGCGACCTATGGCTGGCGCCTGCGGGTCGGTGGGCGTTATGACCGCGCATTGTCGGACAACATGCGGCTATCGACAGAACTCAACGGCTACATGGTCGGCGCGTCTGAGGCGCCTTCGCGCAACCCACTGACCGTGTCGGCTCATGTCGGATTGGACATCTCGGTGGGGAGCCACAGCCGCTTCACCATCGGCGTGCTGTACTTCAACAGTGATCAGCGAAATAAGGTCGAAGAGGTCATCGACGGTCGCCCGCAGCTGGTGCCGGTTCGTAATCACGACTTCTTCCCAACCATCGACTTCATCTGGGCCGGCTAGCTTCGCGTCCCGAACACGATCAGGCCACGCAGCCCTCCAGACCAGGAACGTCCATGTCTACAGTCTCCCTCTTCGCCGCCGGGCTGACGCACCTACGCGCCAATTTGCGGTCGCTTCTGGTAGCCGCGCTGGTTTGCGTCAGTTTACAGCTTCTGGCGCCGCCGTCCCACGCCGACGAAGGCATGTGGATGCCCGCCCAGCTCTCCCAAATTGCTGGTCAGCTGACGAAAGCGGGGCTCAAGCTGCCCACGGCGACGCTACAAGACCTGAAAAAGGGGCCCCTGGCGGCGGTGATCAACCTCAACGGCTGCACGGCGTCCTTCGTGAGCGCTGATGGGCTCATCGTGACCAACCATCACTGCGCAGTTGGGGCGATTCAGCGGAACTCCACGGCTAGCGCGAACCTGTTGGAGGCCGGTTTTACGGCAAAAAAGCGCACGGACGAGCGTTGGGCTGGGCCGGGTTCTCGTGTGCTCATCACCCTAAAGGAGACCGAGGTCACCGGGCAGTTTCGTGCGGCGCTCAAGGGCGTCAAGGATGATTTGGCGGCGTTTGAAAAGGTCGATGGACTCAAGAAGCAGCTGATCAAGACCTGCGAGGCCGACGGGCAGTCCCGCTGCCGCGTGGCGACCTACGACGGCGGCGCGCGCTACGTGTTGGTGCATCAGCTCGACCTGCGAGACGTGCGCCTGGTGCACGCCCCGCCGCGGGCCATCGGGGTGTATGGCGGTGACATCGACAACTGGATGTGGCCGCGGCACACGGGCGACTGGGCGCTGTTCCGGGCCTACGTGGGTAAGGACGGCCGCCCAGCGGACCACGCCAACACCAATGTGCCCTTTCGACCAAAGAAGTGGCTGACGGTCAGCGCGCAGGGGGTGAAAGCGGGCAGCTACGTCATGGTTGCGGGCTATCCCGGCCGCACCTACCGCTACCGGCTGCCGCTGGAGCTCAAGGATGCCGAGGCGGTCAGCTACCCGCGCACCATCAAGATTCTGGCCGACCTGGTGACCATCTTAGAGACTCAGCAGAAGGCCAGCGCCAGCGCCCGGGTGAAGCTCACGAGCCTGCGGGCCGGCCTGGCGAACTACCTCAAGTACAGCCGAGGCCTGCTGGACGGATTTCGCAAGAGTCAGGCCACTGCGGCGGAGACCAAGCGCTACGCTGCGCTGAAGGGTTGGATCGCGCAAGACGCCATTCGGCGAGCGACCTACGAACGGCCGCTGCAGCGCCTCGAAGCGCGGCTCACCGAGATGCAAGGCCGTCGTCGCCGGGCCGAAGTGTTGCGCTGGATGCTGCGACTGCCGGTGCTGGTGCGGACGGCGGCGACGCTGGATTGGTTGGCCACAGAGCGCGAAAAACCGGACGAAAAGCGCGACCGCGGCTACCAGAAACGCGACTGGGCGCGGCTGCAGGGGCGGCTAGAGCAGCGTGCACGAACCTACGTGAAAGCCGCTGACCAGGAGATGATGGTCTACCTCCTCCGGCAGGCCAATGGGCTGCCCGGGTCCGCTCGCATTGCCGTCGTGGATGCGCTGCTGAAGAAGTTCGGTGCCAAAGGGTCCAAGACCGAAGCGGGTATCAGCAGAGCGGTTGCTCACCTGTACAGCAAGCAGACCCTCGCCAAAGACAAGACGCGCAAGAAGCTCTTTGCCGCCGGTCGCAAGAAGTTCAAGAGCCGGGATCCGATGCTGAAGTTTGTGATGGCGCTGCAGCCCCTGCGCCGCAAGATCGACGAGCAGCACAAGCGCGACGCCGGCTTTCTGGCGGCCCACCGCCCCGCCTACTTGGCCGCCCTGCGCGACCGCTTTGGTGAGATGTACCCCGACGCCAACAGCACGCTGCGGGTGACGTTCGGCAACGTGAAGGGCTACTCACCGCGCGAATCGATTCAATACACCCCGCAGACCTCTCTCGCTGGCGTGTTGGAAAAACACACCGGCAAAGCGCCGTTCGATGTGCCCCCATCCGCTCGGGAAGCGATCCGCCGCACCCACGCCAAGATTCGCCAAGGTCGGGCGACGAGCCCCTGGATCGACAAGGGGCTGGGCTCGGTCGGGGTGAACTTTCTGAGCACCTGCGATACGACCGGCGGCAACAGCGGCTCGCCAACGCTCGATGCCCAAGGTCGCCTCGTGGGCCTGCTCTTCGACGGCAACTACGAAGCCATGGCCAGCGACTGGGTGTTTGATCGGGTGAAGACGCGCTCGATTCACGTCGACATCCGCTACCTGCTTTGGGCGCTGCACGAGGTGCTCGGCGGCCAGCATCTGCTCAACGAGATGGGGCACGGCACGCCCAAACGCAGCTTATGATCTGATTTTACGGTCTTTTTTCTGGATTTTCGCTTTACACAGCTGCGGACTGGGGTGCTGCCAGGACGTCGACGCAAACGTCGCTCAGGTGACCAACGTCCGCGCCGCAGAGCTCCGCCGCACACGGCCGAATGACCTGCCGGAGCGCTGCGCGCACCGTGGCTGTATGGGTTCCGCCGTCGAGTAGTCCCCAGGCCGCCCAGGCATCCAGGTCGACCCCTGCAGGCACACGTGCGAGCGGCGGATCAGCCATGGCCAACTCGAACGCCTCGGAGACCGCGGTAGCTACCTCAGCGCCCCCTGCCTGCACCGCCCACTTCACGAAACGCCAACCCAACTCGGCATGCCGGGCCTCGTCTGCGGCGATGGTGGTCAGGGCGGAAGCCACCTGAGGATCTGTGGCGCGATGGGCTCGCACACCGGCGAGCAGCGCCGCGATGGTCTCGCCAACGCAGCCATCACGGGCGGTATCCGCTGCGATTTGTGCCAGGGTGTACGTATTGCGCGCCGCCGGCAGGACCAGGGGCCCAGGGCCTTCTAGCGCGCCGGTGAGTTTGGCGACGATGCCGAAGCAGCGCTCAGCGTGATCGACCTCATCCATGGCGGCACGTTGGGCATCGCGCACCAGCTCTGCCGGAGCCCCGACGGCGAGCAGATCCAGCGAGAATTGATTGAACGAAGCGATGGAAGCGTGCTCCATGCGTGCGTCTTCTCGCCAAGCGGCCGCGATGGCCTGCTGGGCGGCGGCGTCCAGCGAGGGCTGTTCTCCGGCCCCTCCTTTGAGCCAGTCTGCACGGGCGATGACGGGAGCTAGCTGAAGCTCGCCATCGATGCGCAAGGGGCGACCACAGCAGGACCCAACGCAGAAGCCGTAGCAGCACTTTGTGCCCACCAAGACGGGCCCGGTCTTCGCTTTGTTGCAGCAACCTTCGTACACACGCTCAGCCGGCGGACAGCCTTCTGGCGGCAGCAAGAAGTCGATCTTGTCGTCCGGAATCGGTCCGCCGTTCATGAACGTGAGGTCGACATTGTATTTGAGCTGTTTGGCAGTGAAGCACTGGGTCGACCCTTTGCCATTGCTGCAGGTGGGCACAGGCGCGGTGACGTCCGAGGCAGCATCAACGCCGGCATCGGCAGCGGCGGAATCCGCACCGACCGCATCCGCGGCTGTCGTGTCTCCCGAGCCGCTGTCGGCGACGGGCGCATCTGCAGTGGGCACGTCAGAGACCGCGACCACATCGGCGACGTCCGCCGGCGCGACGGGTGCATCTGCGGCGGCGCTATCGGCAGCGGCACTGTCCGGCAGGACAGCGACATCCTCGCTAGCCGCTGTGTCGAGCACCACGGCGTCGGTGGCTGCAGCGCTGTCGGCTGCAGCAGGCGTCCCGCTTGAGGTCTCGCCACAACCAGCGGCCGCGGTAACGATACCCATCGCAAGGAAAAGGCGACGACGAAAATGGCTGAGATCACGCATATGCTCGCTCCTGATGCTGCCCAAATTGAGCTTGCGTATAGGGGCATGGGGGGTCAAGCGGCAATCAGTCACGCGCGGCTGCGAGCGCCGCCCCCTTGCGAACCAGGCGCGCAAGCCACGCGCCCCATGTAAGATGGCCCACCGCAAACGTGGTGGTGGGGATCTGCCAGCGCCCATCACTCAGTCGCCAAGCAATGCCGACACCGACAATCGTCAGTAACAACGCCGCAGCGTTGTGGCGTACCACCACGGAACGCAATGGCCGCCTTGTCAACCAGACCAAAAGCGGCGCGTGGCCAATCAAGGCCGCAAAAGCAAGGTTTGAGCGCGTCATCAGCTGTCCCCCTCGGTTGTGTATGCACCGCGCGTTGGCGCTGGGCTCACGGAGCTTCATACCTGCCCCTCCGTGTCTCCGCTATGGTGACAGGGTACGCAGGAGGCTCGGATGAGTAAGCTCGCACTACGACTGTCACTCGCAGCACTATTGATGGCACCGGTGCTGAACAGCTCAGCGGCAGAAGCGACACCGAAGGCACGGACCGTTGCGTCTCCAACGAGCCCACGCTTCGTTGTAAAGCTGCCGACCAAGGCCATCCGCGGCCGCATCGCTAAACCCCAGGTCATGCTGTTCTTGGGACGACGTGCCCCGGTATTTCGACCGTGGATTGCCAACGGCACACCAATCTACGACCGGCGCGGCAAAGCGCAGCCATTGATTCGACGCTGAGTCGTCCGCATCCCCCCCAAGCACCCCGGCGGCAAACGAGCGGCGGAATTCGTTCCGCTATGCGGGAAATTGTTGGAAACTGTCGGAATTAGGTCACCGTTGGCTGACACCAGCATACGTCGTGATACGGTCGGGTCACTTGGAGGGTACGATGGGGAGCATGGCGAGTTTTGCGAGAGCGACGTTTTGCGTCGCTGCGTTGGTTCTGGCGGTCGGGTGTGGCAGCGATAAGGACGCCGTCGCAGGCACAGATGGTGGCGCCACAGACGGAGTAGGCGACGCGCTGTTCGGGTCCGGCAACGGTCAATGCACCGATTGCGCCAAAGACAGCGACTGCGGCGCTGGGTTGACCTGCGACAAACCAGCTTTCGTCTGCAAAACCCCCAAACAAGTCAAAGCGAAGAAGCCCGTCTGCGCCGTGGACTGCGAAGAATCCACCGATTGCGCGGAAAAGGGACTCTGCGGTCTATACGCTGGCACCTGTCGCGCTGAGACCCTCGCAGACTGCTTGGTGTCGACCGTCTGCAAGAAGACGGGACACTGCACGGCTAAAGACAGCGTTTGTGCGGTGGTCACGGACGGCGACTGTCAGAAGGCGGATATCTGCAGTCAAGATGGCAAGTGCCGTGCCGACGGTGGCGAGTGCAAGTTGCCAAAGGAAGCGCCCAAATGTGGCGACGGCACCTGCGCTCCGGGTGAAAGTAAAGCCAGTTGCCCCGCAGACTGCGGTCCCGTCGGCGGTGAGGCGTGTGCCTGCGCCAAGGGCGAGTGCGGCGTGAAGACGGGCTGCCCCAATGACTGTGGCGGCTGCGAGGGTGACGCTGCCTGTTTCTCCCACGTGTGCAAGGTAGCGCAATGCGAGCTACCGAAGACGTTTCCTGGTGGCGTGCAGCGGCTGACGTCCCTCAAGCTCCTAACCCACAAGCAGGGCTGCGACCTAGACGACAGCGGCACGCCGGACAATGTCCTTGGCAAGCTCTTCAAGGTCTACAATTTTGTGAATGACGGAGCTGAGTTGGCGCTCTCTGGCGGCAAACTCAACCTGCTACTGCATGCGGCAGCTTTTGATGCTTCGGGCAAAGCGTTCGCCCTCAACGTGCTCGACGCCGACCAGGGGAGCAACGCCAAGACCTGCGATTTGAAGAGTGCCGACGTAAAGAAGAGCTGCGCATTTGTGGTGCGGGCCCAGAGCTTCGACGGGGCTGCCAAGTCAGCCGTCTGCCCTGCCCTGTCACAGTTCACAGGCGCCACGGTCAAAGGTGGAAAACTGAGCGCTGGCGGCCCTGACAGAGAACTGCACCTCTATGTCTATGTGGTCGGCGTACCGTTGGACCTGCGCATTCGCCACGCCATGATCAGCGGGACAGTGACCGGGGGCACCTCCTGGGGAGCGACCACCAGCGGTCAAATTTGCGGTGCGATTCGGATGAAGGACGTCGATGACGCGGTAGACGCCCTCAGCGACAGCGCGCTGCTTGGCACAGGCTTTGACCAGAAGTCGGTCAAAAAGCTGGTGGCAGATCTGTTTGGTCCAGACATCGACACCGACGGTGACAACAAGCCAGACGCCATCAGCGCGGCGTGGTCTTTCACGACGCTGCCGGTACAGGTAGAAGGCGTTAAATAGACGTCCAACGGAGCATCCATGCCCCCCCTGACCTCCCTAAACGTGACCGCACGCGTCACGACAGCCCTCTTTGTTGTTGCGGCTGCACTCTCCGTCGGTTGTGAGTCTGATCCAGGGCCTGCGGGCACGAGCGGCCAGAGTGCTGCAACCCCGACGTTCCACAAGGACGTCGCACCCATCTTTTTCGACAAGTGCGCAAGCTGCCATGTCGACGGTGCGATCGGACAATTCGACATAACGAAGCCAGATGTGGCCAAACTGATGGCACCCGCGATTGGCAAGTCAGTCGCCTCCGGTCGCATGCCGCCATGGGGGGCGCAGGAGACCGCAGACTGCGCGCCAAACAAGCCCTGGCTGAACGACCCCCGCCTGACCGATGCCGAGAAAGACACCGTCGCCGCCTGGGTGGCCAGTGGTGCACCGCTTGGCAATCCCGCTGATTCGAAAGGGCTCACAGCCGCCAAAGCCCAGGCGCTGTCGCGGGTGGATCTCAGTCTGGTCCCCACGCAGGGATTCGTTGCCAAGGGCACGACAGATTCGTTCATCTGCTTCCCGCTCGACCCCAAGCTGACGGAGGACAGCTGGATCCAAGGCATCCACTTTGTCGCTGGCAATCCGCTGGTCGCGCACCACGCGCTGCTGTTTCTCGACCCAACAGGCGCAGCGGCCAAAAAGGCCGGAAAACAGGGCTGGTACGTAGGTTTTGGTAGCTGTCAGACCCAGGGTGGCTTGGTGGCTGGCTGGGCGCCGGGCGGTGTGCCCATCGAGCTGCCGGAGGGCTCGGGTCTCGCCATCAAGAAGGGCCAGCGCCTCGTGATGCAGGTGCACTATCACCCGATTGGAGAAGCGGCCGCAGAAGACAAGACGACGGTGCAGCTGAAGATGACCAACAAGAAGCCTGCATACGATGTGCGGGCAACCCTCATCGGCAACGCGCGCAAGGCCTCACAGGGACTGCTTCCGGGCCCGAACGACAACGGCAAGGTGCAATTTTCGATTCCAGCTGGCGAGGCCAACCACGCCGAGACGATCCAGTGGACCATGCCGCTGTCCTACGCCAAGGGCGGCATCAGTCACGTGCGCGTGCTGGGCGTCGCTAGCCACATGCACTATCTCGGCAAGGACATGCGCATCTGGGTTGAGCGGCGCAGCTCCGACGCCGCCCCATCCCTGTGCACCGACAAAGACAAGGGCAAGCTCGATCCGTGCATCACCAAAAATTGCGGCGACAAAACTGGCGATGCCCTGTCCAGTTGCGCCATCGGTAGCTGCATCGCCGAGCTGCAGTCCGTCGGGCAGAGCTGCGTGGGTTGTCTGGCGGAGGTGCTCAAGTCAGGCAAGAGCGACCTGTGGGGTCCGTGCCTCGCTAGCAGCACGCTGGCACCGGGCCCAACCGGCAGCGACAAAGCCATGTGCCTGCTCCACACCCCGGAGTTCGACTTCAGCTGGCAGCGTTTTTACACGTATGACGCCCCTATCGAGCAGCTGCCCGCGATGCGCCCAGGCGATACCCTGAAGATGAAATGCGTGTTCGATAACTCGATGAAGAACGCGACGCTGGTCAAGGCGCTAGCCGACGAAGGCAAGACGGCCCCGGTGGACGTGACAGTCGGAGACGAGACGCTCGACGAGATGTGTCTGACCGGGCTGTACCTGCTCTTCAAGAACCCAGGCAACTAGCCGGTTCGAAAAGCTGAAACGGCGTTCGCCCCCCCGCAAACTCGGGGCGCGAGCGCGCTTTGGGCTATCCTATCCCTCACCCTTGAGCACCGTGATGGTCTGGTAGGGGATGTCGACGTTGGCTGCGAGTAGGTCTTCGTAGCAGTGCGAGCGCACGTCGTGGAGCATGTCGAGGAAGACGTCCGGCGTGGTGAAGCAGTGCACCTGGAAGTCGATTGAGCTCGCGCCCATGTTGACGAAGGCAAACGCCGGTGCCGGCTCGCTCATCACGTGAGGCGACTTTGCGGCTGCAGCCAGGCAGATCTCGGTGACTTTCTTGAGGTCGGTGCCATAACCAACGCCGATGTCGACGGAGCCGCGAATCCGCCCCTCTTTGGACAGGTTGATGATCGTGCCACCGGTGACGGCCGAGTTGGGCAGGATGTGGATCTTGTGATCCGGCGTGGCCAACGTGGTCGCAAAGAGACCGATGTCCGTGACACGGCCCGTGGTACCCGCGGCGGTGATGACGTCCATCAGGTCGAAGGGGCGAAAGAACAGGATCATCACGCCAGAAGCGAAGTTGGCCAGCGAACCTTGCAGCGCCAAACCAACAGCCAAGCCAGCCGAGGCGAAGATGGCCACCAGGCTGGTCG
Organism: Myxococcales bacterium; assembly: GCA_023954815.1. Lineage (GTDB taxonomy): Bacteria > Myxococcota_A > UBA9042 > UBA9042 > UBA9042 > UBA9042. Next base: position 2,000 of record JAGSHB010000122.1, on the reverse strand, counting down.
TTTGCACGCCGACCTTGCCCAGCGCAGCGATGACAGCTGCGGCGAGCACGGCGTAACGGGTGATGCTGCCGAAGAAGTTGCCCAGCGCTTGGTCGAGGCCGCGCGCCTTGACCGTGTTGACGACGAGGCGTTGGGCCCACTTCGCTATTGAACTACCAATGACGAAGATGAGGATGGCGTACAGCACGTTCAGCGCGAAGGGGATGTACTGAGCTACGATGGGTGGAATCTCTGGCATGGAAGTCTCCTGTCTCGAATCGATCGGCGAGCGTTGGGCGGGGCGACCCTAGCAACCACCGACTGGGCGCCACAAGCCCCAGGCGACAATGGGCCGAGAATTCGCCTTCACGATGGTCTGCACAGAATTTCCGCGGGCCCGCCAGCACCATTGCACACGCCGCCGCCAGGGTTTCCCCACTCGACGCCCCGTACTTCATCGGTGTCAACAGTGAGGTTCCATGTCCATTCGTCACCGCTGGCGCACATTTCGCCACCAAGTCGCCTTTCCCACACAGTTGGCGTTCGGCGTCTTCTTCCTGAAGCTATTCGGTGATGAAGCCGCCTGCGAGCGACAGGAGCGACTGCTCGCAGCAGCCAAAGTCGGCACCGTTGGCTGGGCCCTGCACCGACTCCTCCACAAACACGAAGTTCGGCTGGTCCCGGGCTACCAGGGCCATGACCTCAAACACGTGCTGCTGCAGTTCGACCTGACCGCGACCGACGAGATGCGCATGCAGGCCTTTATGACCGGCAACGCGGGACTGAGTACGGAGACGTTCATCGGCCTGTTGTTCTTGCTGTGGACCCCGGAGATGTGGAACGAGCTGCCCCGCTGGGTCTTGGCGGGCCGGCTCGCTCCGCCCATCGGCCATCTCGACTTTGAGCAGACCCTGGAGCGCGACGTGGTTCAGTTGCGGCAACACATTGGTATGAACGCCGCACTGAGCAAGGCGGATGCCATGTTGCGAGCGCTCCGACATCGGCGCCCGGGTCGTCCTAGGGGCGGCGATGTCGTCGCTCAGACGATGCAGGTCGCTTGAGCCTCTCGCGGTGGAGCGTCGGCCATCAGCCTTGGGCCGCAGAGTAGCGGAACCAGCGCTTTAAGCCTGATTTTACAGAGAATTTACGGCCCCGGAGACAAGCACTATTGACTAATGTTCAATGTTGCATCACACTGCGCCCATGAGTAAACAGCCCCCAATCTGGAAACGTCATAGTCGTCACATCGCCTGGCCTACGGTAGTCTTGTCGGTCGCGCTCATCGCTGGGTATGGGCTGGTCGTCTGGTCTGCGCTGACCGAGCGCTTGCCGCTGCTCCCAGCAACGGCGCTGTTGACCCTGCTGGCCTACGTCGCGTTCACCCCGCTGCACGAGGCAACGCATCAAAACGTCTCCGGCGGCGTACGGGGCTGGCGCTGGCTCGATCCAGCGGTGGGTTGGGCGATGGGGCTGCTGTTCGCCTCGCCTTTTCCTGCATTTCGAGCCGTGCACTTACGACACCATGGCCGCACGAATCACCTCGGTGATGACCCCGACGGCTGGGTTGCGGGGGCCCATTGGTGGTCCATCATCGCCCGTTGCTTCACGATTTTACCCCACTATCACTGGGTCTACCTGAGCCGCCTGATGAGGGCCACGCCGGCCAGTCGGCGGGAGGGCCGCTGGGCGACTGGCGCATTACTCGTGGTGGGCGTGGTCACAGTCGGGGCCGTGTGGAGTGGCCACGGTGCCGCCATCATTTCCTTGTGGTTGGCGCCAGCCTGGTTGGCCAGTGGCGCCTTGGCGTTCGCGTTTGATTGGCTGCCGCACGTACCCCACCAGCGCATCGGCCGCTATGTGGATACGCGGGCCATCGACGTGCGCGTGCTTGATGTGGTCCTACTCGGTCAGAACCTACACAGCGTCCACCACCTCTATCCGCGCGTGCCATTTTATCGCTATCGGACGGTGTTTGACGCCATGGCACCCGAGATGATGGCCAAGGGCACCGAGGTGTGGCG
>JAGSHB010000041.1 GCA_023954815.1 Myxococcales bacterium | reverse complement strand
TCGGCGGTGCAGACGTTGCCATCGCTGCACAGAGATGGTTTCGCAACGGCACAACCGGCGGCAGCGTTGCAGGACGTATGGCCCCACAGGTCGGCCCTGCGCAGGATGGCTTGTTCGCCCTGACCGGAAACGCGACCCCAGCCACTGACGGCGAGCCCATCGGCCAGCGCGATGACCCCCGTGGCCCTGTCGAGCTCGCCAGAGGACCAGGTGCGCTGCCAACTAAACGTGCCCTTGAGGTCCATGCGCACCATCCACGCGCGCACAATCTTGCTACCCGCATCACGCTTGTCTCCGACCAAAACCACCGCGCTGTCGCTGATTGTAACGCCGGTGAATTCTGACTTTTCTCCCGGAAATACGCGCTCCCATATCAACTTTCCGCTGCTATCGAGATGCAGTACGCGGGCCTTGCCGCTCGCAGATCCAGCCACGATCAGTCCGCCGCCGGGCGCTGGCACCACGGACGTGGCGATGTCATCTGCGGGCACACCATGGCTGACCTGCCACTGCTGCGCGCCGTCGGCTGCGACCTTGACCACCCACGTCTCCGAGCCGGCTGCCCCCGCGGTCGCGCTGCGCGTCTCGCCGACAGCCACGAACCCTGTGCCGAATGCGGCGAGCGCTCGCACGCGGTCGGCGCCATCAGTGCCCCAGGTCCGCTGCCACTTGATCTTGCCGCCAGCGTCAAAGGAGACGACCCAGCCGTCGGCGGTCTTTGCGGTCTTGCCCGTTGCGCCGCCCGCGACCACACCCGCACCGACCGGAAGCAACGCCTCGAGGGCGTCGTTGCCTTTGCCAACGACTGCCTGATCGATGATGACCGCGCCTTTGTCGTCCGTGATCAACAACCACGCGTCATCGTCCGAGTTTCGATCGGTGCTGCCGGCCGCGACGATACCGCCGCCGGGCCGCGCCACAGCCGCTGCGAGGAAGTCGAACGAGCCCTTGCCGTAGGTGTGTTGCCACGTCAACGCGCCGCCATCGGCGATGCGGCCCAGCCAACCGCGAATATTGCCGCCCACGGTCTCGGTCCAGCCGGCCAAGGTGTAGCCGTTCTTGTCGTGTACGACGGCGTAGGCCTCTTCATCGCTAGCCGTGCCGTAGCCGTCTGCAAAGAGGGTCGCGCCCTTGCCGACACACTGCCCGCCGCTGCACTTGTCTACGGGCGTACAGGCGAGGCCATCATCACAATCCCCATCGACCGGCGTGTGGTTGCAGCCGCCATTTGCCGTGCAGCCATCTTTCGTACAGGCGTTGTCGTCGTTGCAGTCCTTGGCTTTGCCCTTGCAGGCAGCGCTTGTGCAGGTATCAGGGCCAGTGCACGCGTCGCCGTCGTCACATGTGGCGCCGTCCGACGCATCTGCCACGCCGCACTTGCCGGTGAGCGGGTCACAGGTCGCTGTCTTGCAGACGCCGGGCTCAGGGCAGGTCACGGGTGATGAGCGCGCTTCACAAGCGCCCTTGTCGCTGCACGCGCTGGCGCACCGGTCTTTGCCGCAAGGGGCGCCGGTGTCGGCGGGGACGGCGCTGCATCCGGCGAATCGGTCACACGTCGCCTTCTGGCAAGGCGCTTCTGGGCACGGATCAGCCGTACAATCCCGTGCGAGGGTCGTACATGTCCCAGCCTTGCAGCCGTCACCCGCGCTGCAGTCGCCATCGACACTGCACGTGCTACCAGTAGCTTTACTGTCCGTTTCGGGCTCCGCACTGCACGCCGTGGTCGTGGCGATGAGCATCGCGACCAAGAGCGCCCAAACCGAGCGTGTTCGGAGCGACCGCTCGCGCAATTCGCCAGCCGGTTTGAGCTGTCTCGTGCTGAATATCCGGGCCATTTTTGCGCTTTGGGTGATTTTTCCGACGGTCATCTTGGCTCCCTGTCACGGCCGCCAGGGTGCAGCAGACCGCGCCAGAGCGCCACCTGCGCACGGCCCTCTGTTGCGTCAAACGAAAGGTCTTACTTCAGCTGGTCCACTTCCCAAACGTGGGCCTGACCAGCGACTTTGACGATGACCTCATCCCCCTCGCTCTTGCCGACCAGCGCACGCCCCAACGGTGCCTTGAGCGTGATCACCCGAATCGTCTGGCCGGCCACAACGATGGTCTCCGCCGCGCCATAGGGGGCCACAAAGCAGAGCAGCTCGCGGTCATCGTCGTCGACCAAGCGCACAAAGGCGCCGGGGCGAATCACGTCGTCTTGTTCCGGTAGGGTCCAAAAATGATAGGCCGACAGGACCTGGCGCAGCTCAGCGATGCGGTCCGTTAAACCAGTCGCCAAGAAGCTCATCTCCAAGCCGCGGGTATCGTATTTATTGTCCGCCCGCGCTTCTTCGTGTGTGGCCGCTTTGTGGGTGTGCGACAGGGTCTCTTGGGTCTGTTGCAAACGGGCACGCATGGCACCGATGACGGCGTCAAACACACGGCTCTTGTCCGGCAATCCCATCCGTTCACGCTCCCCTTCCGTCTGCCTACGCCTGTGCCGCCTGCCACCCTTGGCCGCGCCATCGAATGACGCAAGCCACTGCCGTCCCCAAGCGCCACACGACCATCGCCCCCCACAAGGTCATCAGCCCACCGCCCATGACCACGCAAAGCAGCCATGCCGAGGGCAAAAACACCAGCCACTGGCCGATGAGGCTAATCCGCAACATCGCCACCGTGTCGCCGATGCCGATCAGCATTTGGGTGAACATCACGCCGACAGAATCGAGCCACTGTCCCAGCCCCAGCACCACCAATGGCAACACCGCCATCTCAAGGGTGTGCGGCTCATCGACGATGAAGATACCGAGCCACGTCCGCGCGCCGAGGGCGAGCGTGAGACCGATGAGCCCCACGAGGGCGGCACCGATTTTGATGACATCGTCGCCCCAATCCCGGCTGTCCTTGAAATCCCCGCAGCCCAGGGCCTGACCGACCAGTGTTGCGCCAGAAATGCCGAGGCCCACGCCCGGGAGCACGCACAGCAGCATCAGGTTGACGAGCACGTTACTAGCCGCCAGCGCTTCGGTCCCAATTTTGCCGGCGATCACAAAAAAGGCGACGAATCCAGCCGAAAAGGCGAATTGCTGCATGCTCGCCGGTATCGCCAGACGCAAGATCGTCGGCGCGGCGGCCAAGGTGCCACGCCAACGCAGAAAGCCACCGGAACGCGCTTGAACCATCCCCAGCAGGAAGTAGAGCCCGGTGCCCACCATCAGACTGAGTGAGGTGGCCCACCCAGCTCCCGCGACACCCATGGCGGGCGCGCCCAAGTGGCCGAAAATCAACACCCAATCCAAGGCGACGTTGACCACGTGCATCACCACGAGGGTCATCATGTAGTTCTTCGAGCGGTCTGTGCCGTTCCAGTAGCCGCGAAAGGCGAAGTTGGCGGCGGCGAAGGGGGCCGCGATAAACCGGGCACTCAGGTAGGCGCCCCCCGGGGCCTGAACCTGTGGGTCATCGTTGAGCAATCGAAAGATGTCGTGAGCAAAGTATTCACCGAGGATCGCGACCGGAATCCCAACGAGCATCGCGAGGACCAGCGCGGCGTTAAGACCCACGGCTGTATCGTCATGGTTGCCCGCGCCTTTACGTCGCGCCGCCATGGCCTGCACGCCAGCTCCGAGACCGAGCAGCGCGGCGATGAGCAGCCAGTTGGCAAATCCACCCATGCCCACCGCTGCGAGCGACGCTTTCCCGAGACGTCCAACGAAGGCCGTATCCACCAAATTGAGCAGGTTCTGACTGGCCATCCCGCCCATGATCGGCAGAGCCAGTGAGAGGATGCGGCGGCGGCGTGAGGGCGTGAGGGCCATGTGCTCCAGGAGGGCCAGGTTCCGCGGTTCGTATACCCCAGGCGACGATGTTGTGCGAAGTCGGCGCTCGTGATCAGCACAGCATATGTGAGCGCGCGCAGTAGCGTTCGATATGGGCGCTTTCTAGCGTCAAACGTGACATAGGATCTTGAGTAATCAGTGTTTTTGCGCGATTTCGGCGACTCGATTCATCCGAGATGTGGACGCAGCGGGACGGGGCCGAGTCGAACGTGCAGCGCCCCTGAGCGCGCGGTTGAGTGGAAGTGGACGCACCGCATGGCTCGGGTACTCTGAGTCGCGGTCGCACACGCGGCCCAAGAGATTTGGGACATTTCCCTGTCAGACTGCGGTGGGTAGGACGTCACATAGATGTGCCCATCGCCGGAGGCGTGCATGTCGAAGCCGGTTTTCATCATCCACCACCCAGACGACGATGCGCTGGCAGCGGAATTGGCCGGACAGCTCGTGCAGTCGGGGCTGCAGACGAGTCGGGCGGCGCAGCTCGGTCGCACGGCGCGCGGTCGTGAGGTGATGGCCAAGCATATTGAGCAAGCCGGCGCCTGTTTGGTGCTCTGGTCGGACTTGTCTTGTGAAGACGAGCGGATCACCGGTCAAGCGAGCTACGCCATCAATCATGCGATTCCGTCGGTGGCGGTCGCGATTGGACTGCCGCCGAAGCCCGCGCCCTTGGGCCTGCCAGCCATCGAGTGGTCAGGCGACATCGAGGAGCTCAGAGGGGAGGTCTTGGGGCTGCTGGAGTGGGAAGAAGACGAGCGTGAAAAGAGCGTTGTCGCTGTTCGCGCGGACATCGAGCGCGCGGTAGATGATGGAACGCGGATGCGCATGTGGGTCGCCGTGGCGGCGGTAGTTGGCCTGATTGCGGCAGGCGTGGGCGCCTGGATGACGATGGGAAACCGAAGCGCCGAGCCGGCGAGCCCCGTGGCAGTCGCAGAGGAGCAGGCGCCCAAACCGACGGCGGCTCCTGCGGCAGCAGCGGCGCCCGCAGCCGAGGCTGAGAAGGTCGCTCAGGCGGCTAAAGCCCCGGACAACGGAGACAATGGCGACAAAGCCGCTGCGCCAGCCGAGCCGACTGAGGCTGCGAAGCCTACCACCGACGCCGAGGGTAAAGCCGCCCCCAAGCCCGCCGCCGCACCAGCTGGCGCCCCCCCCGCCGCAGCGGTTGCTGAGCAACCCGCGACACCCCCGGCGGCAGCGGCCGAAGCAGCGGCACCGACTGAGGCTGCGAAGACCGCCCAAGCAGATGCACCCATCGACCGTGCGGCGGTGCTCAAAGGCGTCAAGCTACCCGAAGGCAAGGTCGTTCAAGTGCTCCGCATCAACGGCACAGACCGCGCGCTGCACGTCAGCAAGAGCGCGATTCGCCTGTACCAGCTATTTGGTCCCGGCGCGCCGGCGCTGCATGCCAGTGATGCCGTGCGTTCGCAGCGCATGAGTCGCCAGTACGAGATGGCCCATGTCAGCGCGGATGGCAACACGCTGATGACGGTCGATCGCATCGTCAAGGGCGGCGTGTTGGCGGCCAAAGCGCGGATTTCGGTGTGGCGCCGCAACACGACGGGCTACTGGACCACCTGGCGCGTGCGTTGGGAGAAGGTTCCGCCGGCCAGTGACCTGAAGATGACGCTAACGCTCGCCGATGACCGGGCTGAGGCCCTGATTCGGTGGAGCAAAACTGCAGATCGAGACGCCGGGATCGCTCGCTGGTCCATTTGGGTGCCGCTCAGTGCGCCGCCCAAGGCCGTCGCTGGTAAGCCAGCCGGCACACACGCCCCGAAGCCAGTCGCTCGGCAGCCCGCCCCCAACGCACCCAAGGCAGCCGTGAAGAAGGCGGAGCCAGTGGCTGCACCCGTGCGCGCGCCAACCCCCGCTGCGAGTCCGTCGACTAAGGGGACCACTGGCAAGGGTCGCGCCGGTCGCAAACAAGACAATGGTCGACTGCCCGGCTGGTAGAATTCACGCCAAAACCTTATAAAACCAGCGTTGTGGTTCGAAATCAGCTGCAAGCATCGGCCCAACTAGACGTCGTCGGGCGTTGGGTGGAGATGGCCGCAATCCGGGCAGGTGCGCGCCTCGACTGAACCGTAGAACTCAGCAAAAACCGGCGCGAGTTGGGTGGTGGTGTCCGTCAGATGGAACCACTGTTCGAAGACCACGGCTTCACACTGCGGGCAGTACCACCGCAGCCCATCGAGCTGCCCCTCCGGCCTAGCGTACTCAGCGACGATACCGACGCTGCCTTCGAATCGCTGCGGCGAATGGGGTACGTTGGCCGGTAGCAGAAAGATCTCGCCTTCCCCGATGCGTAGATCACGAAATTCGCCATCCTCGACGATCTTGAGGACCATATCCCCCTTGATTTGATAGAAGATCTCTTCCAAGGGGTCGATGTGGTAGTCGGTGCGCTCGTTGGGCCCGCCCACGACGAACACCATGAACCCGCCCTCGTTGTAGAGGTTCTTATTGCCGACGGGCGGTTTGAGCAGGTGCTGGTGCTCTTCGATCCAGCCCATCAAAGGGATCGTTTGTAGCTTGGCCACGTCCGCCTCCGCGCGAGTGAATTGAGGTCTCCGCCTGGACGCTATCAGGCTGCGCAGCCAGGCAAAAGTCGGGTAAAAGCCGGACAGCGGCTGCCGCACGACAGGGGCAGGACGACCGTCGGGCTAGCCCGGACTTCTCACAAGCCGGGAAGGCATGGACGTCTAGATGCAAGCCAGACGGGTTTTTCGTGGCGAAGTCATCCTACCGGGCTGTCGAGACGCGAAGGACCCGTATGGCGCCGCAGATCGGCGTTCAGGCCGACTGGCGGTGGGAAGTTCGGGCTAACGCTGTTCTGTCGCCTGAATCGCGGTGAGGGCGATGGTGTAGACGATGTCTTCCACGAGGGCGCCGCGGGAGAGGTCATTGACCGGCTTGGCCAGCCCCTGGAGCATGGGGCCAATGCTGAGAATGTCTGCGCTCCGCTGTACCGCCTTGTACGTGGTGTTACCGGCATCGAGGTCCGGGAAGATGAACACCGTCGCCCGACCCGCCACCGCACTATGCGGCGCCTTTTTACGACCGACGCTCTCCACGGCCGCCGCATCGTATTGCAGGGGCCCATCAATGAGCAGATCGGGACGGCGTTGCCGCACCAATTCGGTCGCCCTTTCAACCTTCTGCACGTCAGCGCCCGCACCGGATGCACCCGTGGCATAGCTCAGCATCGCGACCCGCGGCGGGATGCCGAATGCGGCCGCCGAGTCCGCGGCTTGGATGGCGATGTCGGCGAGCTGGGCAGCGGAGGGGTCTGGATTGACCGCACAGTCCCCATAGACAAGCACCTGGTCGGGCAGGCACATGAAAAATATGCTGCTCACGAGGGTGGTATCGGGCTTGGTGCGAATGAGTTGCAAGGCCGGACGAATCGTATTTGCGGTGGTGTGAACCGCGCCGCTGACGAGACCATCGACGTGGTCTTCGGCCAGCATCATCGTACCGAGCACGACGTTGTCACTGAGCATGCCGCGGGCCTCTAGGGGGTGCAGACCCTTATGCTGTCTGCGCGCTACAAGCCCGGGAACATAGGTGTCGACGAGCTGATCCGGCTGTAAAATCTCCACCTCACTCAAGTCGACGCCCTCGCGCTTGGCCACCCGCCGAATCTCAGCGTCGTTGCCCAGCAGCACGGGCCGGGCAATACCGCGCCGCGCACAAATGGCAGCCGCCGCCAGGGTCCGCGGTTCCGTTCCTTCCGGCAGGACGATGCGCTTGTTCGCGGCCCGTGCTCGCTGGATCAGTTGATGCCGAAATGCGGGCGGGGAGAGATGCTGTTCCCGCTCGGTCTGAACCAGCTCCGTCAGGGCGGAGGCGTCCAGGGCATTGGCGACTGTACCCACGACCAACTCGGCCCGGTCGCGGTCGTCAGAGCCCACGTCGATGTCCATGTTGAGCACGATGCGCGCCGTCTCCAGGGTGTCGTGCGGCACACCGAGCACAGGCAAGCCCGACTGGAGCGCCGGGCTGCACAGCTGGGCCACGCCGTCAGACGGCTGCAGACCGCCCGTCAGCAGCACTCCAGCCAATCGGCGGCCACCCAGCTCGGCGAGCGCCGCAGCGACCACAATGTCGTCTCTATCACCGGGGGTGACGAGCAGCGCCCCAGGGTGCAGGCCCCGCGGCACGGCATGCTCTAAAGTCATGGCACCCACAACGACCTCGAAGACACGCCGCTGCAGTTGGCCCTCATGGATGACTGTCGCCCCGAGCGCATCGCGTACACGGGCCATGGTCGGCGCCGCCATCAAGGGCGAATACGGCACAAATCCAAGGGCGCCAAGCCCCTGCCCTGCCAAGGCTTCGCGCAGGGGCTCGGTCACCGATGACGGCACGGTTTGATCCAGCTCGCCGGGCAAAACGATGGCCGTGGCATCGGGGCGTTGGGCCTCTCCCACCTTGTTGAGCACCACGCCTGCGAGGTTGTCTCCCAAGGTGTGGTAGGCCTGAGCGGCGGCGCTGACGGTCGCGGCTGTGTGCGCGGGGGTATCCTCGGGTTGGCCAACCAAGACCAGCCGCGCATCGAGCGAACGAGCGATGGCGAGATTGAGCGCGGGCACCCAGGCGGCCCCCTCGTCGTGAAGGAGGCCTTCGACCACCAGCACGTCGGCACCCTCAGCGGCGGTTGCACACAGACCAATGATGCGCTCCAACAGGCGCTGCTCCTCACCGGCGACCAGGGCGCGTTCGACCTCCTGAAGCGGCAGCGGGTCCGGCGGCTCGACGCTGGCCGTCAGCTGCGCCAGCGCCACAGCGCGCTCGCGGCGTCCCAATCTTTCGGCCTGTTCGATGGGCTTACAGAAGGCAACGCGCAGGCCCTCGCGCTGCAACACGCGCAATGTGCCCAAAGCAACAGCCGTCAGTCCCGCACCGCGCCGACCAGCCGACACCATCATCAACGCACATTTCACTGGAGCCTCCCCGGCAGACAGACGAGCCGTAGCACGAATCTAGACCTGTTTGGTCCGTATACAACGCTGACCGTGATGAGTCCTCGCAATACAAGGCTTGACGTGCGACGCGCCGAAGCGTAACCGAGGCGCTCGCATGCTGCGATCGTCATACAATGACGCAGCAGGCTGCCAGGAGATGCCCTTGAGCACGCTGACGGATCCCATCGCATTGGCCACAAAGGTCGCACTCGGCACAGCGCTCGCGCTGCTAGCGTGCCGTATTTCCGGCAACACGGACGGTGTTTCGGCTGCATTTGTCGCGGTCTTATGCACCACACCGACCGTGCTGTCGGGGCTGCAACAGGCGACGACACAGTTTCTCGGCAGCCTCATCGGCGGGGTCGCAGCGGCCGCCTTTGGCTCCATGGGTCTGCCTGTCGAGGTCGCCCTGCCGGTGAGCGTCGGCCTAGCTGTCGGCGCCATCTTTCCGCTGGGTCACGGCCACGCCTACGCGGTGGCGGCCTTCACGGCCATCTACATGCACCTGCTGCCCCACGGCTCGGTCGGGGACACGCTGGCGATTCGCATCGGTGCGGTCGCCATCGGCGGCGCGTCGGCGGCGCTGGTCAACGTCACGATTTCAGCGGCCTTCTATGAGCGCATCTTCGCCCGGCGAGTCCGCTTTACGACCGATCGCCTAGCCGAACATCTGCAGCTTCTCGCCACCGGCGCGAGTGACGCTGACGGTCTCCTGCCGGTCTTTCCCCTGCTGCGGGATGTGGCCGCTGAAGTATCGCGCGCCCGCCACGAGCTGCGCTGGCGGCGGTCGAACGAGGCAGAACGGATGGAAAACGCCGCCGACGAGGTGCGTGCGCTGACGCGGCTGGCGCACTTTGCGAGAGACCTCGGGTTGGCCATCGAAGAGTCGGGTACCCACATGACCGATCGTGACGTCGCCCTGGTGCACTACGCCGCCGCCCGCCTACGCCGTGAGAGCGCGCCGCGGCCCAAACCCGAGGGCGAGATTGGTCAGCGTCTGCTGGCTGCGCTCGATAAGTGGGAAGCCAACGCAGCGGCCTGAGTTGTCGGTCCAAGAATAACTTTCAACTAGTCCACGAACATTTCGGCTGAGCCGAGACCGTCGACGCGTACGCGTACGTGCTGGCCTGGTTGCAGATGCACAGCTGGGGTCGCAGCGCCTGCGAGCACGATGTCGCCGGGATGTAGGCCCTCACCGCGCTCTGCGAGCATCTTCAGCAGCGTCGTCAGCGAGCGAGCGGGATGCTCCAAGATCGCAGCGCTGGAGCCAGTCTGAACGACCTCTCCGTCGACCTCTAAGATCATTCCCAGGTTACCCAGAGACAGGTCGCGAGACTCCAACTCCGCCAACGGCGTCGCACTCGCGCCGATGACAAATCGGCAGGACGACGCGTTGTCCGCCACCACGTCTTCGAGCTTGAACTTGAAGTCCGAAAAGCGGCTGTCGATCACTTCGATCGCCGGCATCACGCCGATGACCGCGTCGAGGGCCTCGGCTTCGGTCATCGTGCCTTGTAGGTCCCTGCCAATCAGGAACGCGATCTCCGGCTCCGCCCGCGGATGGCCGTAGCTCGTCCGCACCATCGTGCCACCATCGGCCAGCATCATGTCGCTGGTCAGATAACCGTAGATGGGCTCGTGCACGCCAACCTGGGCCATTTTGGCGAGACTGGTGAGCCCCATCTTCATGCCCATGCGGGTGGCGCCGCGCTCGATGCGACAGTCCACGACGGCCCGCTGAATCGCGTAGGCATCGTCGAGCGACAGGTCCGGCTGGTCGATGGTGAGTTGGGGAACCGTGCGAATTTCCATCGCGGCGGCATCCAGATGCTGGGCTAGGCGATCGATCATGAGAGGCTCCATCGGGCGTTCGCGGCGTCGGACGTGAAAAGCTGTCCGAGCGCAATCAGCCCGTGATCTAGGGATCTTATAGCTGAATTTGGCTAGCTGTGCTGGGCGGCCCAGTAGCTGATGAGCTCCATGTCGTCGATGATGCGGGAGTGGTAGTGCCCCCACACATCGCTGATCTGGACCACTTCACCGGCGCTGAGCTTGTCGGTCAGGTACAGGGCGTAGTAGGCAGCGCCACTGCCGTCTTCCACGTCGCCGATCTTGCCCAGCAGCTCGCCGCTGACGGGGCAAAAGAGCTGGCAGCGGGTTCCTGGCTCGATGTCGACGAAACCACTCTTGCGGGTGTCGCCATGAATGGGACTGAGATGCACCAAGCCTTCGCGGTCGCCGATACGCACGCCGACGGTCACAGCTGGGTAGCCATCGAAGGTCGCGTCAGAGATGCCGACGAGGTTGTCGCCGCGTGGGCCAAAGGCCTGGCTGACGACGATGACGGCCTCTTCATTCACCGAGAAATTGGGATCTGCCAAAGCGGCGTGGCGCCCTGTCACAGTGAGATTCTTGCGGTCGACTCCACTCATCACATCCCCCTGCTTCGCACTGACCCGGTGGGGCCGGCTTCGGTCTGTACCCGCGCCACATGGGCGTTGCGGTACGCTGCTCTCAGCCATGCCACTGGTGCGCAAATCGCTCGCGCGGCATCAGCTTTGTCCCATTGTAGGCCTGCGCGTCAAGCCCTGCGTTCATCTGATGACGACGATGGGCCGCCGCATGCAGCACAGACGGACGATTCACAGGTCGCGTCTCTTTCGAGTTGCAGCGTGTGATGTTCGATTCCAAAGTGTGCTTTGAGCAATTGTTCTGCCGCCAATCGCACGGGCTCTGTCGGTACAGCGTCGCCCACTACAATATGCGCTGTAAGTAGCGTGTATTGTCCGTCCAAGCTCCACACATGCAGGTCGTGTACGTCTCGGACCCCGGGCAGCTCGACCATTTGCCGGGTCATCTCGTCTAGATCGACGCCTGGCGGGGTCATCTCCAGGAGCACGCGGCCGGCGTCTTTGACCAGCCCAATCGCAGATACCAACACCAACGCACCGATGAACACGCTGACCGCGCTATCGGCCCAAGCGATGCCACCCATGATCGCGACCGCGGCAATCATGGCGCCCAGCGAGCCCAACGCATCAGCCATCATGTGCAGCAGCGCGCCCCGAATATTGAGGTTGTCACGGTTGCCGCGTGCCAGGGCCCAGGCGCTGCCCAGGTTGATGGTCAGACCGACCGCGCCGATCACAAACACCGGCATACCGGGCACATCCGGCGCCTGGGAAGTGAGTCGCTCAGCGGCCTCGGCGAAGATAAAAATGCAGGCGACCACCAGCCCAAGGGCGTTGACGAAAGCGCCGACAGGTTCCGCTCGACGCAGGCCAAACGTGCGAGCGGCGGTGGCGGCATGCCCAGCGAGGCGGGTCGCAATCAGCGCGATCGCCAGGGCCGTCACGTCACTGAGCATGTGGGCCGCGTCGGAGAGCAGCGCCAAGGAATTAGCCCACCACCCCACGGCGGCTTCGATCACCAAAAACGTCGCGTTCAGGGCCAGTGCCCAGGTCAACGCACGCTCACTGGATGCGTCCTTGGGGCGGTGATGACCGTGGTGCTCATGGCCAGCTGAGAGACCGTGGTTATGCATGGCCGCCCTCTGGAGGCGTCACGGCAGGCCGGTTTTGAACTTTGGCCCCGGATATCCGGGCGATTGTGGGTAAAGGCGCGTGCAGCGACCACGGAAAATCTGGCGGGATCGGCGCCACGAATTCCATGGCTGTGCCGCTGAGATGCAGGGCGAGCCTGTAGGCGTGCAACGCGTGGCGCTGATGGTCGAGCCGCCCCAACGAGGTCGTGTCGCGGCCCCGGGTCCACGCATCAAACCAAGCGTCGCCCATGCCGTAGAGCTTGTCGCCGACCAATGGATAGCCGAGGTGTGCCAAGTGGGCGCGTAGCTGGTGTTGGCGGCCGGTGAGGGGCCGCAGCGCGATGAGTGAGCGCCCATCGGCGACCATCAGCGGTTGGATCTCTGTCTGAGCGGGCAAGCCATGGGGGTCGGGCAGCATCCGGATGGCCACAAGACCGCGGCCGCCTTGCAACGCTAGCGGTTGGTCGATCATCGCTGGTCTGGTGAAGTCGCCACGCACGACGCCAAGGTAGGTCTTTTCGACCAACCCGCCGCGAAAAGCCTGTTTAATGGCGTTTTCAGCGCTGCGATGGTGCGCGCAAACCAGCACGCCCGACGTCTCCACATCGAGCCGGTGGCACGGGCGCGTATCCGGCCCGTAGTGGGCGCTGAGCCAGGCGGTGATGGTGCGGTGGTGGTAGCGAGCGGAGGGATGCACAGCCAGACCAGCGGGCTTGCCAAGCACCAGCAGGTCCGTGTCGTCATGCAGCACAGTGGGCGTCTGCAGCACGTCGTAGGGGCGGTCGGGCGGCAAGCGCCAAAGCCGCAGCATCCCCGGTTTGACCCGCGACGACGCCTTGAGCGGACCCGCCGCATCTCTCAAATCACCGTGATAGCAGATGACCTGCGCGCGATCGCGACCCAAGCGCACGATGGTCTCGCTCAGCCAAATATCGGCGCGCTGTCCGGCCTGCCAGGGATGCACGGGCAGATCCAGCCAGACCGAATCGACATGGCCAAAGGCGGGCGGGGTACGCTCTACAAAACGGGCGCGGGAGGGCGGGCGACGGGCCATCGGGGCGCTACAGCCCTGCCCCGCCGGGATAGCCATAGCTCACGTCATCGTCATAACCGTAGACGAAGAGTCCGCTTGGGTGGCTGCTGATGAGCGTATGCTTGCCAGGAGCCACGGGTAGGCGTGCAACCGTCCAGTTCGAGCCGACCACCGGCTTGAAGCCAGTCGGCGCGAGGATCCCGTTGTCCAACTTCACCTGCGCCCCCTTGGGCGCGATGACCGTCAGGTAGTTGAGCTTGTACTTGCTCGGCACCAAGAAGAGGTACTCCTTGAGGTATTGGGTCGTGGCGACGTCCAAAATCAAGGATGGGTCGCCGATCGGGGCGCACACCTTGGAGAACCCGGCCGACGTACACTTGGCGATAACGCCGTGCTGAATCTTGCAGGACGCATCCGAGGAGCAGGTCGGGTTTTCCTTCGTCATCGTGGCGTAGCTTGAGGCCATGTACTGCGCGACCATGATGGGCTTGGAGCCTGTAATCACAAAGTCCGCGGTGGTCTCAAACTCAAACGATTGCCCCTGGTTGAGGACCGGGACAGTGACTCCGATATATGGCTGAAGTGTGACTTTTGTACCGTTTTCCTTGGCTACAATCCGCCAAGCGTCTTTTTCTTTGCCGCGTGGGCTTAAGCGCGCTGCAACATAGGTCTTGCCCCACGCCTTGACGGGAAACAGCTGCTCTTCGAGGTGATCGGCGCAACATGCGGGCGGGCATTGGCTGTCTTTGGTGCACGCCTTGCCGAACCCCCCGCCATTGGTGCTGCCGGCGCAAACCTTGGCGCCGGAGAAGCTCTTCGGATTAGGGATGCAGTTGCCGACGTTCGGTGAGTTGCTGGCCTCTGAGCCGCCGAAGACCACGACCGCCTTGTCGGATTTGACCCACGAGCCGGTGAGGTCGGCGCCTTCCTTGTTGGATTCGATGTTGAGCACCTGACCCTGGTTGAGCGTGAACGTAATCTTCTTGCCGACCGAGAGGCTCTGCGTTCCGACCTGCAGCGCTGGCGCTGACGTCACCACATCCACCTTGGTCACGCCGGGCATGGTCGCGACCACCGTGAAGTAACTGCGAAACTTCGTGCCCAGCTGCGAGCGACTGACGATCCAGTACTCCTTGCCGATGGAGCCCGTGGGCAGCAGCAGCGAGGCGTCATTTGAGAACACGCCCTGGTTCGACAACGGATTGAACTGGTAGGCCACGATCGGCTGGGTCGACTGAATCCGATAGGCCCGGCTGTTCTTGTTCGATCCGTCCTGGTTCTGGTTGGGCACGCCCCAGCTCTTGTCCGGCAGGTTGATCACCTGCAGGCCCTTGGCAGGCACCGTCCACGTCTTGAACTTCGCGCCTGGCTTGGTCTTGTCGACGCCCAGGGTCACCGTGACGGTCGCGGCGCTGTCGGCCGTGTTGGACACGATCACTGCAAACTGGGCGTTCTGCGCGTCGTACACCTTGCCGCCGCCGACGTCCTTGGCGTTGTCCAAGTCGACGGCCCAGTAGTCGCAGCCGACGTTGGTGCCGCTCTTGAAGTCACTGGAGCAAGGGTTGACGCAGAGACCGCCAAGGCAGGTCAGCCCCTTGCTGGGGCAGTCCTCGAGCACAGTCCAGCCGCTGCCGTCCGTGGCGCAAATCTCCGCTTTTTGGCCGCCGCAGCGCTTGGCGCCGGGCACGCAGACGCCGCATTCGCCATTGTTGCAGACCTGCTCACCGGTGCAGGTTTGCACCACATTGGCGGCGTTGCCTGAGCCGTCACACTGCATCACCTTCTTGCTCACGCCACCCGGAACAGCAGGTTTTTCACAGTATTTCTGGGTGGGAGCACACAATCGACACGCCCCACCTGCGCAGACCGGCTTGGCGTCCGGGCACTCTGATACGTCGAAGCCTTTACCGTCGCTTTTGCAGACCTCCAAGAAGCCACTCTTGCAAGCGGCGGTCCCAGGGACACAGCTTTCTTCGGTACAGGTGTAGGTCGACTTGTCACAGTGATTGGTCGTCGACTGGCAGTGGAAGTCGACGAGGCATTGCACGCAGACTTGGGCGTCGAGTTTGCAGTAAGGCGTGGGCTTGAACTTGGTGCACGCGTTGGCCTTGGCGCAGGGCTCGCCGGTGAGGACAGCCACGTCGGCACTCGCGCTAGCGTCACCGGTCGTGCTCTGTGCATCGCCGCTTTGCTGGGCCGTACTGTCGCTCGACGTATCCGGGCGTTTGCCCGAATCCACGCCCACGGCATCCCCGGCCGGCACACCAAAGCCGACGTTCTGCGTACCGTCGTTGGACGAACAACCAGCGGAAAAGCTACCGATCACCGTCAAAATCAGGGCGATTTGCCACAGATCAGCCACACGTCGGCGCTGGGCTGTCGGTGCTTCATTCGGGTGGATGCTGCTCAATTGCGCGCGCGCCATACCTGTCTCCCTCTCGAGGCTCATTTTCACTGCTGGGCCATGACGCTCAGTCTGATGCGGTCTGGCAGGCTACTGATTTGAGCGCTTTCGGTCCATGTAACTTTGATCAGTCGCCGTGCAAGCGGGCTTGGCTCGACCTGAGCACAGGCTGCGCTCTCCGCACATATCGCCTGACTTCGACGTTGGCGACTGGATGCATGCACTTGTTTTTATAGGAGCGACGAGCGCGACTACGGTTCCGAGGCAATGGATGGCTGTGCCAGGGCGAGCAGGCGGACTGCGGCCCGAGTTCTTCGGTGTCCCTGAGGCGATTCGGAGCTTCATATCGATCGACGCGCTGGACCTGGGCGGGCGGTGGGTGACGAGGCCACGGCGGACGTTGGCGCTGTTCGAACCGGTGGTGGGGCTGGAGTTGGGCTAGCTCAAACGTCTTCCTGGAAACAGGAAGGAGCCGCTGCCCAACCCAGCCCATGGGACTGCGGCTGTCCGCTAGCTCAAGTGCACGCGGAGGCATTCCATCGCACAGCGCTCGCGCTCCCTATCGGTACCCACGAGAACCTGTGGCCTCGCCCTGGACGGTTTGCAATGGGCAACCCACACTGGCGCCGTTGGCTTCATAGTCTTGATTCGGGCGGCATAGGATGCGGTTTCAGACGACAAATTTGGCCCCAATGGCGAGCGTTTTCGTTGTAGTCGTGCTGATGACGAGCGGCTGCAGCGGGGCCGCGCCGGCCAATCAGGTGGCCGCGGCGAACACTCAGACTCCGGCTGAGCCATTGCTCGCCAAGCTCCGGGCACGGGGGGATGCAGAGGCCCAGGCCAAGCGCTGGGGGCCAGCAGCCGCGCGTTACCACCAGGCGATGACGCAAGCTCGTAAGCATGGCCACTGCACCCACCTGCAGCAGCGACGCGATACGGCTGCCACGCGCTTCGCGGAAGCCGCCATCGGCCAACTGGAGACGCAACTGCGCCCTACCACCGCTCGCCAGATCTTTGGCAAGGCGGCGGGCTTCGCGCGCACCCGCTGGATCGAAACCGCGGAGAAGAACAGGGCCAAGGCGCTCATGGTCAGGGCGGGGGCGCTGCTCTGGAAGGAAGTGCTCGCCCTGCAGACAGGAAGACTGGCCGCGGTCCGCCATGCAGCCGCCTGGACCTTACAGCTGCCGCCAGATGACCCGACGGTCGCGGCGTGGCGCAAGGCGAGCCTGAAACTGGCCGCCAAGCACGAGGCGCTCCGAGCCGCGCGCAGCGCCCTGCCCTTTTCGGCTTGGCTACAACACAAGCTGGTGCGGGAGCTTGGCGGCAAAGACCACGCGAGCGCCCGCCGCTGGCTGACGGCGGTGGTCAGCGCGACGTCGCTGCGATTTGAGGTGCAGGCGAGTGGCAGCTGTGCGGCCCTGGCCAAGACCGTTGGCGCACAGCTCAGCTCACCATTTGGTCTGCGGGTACCGGTCAAACTCTCGATCGACAGATGCGGGCCACGGCACACGTCGCCCAAAGGAGCGCCCACCCAGCAGCGGGTGCTCGTAGGCACGGCTGTCATCGGCAACCGCGCGCTGGGCTCACACACCCTGAACCTCGGATTGGCCGGGGCGGCGGCAGACAGCAAGGGCGCCGAGGGCAGCAAGGGCAGCGCAGGCAGCAAGGGCAGCGCAGGCAGCGATGTGCAGACCATCGACCACCAGCTCGCCACGGCAGCTGCCACTCGGATTCGTGCGGCCGCGCAACCGGTGCGGGTCGCTCAGGCGCAGACGTTCATCGCGCGGGCCCGCAAGGAGGCGAAACCGCGCAATGCGGAGAACCTGTGGCTCATCGCGCTCGCTTGGCAGGGCACGCTGCCCGCTGATGGTGTGGCGTTCCTACGCAAACAGTTGGGCCTGAGCCTCGCTGCGGTCCGCACCGGCCTGTCTGCGCGCTGGCACCGGCCTCGCTTGCTGCTGACCTTGCCCACGCGCCCCTACCCGCCCAGCGCCGGACCGGCCTGCACCGCCCCACAATCGCGTGCGCTTCGCACAGGCCCGGCAAAGGCCGAGACCAGGGCCAAGACCAGCGGAGGGACGCCATGACCGATACGCAAACGCCCCCGCGGGTGATCGATGCGCGCAAGGCCGCCGCCTTTCCCAGGTAGCTCCTGATCCCCCTGATTGTGGGGGCGCTCGTGGTCATGGTCGCCCGCAAGATCGGTCATCAGGACGGGCTGTCGGCGATCGGTCACGCGCTCTTCATCGCGGCGGCGTGGGGTCTGGCGACCTGGTTGGAGCACCGCGTTCATTTCGCGCAAATCGCCCGCCATTCCGGGCCGCGTCTGGCTACAGCGCTGCTACTGCCGCCCATCGCGCTGACCGGTGGCGTGCTGCTGAGTAAGCATCATTCCTCTGCACGGCGCCTTGCAAGAGGTGGCCCAGGGCGCGCGGGACGTACACGTTGAGCCGGGCGGCAGCATCGAGTTCCGCGAGGTGGCCGAGCAGTTCAACCGCATGGTCGACGAGCTCTCTCTCGCCCAAAAGATGGACCGCGCCTTCGGTATCGATGTCTCGGACAAGGTTCGGGATGCGATCAAGGCGCGGCACGGCGACGCCCTCATCCCGGCGAGCCAGCGAGAAGCCTCGGTGCTGTTCGCAGACGTGCGTGGCTTCACCGCCATGAGTGAAAAGCTCATGCCCAGGCAGGTCGCGGATGTGATGAATCGCTACTTCACGTGGGTCGTCGAGGTGGTGGAAAAATGGGATGGGTATCTCGATAAATTCATCGGCGATGCAGTCGTTGTGGTGTGGAATGCGCCGGCAGACCAGGTCGACCAGGCCGAACGGGCTGCCCGCTGTGCCTTGGAAATTCAGTCTGTGGTCGCGGAGATGAACGCCGCCGGCGCCTTCCCGGAGGTGGGTACGCTCAAGGTCGGTATCGGCGTCGCAACCGGTCAGATGATCTGCGGCAACATCGGTAGTCCAAAGCAGATGGAGTACACGGTCATCGGCGATACGGTGAACCTCGCGGCTCGATATTGTGGCCATGCGCCCGCACGGGAGGTGTGGGCCAGTGAGCGAACCCGCGAATGCATGCCAGATGAGATCGCCAGGCAAGCGCTAGATCCCATGCATGTCAAAGGAAAATCCATCCCAGTGCAGCCCTACCGCCTCAGCTGAAAGGGCAATCCGCACACTCCCCTTGGCGAAGGAGCCTCAGGCCGCCACACTAGGCATTCACGCGCGATGCCCCTGCGCCCGACCGCACTGCGGAGATTCGATGAGCAACGACCTACGCGACCGACAGCGTCACCTCGAGTTGATTGCCCACCTGCTGGTGGCTGATTTTCAGGTGACGGATGAAGAATACGCTTTCCTCAACGAGACGGCCGCTCGGCTGTCGCTGTCCGCTGACGATCTCAAGGAGGTCATGGGCAGGGTTAATTTGGGTGCCGATGTGACGCCCATTGCCGAGGCCGTTCCGCAACATATGCGCGCGATGCTGATCGAAGATCTGGAGCAAGCCGCCGTCTGTGACGGCGAGTTGGCGGCGCGCGAGCAGGCGCTGCTGCGTAAAATCACGCGCGTGCTGCGGGGTAGCGGAGGATTGTCATGACGTTGTCGCTGATCGATCGCCAACGCTACGCCCAGATCGTCGCTCAGGTGCTGGTCATCGACTATGCGATCACCTTGGAAGAGGACGTATTTTTCGATCGCCTAGTGGCCCGCTTGGCGCTGACGGACGAGCAGCGCCAAGCGGTCGTGAAGTCGGTCAATATCGGTGACAAGATCGAATTGGCGGTGGCCAAGCTCTCAGACGAGGCACGCCAAGACCTGATGAAGGTGCTCGCCGAGGCTGCTGCGAGTGATGGGCACGTGGCCGCGCGGGAGCTCGACGTCATCGAGCGCGTCGGTGCTGTGCTGCGTATTCAGGCAGCGCACCCAGGTCTGCGGTAGCGGGCCACACGGCCCCAAGCGCCAGCCGAAAGCCAGCTTAAGCCGCACAAATACGGACTGGATTCTCGGAATCGACAAATTTTCAGCCGAGTGTTTTCGACACGATCTCGAAGGTGTTTCTCGACAAACCTTCGGTGGCCAAGATGCGACGTAGCTCGACCTCGCAGCGACCCTGGCGAACTTCGTCCTGACGGCGCCACGCGTTGAAGAAGCGCGCCAAACGACCAGCTAGAATGGGATTGCCCTTGTCGACGGCGATGATGCGCTCGGACAGCAGCAAGTAGCCAGAGCCATCAGCCGCGTGGAAATGGCGTTGGTTGTTGGCAAATGCTCCGTACAGCGCGCGAATCTTGTTCGGGTTGCCGTCATCGAAGGAGGCGTGTGAGGCCAGCGCTCGTACGTCCGCCGCGGTGGCGTCCCTCGACGAACCAGCTTGCACCGCAAACCAGTTGTTCATCACCAGCGCGTCGCCGTTCCATCGCTCCAAGAAGCGCGCCAGCGCCGGTTCACGCTCGGGACACTCCGCATCGGCGAGCAGCGACAGGGCCGAGAGCTCGTCGGTCATGTTGTCGGCCGCGATCATCTGCTCCAGCGCCCGTTCGGTCTGGCCAGCGGCGCAGAGATAGCCCAGCGCGATGTTCTTGAGCGCGCGATGACCTGCGTCGGTCGCGTTGAAGGCGTAGGCACGATCGGACGTCGCCTGGCCCTCGTGCTGCCAGTGGGCCAGCCAAGCGTCGTGCAGCCTGAGCCCCAGCTGCTTGCGGGTATGCTCGCGGGCGACGTGAATCGCCTCGACGTTGACCACATCCATCTCGGTGGCCAAAATGGACTCCGACGGTAGACGCGCGGCGATCGCGATGAACGCTGGGTCGACGCGCTCATCAGCCAAGATCGCGGCCATGGTCTCGACGAACACCGGGTTCGTCTCCAGCGGTCGCCCAGCAGCGGCATCGGCGGTCAGGCGGAGGACTTCGCGACCCGCCAACAGCTGGATCGACTCCCAGCGATTGAAGGCGTCGTCGTCGTGGCGGGCCAGGTGACGCAAATCTTCGGCGGAGAGATCGCTCGTGAGCTTCACCGGAGCGGAGAAACCACGTAGCAGAGACGGCACTGGCTGGCTGTGCACACCGACAAACGTCCAGCTCTGCTCGGCTTCGGTAAAGCTCAGCACCGAGGCTGTGCTCCCGTTATCCTGCTGCAGCGGCAGGTGGGCGCCATCGGGGCCAATCAACGCCATCCGCACCGGGATATGCACCGGCAACTTGGTGGCCTGCCCTGGCGTCGGGGCGAGCGTCTGGGCCAAGGATAGCTTCAGGGTTTGCTCGGTCTCGTTGTACTGCCACGTCGCGTGGACATGGGGCGTACCGGCCTGGCTGTACCAGCGCTCGAACTGGGCGAGATCGTGGCCCGCGCCGTCACGCATCGCGGCGAGGAAGTCGTCGCAGGTCACCGCTTGGCCGTCGTGACGCTCAAAGTAGAGATCGGTGCCCTTGCGGAAGCCATCGGCGCCCAAGAGCGTGTGCATCATGCGGATCACCTCGGCGCCCTTTTCGTAGATCGTCGTGGTGTAGAAGTTGTTGATCTCGATGTAGCTCGCCGGGCGAACCGGGTGGGCCATTGGGCCCGCGTCCTCGATGAACTGGGTCGCCCGCAAGTGACGCACTGCACCGATGCGCTCGACGCCGCGGTGGTTCATGTCGGCAGAGAATTCCTGGTCGCGAAAGACGGTGAGGCCTTCCTTCAAGCTGAGCTGAAACCAGTCCCGGCAGGTGATGCGATTGCCCGTCCAGTTGTGGAAATACTCGTGCGCAACCACGCCTTCAATCCGAGAAAACCGGTCGTCTGTCGCTGTATCGGCTTTGGCCAGCACGGCGGCGGCGTTGAACAGGTTGAGGCTCTTGTTCTCCATCGCGCCCATGTTGAAGTCGTGCACGGCGACGATGTGGAAGATGTCGAGGTCGTACTCCCGACCGTAGACCTCTTCGTCCCAACGCATAGACTTTTTGAGTGAATCCATGGCGTGATGGCTCTGATCGGCGTTGCCTTTGTCGACGAAGACGCGCAGCGTCACCTCGCGGCCGGACTGGGTCGTGAAGGTGTCGTCGGTGACGTCGAGGTCGCCAGCGACCAGCGCGAAGAGGTAGCTCGGCTTGGCGAAGGGATCGTGCCAGCGGGTCAGTTTGCGATTGCGGCCCAATGCATCACGGCCCAGATCGCGTTCTTCGATGAGGTTGCCGTTACTGAGCGACACCGGGTACTTGTCGGCGTCGGCTTCGATGGTCACCGTCCAAATCGCCAGGACATCGGGGCGATCTTGGTACCAAGTCACCCGGCGGAACCCTTCAGCCTCCATCTGCGTGCAGAACATCGCACCGGAGCGGTACAGCCCCTCCATGGTGGTGTTGGCCTGCGGGGCGATGCGCGTGACGATCTCCAGGGAGAACGACCGCGGCGGCGGCTGTAGACTCAGACGCTTGCCGTCCCCGTCGTGATCTTCGATGGCGTAGTCCACATCATCGTGGTCGATGCGAACGGACTCTGTGGTCAGGTCAATCCCATCGAGCAGCAGCGGCCCCAGTTCCCCGTCGTGGTGCGGGTTCGGCGCGTACTGGGTCACCTGGGTGACGCGCGCGTGGTCTTCGTGCAGCTCGAATCGCAACTCGACGCTTTCGGCCGCCCAAATCACTGGCTTGTAGTCGGAGAGGGCGATGGCCTGTGGGCTGGGAGCGTCTTTCATGAATAACCTGAATGCGGGGTCTGGCCTGGAGACGGGCGCGAGTGAGATGAGCGCCGGAGTCTCGGCGAGCACCCCAGGTCGACGATGCGACGGTGGATACCCGCGCACGGGCGATCCTCGGTGGGCCTCGGAGGGTAGAGCGGCAGGGAGCCGCTGACAAAGGGCAATGCGATTATTTCGCGGAAAAACTAGGCTAAAAGCGCCACGCAACGCCAACGCGCCGCGGCCCAAGCAGGGGAGAGATGGCAGAGCGCTCACCATTTGGAGCCCTCAAATAGCGCATCGCGGCCCAGGCACCTGCCCCGACAGCCAAGACCGCGGCGCCGACCGACACGGCACGGAGGGTGTTGGCGGAGTCCCGGTTGGCGCGATAGTCAGACGCAGATTTGGTGGAATGGACGGTCTTGACGTCGAGGTCGCTGGCAATGGCCCACGCCCACCCATACGTCCCCAACGCCACCAGCCCGAGCGCGCCAGCGGCCACAGCCGGCCATCGCGCACTGGGTGCTGGCGAGCGCGAGACTGCGGGGGGCGGTGCTGTGCCGGGCGGTGCTGTGGAAGGCGGATGGGTCTTGGATGTGCCGACAAGTCCCGTGGAACTCGCGGCTGGCTTGGGCGGCGCAGCGCCCGCGGCCAACCGCTCACGAACGACCTTGAGATGGGACCGCGCGTCTGTCTTACCCTGCTCAGGTGCATCCGGAAGCGTGAGATACATCAAGAACAGCGACTCGGCCCGCTTGAATGCGCCCTGCTCCTGACGCGCCCGAGCAGCGTTGTAGACCAAAGTTGCCCGCTTCACGGTCGCGAAAGCCTCCATGAACAACCGCGCCGCATCGGCGAAGGCCTTGTTCTGAAAGAGCGCCTTTGCCTCCATCGCCATGGCCTCTGCCGATCGCCTCGCAGCCGCATCGCCATCGGGCCGCGCACCAGCCATTGCCGGAGCCAGTACGCACAAGATGCAAATGACCATCGCCCTACGAATCATCATGGCCGGAGGATACGGCGACGAGCCAACGGTGCCAAATCGGACCCAGCCGCGAGACGTGGGAGCCCGTAGGTCAGCGGGCTGACATCATCATGAAAGTGATCCTAGCTCGCCCGCACGGTCACTCATCCTTACCGATGAGCGGACGGACGCGGACCAACAAGCAGGCGTGAAGCTGAGGGTCATGGGCGATGTGGATTGCACAATCATGGCGATGGTTTGGATGCGTGCTGATGATCGGCATGATCGGCGTGATCGGTTGTGTCAGTGAGGAGGAGCACCGGGCTTCACGGCTAGAGGCGGTCCATGCCTGCGAGTCGAAGCGGAAGGTCCAGTGCGCTGGGATGCGCCTATGCATGCCCACACTCTACCCAAGCGAAGCGGCGTGTTTGGACGACCTCGGCAGCGGCGCGCTGGGCACATGTGAGGAGGCTGTGAGGCAATCCTACTGCTCCTTCACCGCTCAGAAATTCGGCTATCAGGGCTGCGAGAATGACGCAAAATCTTTGATTTGCTCGGATTATTGCGACAAGACCGCTTCTGGCCAAGTGCAATGCAAGGTGTTGCCGTGCCACTTTCCGTGCACCGTGCCTAGCACGTAGCAGCGCGGTTACGGGGTCGCCCATGCGGGGACGCTACCGATGTCGATACCCATGGCGGGGCCAGCGAGAAGCCAAAATAGCCCGACCACGACGATGACGCCGACGCCGTTGAGCCAAAATCCAGCGCGGACCATGTCAGCGATGCGGACGTGCCCCGAGCCGAAGACGATCGCTTGGGTCGGCGAACTGACCGGCATCATGAAGGCACAGGAAGCCGACAGCGTGGCCGGGATCATCAGGGCGCGCGGGTCGATCCCAAGCCCTGGCGCGGCGTTAGCGATGATCGGGAGGACCAGTGTTGCGGTGGCGGTGTTGGAGGTGAGCTCGGTCAGGAAGGTCAGGCCGATGCACACCACTGCAATGATGACGATGGGGGCGGTGCCGATGAGACCGCTGACGCCCCCGCCGATGGTGGCCGAGAGCCCTGACGACTTGAAGCCGCCAGCCAATGCGAAGCCGCCGCCGAAGAGCAAGATGAGGGCCCACGGTGTGCGGTGTTGCGCGGTGTGCCAGTCCAACAGTGTCTCGCCGGGGCGATCGGTCGACGGCACGATGAACAGCAGCATGGCACAGGCGACGGCTACGGAGGCATCCCCGAACTGCGCGAGCCCCAAGGTGCTGCGCCAGCCGGGGAGGGTCCATCCGCCCAAGTGCAAATCGGAGCCTGTGACCCACAAAACCGCGGCCAAAGCGAAGATGCCGCCTGCGAACCACTCGTCCTTGCGCATGGGTCCGAGGGCTTTGTAGGCCGCGGCAATGCCGTCGTTTTCGGTGGCGCTAGCACCAGCGGAGCTATCTGTCGCAGCGGCGGGCAACTTGAAGACGACAAACGACAGCACCCACCAAGCCAGCAGGATGAACACGAACGTGACCGGTAGACCAATGGTCATCCACTGAGCAAATCCGACCTCGGGCGCGTTGGGGAAGAGCTTTCGAAACACCTCCAGAAATACCAGGTTGGGCGGGGTACCCACCGGCGTCGCCATACCGCCGATATTGGCGCCGTAGGCGATGCCGAGCATGAGCGCCGTCTTGAAGCCGCGGTTATTCGCCGCCTTGGCCTGGCCGATGACGCTGAGACCGATCGGCAGCATGACCATCACCGACGCCGTATTGCTGATCCACATGCTCAGCGACGCGCTGGCGAGCATGAAACCGAGCAGGAGCCGACGGGGTTGCTGCCCGATGAGCCGCACGATGTTCAAGGCGATGCGGCGATGCAGCTCGCTGCGTTCCAGGGCCAGGGCGAGCATGAAGCCGCCCAGAAAGAGGAAGATGATGGGCTTGCCGTAGTTGGCCGAGACGACCTTGAGCGGGGCGATGTCACTGAGCGGCAGCAAGATGAGCGGCAGCAGCGCGGTCACCGGGATCGGAACAACCTCAAAGACCCACCAGACGGCCATCCACACCGCGACGCCCGTCATGGCAGGCACCAGGGGGTAGTCCGCAGGAGCGGGGAGCAGCTGCCAAGCGAGCAAGGCGAGGACGAGCCCAAGCGGCCCAGTGAAGCGGGTGCTCGCGTACCAAGGCTTGGGCTCAGCCCCCGGATTGACAGCCACGGGAGTGCCAGTCTGTTCGCTCATGAGCCCGCTCGTTTGGCCAGCTGCAGAGCCACGTCGACGATCATGTCTTCCTGGCCCCCGACCATGCTGCGGCGTCCCAGCTCGGTGAGGATGTCACGCGAATCAACGCCGAAACGTGCCGCCGCGCGCTCGGTGTGGATCAGAAAGGACGAGTAGACCCCCGCGTACCCCAGCATCAAGGCCTTGCCGTCGGTCTGCACCGGGCGAATCTGCAGCGGGCGAACCAGCTGATCGGCGGCGTCGAGCAGGGGGTAGAGCTCCAAACCGGTCTCGATTCCCATGCGGTTGGTGACGGCGATCAGCGCCTCCAGTGGACAGTTGCCTGCACCCGCGCCCATCCCTGCCAACGATGCATCGACCCTGTCTGCGCCCGACTCGATGGCGATGAGGGTGTTGGCGACGCCGAGGCTCAGGTTGTTGTGGTTATGAAAGCCAATCTCGCAGTCGAGCGCGCCTCTGAGGGCTGTGACCTTCTCGCGGGTCTCATTCATCAGGAGCGCGCCGGCTGAATCGACCACGTAGACGCAGTGGGCACCGTAGGACGCCATCAGCTGCGCCTGGCGCACCAGCTCGGCGGTCGGGATCATGTGGCTCATCATCAAGAATCCGACGACATCCATACCGAGACGCAGGCCGTGCTCGATATGCTGGCGGCTGATGTCGGCCTCGGTGCAATGGGTCGCCACGCGAATGGTATCGACGCCGCAATCTCGGGCCATCTCCATGTCGGCGGTGGTGCCGATACCGGGCAGCAAGAGCGCGGCTAGGCGAGCGTGGGTCAGCTCGGCCTTGACCGCCGTGAGGTACTCGGCCTCGGTGTGTTTTGAAAAGCCATAGTTGACGGAGTTGCCGTTGAGGCCGTCACCATGGCTGACCTCGATGAGATCGACCTTCGCTGCATCGAGCTGCCGGGCGATACTGACCATCTGCTCTGTGCTGTATTGGTGGGAAAGGGCGTGCATGCCGTCCCGGAGCGTCACGTCATTGATCAGCACTTTTTTGCCGGAATCCCGGGCAGAAAGCGGGCTATTGATGGCCATGGTGGGCTCCTCGGAGCGGTGAAACCGGGGCGAATTGGGCGCCGATGGCGGTGAGGCGAGTGATCTGTACGCAGCGTGCGGCACAGGGGCCGCGGAGGCAAACGTCGGGTCGCCCCGAGAGAGAACTGTCGGGCCAAATAACTGTCAACGCCGCAGCGATTTTCTGGCACTCTCCGCGCCCACCGGAGGAGCCATGCGCAATCTTTTCATCACCCTGACCCTCATCACAGCGACCAGCGTGGCCTGCGGCACGGAGCCCGTCACCAACATGGGCGCTGGATTCGACGGCGGCGCGGCCGGCGCGGACGGTGTTTCCGTGGGCGCGGACGGCACCGCGCGTTCGGGCACGTCGGCCTTGGTCGACAAGGGCTGTGTGGACGGGAAGTTCGCTGAGACCTTCCCGAACCCTTCCGCCCCGATCGACGACCTCATCGCCGGTTACAAGCAAGCCGACCATCGGCAGTTCGTCATCGATGTACTCAAGGCCCGATACCCTTTTGGCGCTACGCTGGTTCAAGACGCGCCCAATCACCCCAACACGGGCGAAGACTGCATCAAGTACTTCATCAAGCAATTCTCGAGCGACCCGACCGTCAGCGCCCAGGCCATGCTGAAGTCCATGGGCGTGTGGGTGCACGAATGCGGGCACTTTTATGATGTGTCGGGGTTTTCGGGGAAGAAGTACGCCATCAACGGCGCCATCACGCTCAACTGCAAGGCCATGGGCGGCGCCGACAGCAAGCTGCCCATGTATGCCGGTCCTGCCCCGACGAGCTTCCCGCGTAGCTTTCTGACCAAGGACAAATACGTCAGCAAACACCCTGGCTGCACGTACCCCAAGCAGCCAGATTGCGACGGGTACCTGCAGACCTATCTCGGCGGCGATCCCGACAACGGTAAATTCGAGAGCGGCGACCAAGGTTTCAACCTGCTGATGGAGGAGGCGGTTCAGTACGTGAACTCCCTGGCGACGGCCTACGCTTTCGCGGATCTGAAGTCTGGCGGCGTCTCTCACACCGATCGGGACGGCATCTTGAACTTCCTCTGGTATGTCGAGCGCTACCTGCATCTCGCACGAACAGCGCACCCTGAGGTCCACAAGGCGATCTTGGCGGACGCTTGTTGGCGGGAGCTGATCTTGACGGTCTGGGGGCGCGGCTGGCTGTACCTGGAGGCAACAAAGGACAAAGCGGGCTTTGGTATCCAGGACAAGAAGTTGGAGGGGTTGGTCAAAGACCCAGTGCTCCTCGGTGAGATCGAGTTGGTGCGGGCGGCACACGGGTGCTGACGCCGTGCCTCCCCGTTGTCGCTCCGCAATGGCGAATTTGACGGGTTTTCGAGCGCAATTTGCCCGCATTGGCCTCTAGAAGGCCCGTGGCGGCCTGTTTGTGGGTCGAAGGCAGTGTAGTGGGGGGTAGGCGCTCACTGGCCCGCGTCGCCGATTTTGCGGTCGCACGCCATCCGCAGCGCATCACGAATGGCGCGCTGTTTCGCCTTGGGTGCAGCCCGATTGCCCACGATGAGCTGCTTGAGCCCCTGGACCATCTGCCGATCAGCTGTGCTTTTCGCAGCTAGCTCCGCTTGTCTGAGGGCAGGAAGCGCGAGGAAGTTATTGCCGCCAGCGCTCGCTCGCCAAGCATCTTCGAGTCGCAGCGCCAACTTGGTCGCGCGCACATTACCGCGGACTTCCGCCTGGGCCGGCGCTGAGGGCTTTGGGATGGCGCCGAGAGACACACTCACCCAGAGCGGATGCTTCCCAGCCCAGGCAAAGGGACATCTGTCGCCAGGTCGGCTTCGGCGAGGGCGCCCGCCACTCGGCGCGTTTGCCCAGACGTGTCTCGCGACGGCGGCGCCTTCGATGCCACGGGCCCCCTCTCGCCGGGCGCAGGCTCGTCAGCCGATTCCTCCTCCTTCTGTTCGATGAGCACCTCATAAGTAGGCGGCATCTTGGCGCCAGACGCTGGCTTTTGAGCTGGCTCGCCCTTCATACAACCGGACAGCCCCATCAGCGCGATCAGCCGCCAAGTCTGCAGGTAGTTGGCCCTATCAGAAAATCCCATCGTTATGTTTATAGTTAGATGACCCATCGCACCTCACTTTCGACGCGTCATCGGCGGGACCGATCTATCGATGGGCGACAAAGCGCTGCAGATTTGCGTCGCTCGACGGTCGGAGGTTCAGAATTCTATCGTTTTCGGCTGGCTGTGGCAGGTTCACTTGCAGCGGAGATGCCTGATTTTGGGCATGTTCTCGACGTTTCCGACCGGCGCACGGACCGCCATCAGGAGCCCCCCCTTGGTCGATTCCCCCATCGGTACCCCCATGGCATCCGCCACCAACCTCGCCGACGCTGCGTGCCCGTACGTCGGCCTGTTGCCCTATGCCGAGAGCGACAGCAGCCGGTTCTTTGGTCGCGATCTAGAGATTACGCGGCTGGTCGAGTGGCACATGGCCGAACGCCAAGGGTTGTTTGCCGTGCTCGGGCCCTGTGGTTCGGGCAAGTCGTCGCTGCTACAGGCCGGGGTGATCCCAGCCCTCAGGGCGCGCTACGCCGACGCGGAAGACGGGGGCCCGCTTCGTGTGCACACCCTGGTGCCTACTAAGTTTCCGCTGGTCGCTTTGGCCGACGCACTGGGAAGTCGCCAGCCGCAGACGGACGCCGAAGCATTCGCGACGAGCACCGATCAGGCCGTGCACCTCGCTCGGGTCGAGACCGGTCATACCCTGCTCATCGTCGATCAATTCGAAGAGCTCTTCGCGCTGTGCCCCATCGCCGATCGGCAGCGGGCCTTTGCCGCGGCGCTACTCGCTTGTGCACGCGACAAGGAAGCCCAGACCACCGTCATTGTGGCGCTGCGAACCGAGTTTCAAGGGCTTTTGGACCGTCTGCCGCAGCTGCGTGACGCCATGGGCGAGGGCACCATGCGGCTCGCCACGCTGACCCGTGAGCGGCTGAGCCAGGTGGTCAATCGACCAGCAGAGGGCGTGGGGCTCTCCTACGACGAGGGCGTCTCCGAGCGCATCGTCGACGAGGTCCTGGGCGAAACCAGCCCGCTGCCGTTGCTGCAATTTACCCTGGTGGGGCTATGGCAAAAACGGATGGGAGGCGCCATCTCCATGGCCGCGCTGGAGTCCGTTGGTGGTCCTGGTCGCGCCCTAGAGCTCGCGGCCGCACGTACGTTCAAGGCCCTCATCCCAGAGGAGGCCAACTGCGCTAGGCGGATCTTCAGCCGCTTGGTGCAGGGCGGCGCCGATGGCGAGTTTGAGCGCCGTCGCGTCCTGCGGAGTGAGCTGCGCAGCATCGAAGATCCCAGCCGGGTCGATCGGGTCATGGCCCGATTTGTTAGCGCCCGTCTGCTGTCTCTGCGGCCGGTCGAACGGGACGCGCTGGTCGAAATCACCCACGAGGCGTTGCTGCGGACCTGGCCGAAATTGGTCGGGTGGATCGAAGATGGCCGCCATGTGCTGCGACAGCGGCAGCAGCTGCGCGAAGCGCTCACCCGGTGGCAAGACGGCGATGGCCACGGTGCGGATCTGCTCAGCCCCACCCGGATGGCGACGTTCAGCGAATTGAGCGACCTCGACGCGGATGAAAAGCGCTTCCTGCAGGCGAGCGCGGCGCATTGGGAGCTCTTGGCGCGAAAGAAGGGGCGACAGCGACAGATGGTGGCCGCAGCGGTGGCGCTCGTAGCCATGGTCGGCGCCGTGGGTTGGTACAGCGCGTATCGGGCCCAAGAGCAAGCGTCGAGTCAGGCATCAAAGGCGACCGAACAAGAAAAGATCGCCGAGAAGAATCGGACCTTGGCCCAAGGAGCCAGCGGCGCGGCGACGGCCCACCAACAGGCTGCGACCGATCAGCGCAATCTGGCGAAGAAGGCCCGGCGGGATGCCGACTTGAACCTGGCGAAGGCCGTGGCCCTCAAACAGAAGCTGGAGATGGCGCGGGCACAGCTCAGAAAGGACCTCACGGGCAGCCGGGCGAGCGATATCACGGTGGTCGAGGACGCGGTTCGGCTGCTGGAGAGCGCCCTGCCCCGGACCAGTGTACTCATTGGACTAGGTAGCGGTGATGCGGCCGGTCGCGTGGACATTGATGAGGCGCGCCGTGAGCTGTCGGATGTGGTCGGTGTCGCTGGCCGAGTACGCAAGCAGGTGCGACTGCTGGACAAGACCGTCAACAGCGGCGAACGCCGGCGCGACAAGGAAACCCGGGCGGACATGCGGGCTGTGAGCTTTCGGGTAGACGCCCTCAAGCGCCGGCTCAAGTGGTTTGACCGCCAGGCTGCCCTCCACAAGAAGCAGCTCGATGTCGCCGAGAGGAAGATGGTGCAGCCCGGCCGCAAAACGTCACCGGCGCTGACGGCATTGCACGAGAGTCTGAGCCGGGAACGCGGTCGGATGGCGGTCATGGCGGGAAAGCGCACAAAGGAGAGCGACGCCGCGCTCTGGGCAGATGCGAAGAAGCTTTGGACGACAAAGAAGGGGCCCGAACGCGCGGTGATTCACAACATCATCGGGCTGGCTTGGTACGACAAGGGTCGCTTTGACCAAGCTGCGAAGAGTTTTGCGCTCGCGTGGCGAACGGCTCCCAATGGCTCCCTGCGAGACCGCTACCTGACGAACCGAGCGTGGGCGATCTACCGCCACGCGCTCACGACGCCCCTACCTGCGCGGGGTCTGAAGCGTGCCCGGAAATTGGCGAGTGAGGTCGCACGTCGCACGCCGAGAGCGGCTGCCTTGCTGCAGCGGCTGCATGACTATGAACGACGGCAGGCGCAGCTGATTTTGCAAAAAAAGACCGGCAAATAGGGGATTTAGGGTCCGACCCACCAGATACTGTCGCCATCAGCCGTGCATGCCACGGCAAGAGAGGCGGGGGGCTGAACCTCATAGTAAAATGTCGTCGATTTTGGTGTGGAGAACATGCGCAAACAAGCCGCTGCTACCGCCGACGACGTGCAGTACCCGTTCGTAAGAATGTTGCCCACGCAATCGGCATGCGCTGCGGCCAGGGGCCATGCGAAGTAGGTCGTGCACCAATGCGTCACCTGCCCGCCCGCGTGCGTAGTCGAGCCCTGACACTGATAGAGGTGGGAGACTTTCGCTTCGTCGATTAGATTGCCGGGGGCTCCGGCTGGTGTGAGTTCACCCGGCAGTGAACCGGCGTCATGGATGGCTCCCGAATAGACTTCGCCCCCGTCCGAGCAGACGGCGCCGGAGCACGGGGTTGTATCTTCCGGCGCACAGAACTGCCCTTGGCAGCCAGCAGCCCAGTCGTTGTTGGCCGACGGCGTGCCAAACGTGCTCGAAAAAGACGGACCGAAGTCATATGGCCCGGCACACGCTGCCGCTAGTAAAACAAAGGCCGCAGCGACGGCGACGCGTGGGTTAGGACAATTGCTAGCCTTCCAGTGCCGATACAACATGCCACACCCGGATCTGAGAGACAGTCGCGGGAGGGTGGCATTGTAATGGACTGAAATGAAAGCGTTTTCTTCCGTCAGGCAACAAAGGCCCGCAAATCGGGGCTCTCCGGCTACTTCGCGACGATACTCACCATGCGCCCAGGCTTGACGATGATCTTGCGCACGACCTTGCCTTCGGTCCACTTCATGATGCGGCTGTCCGATAGGGCCACCGTCTCCAGATGGGTCTCATCGCTGCCGGTCGGCACCTCGATCTTGGCGCGCACCTTGCCGTTGACCATGACAGGCAGCAGGTAGCTGGCTTTGACCAGTTTCGCCGGATCGAATACCGGCCACGGCTGCTTGCTGACCGACGGCTCATAGCCCAAGCGGGCCCACAGCTCCTCGGCCATATGCGGCGCGTAGGGCGAGATCAACACGACCAGCGTCTCGGCGATTTCTCGGTTGAGCTCATCGGATTTCAGCAGGTCATTGAGCGCTTCCATCATCGCTGCGATAGCGGTGTTGAAACGCAGGGCCTCCGTATCCTCGCCAACCTTCTTGATCAGCGCGTGCAGCAGACTCTGCTGGTCTCCCGACAGCGGCGCATCGGAGATCTGCTTCTGATACAGGCTCCAAAACCGATACATGAAGCGGCGGGTGCCGTGCATGCCGGCGGTCTGCCAAGGCTTCACCTTCTCAAGCGGGCCCATGAACATGATGTACAGGCGGAACGCGTCGGTGCCGAACTCACTGAGCATATCGTCCGGGTTGATGACGTTGCCGCGCGACTTGCTCATCTTCTCGCCGTCTTCGCCCAAGATCATGCCTTGGTTGACCAGACGCGGGAATGGCTCCGAATGGGGCACCACACCGATGTCGTGCAGGACCTTGTGCCAGAACCGGGCGTAGAGCAGATGCAGGACCGCGTGCTCAGCACCACCGACATACAGCGTCACGGGTAGCCAATAATCGATGGCCTCCGGGGACGCGATGAAGTCCGGGTTCGTCGGATCGGCGTAACGCAGGTAGTACCAACACGAGCCAGCCCACTGGGGCATGGTGTTGGTCTCGCGGGCGTACCACTGGCCGTCTCTCTCGAAAAAGCGCCAATCCAAGCAGCGGGCCAAGGGCGGCTCGCCAGACTCGTTGGGCTTGTAATCGTCCGTCTCGGGCAGCCGCAGGGGCAGCTCTTCCTCGGCGACCGCGATGGGCGACTTGTAGTCGATGGTCACCGCATCGCCGCGGCGGGGATCCCACAATTGCCGATCTGTGGCGCCATCACCCGGAAAACAGGGGTAATAGATCGGAATCGGCTCGCCCCAGTAGCGCTGCCGGGAAAAGACCCAGTCGCGCAATTTGTAGTTGGTCTTGGCCTCGCCCAGTCCCTTGTCTGTCAGCCACTTGCTGATGCGCTGCTTGAATTCGGCGGTGGTCAGCCCATCGAACTCACCTGAGTTGCAGGCGACACCAGTGGCGGAAAAGGCCTCTTCCAAGGGCGCGTTGGGGTCACCATCAGCCGCCATGACAACGCGCTTGATGGGCAGCTCAAAAGTCGTCGCGAACGCAAAGTCGCGCACGTCATGCCCGGGCACAGCCATGATGGCGCCGGTGCCGTAGCCGCCAAGCACGTAGTCAGCCGTCCACACAGGGACGCGCTCGCCGTTGACCGGGTTGATGGCGTAGGCACCTGTAAATACACCGGTCTTTTCCTTGCGCTCGTCCTGCCGATCCCGCTCGCTCTTGCGTGTGGCTGCCGCGGCGTAGGCGACAACGTCCCCGCGCTGGCCATCGGAACAGATGACGTCGAGCAGGGCGTGCTCCGGCGCGACGACCATGTAGGTGGCGCCGAACAACGTGTCTGGCCGGGTGGTGTAGACCCGCAGCTTTACCTCGTGGCCCTCGACCGCGAACGCGACCTCGGCCCCCTCAGAGCGACCGACCCAGTTGCGCTGCATCGTCTTGATGCCTTCGCCCCACTGCAGCCCGTCCACGCCGGCCAACAGCTCCTCAGCGTAAGCGGTGATCGCGAGCATCCACTGCCGCATGGGCCGACGCTCAACCGGGTGACTGCCACGCTCGCTGAGGCCATCGATGACCTCCTCGTTGGCAAGCACCGTGCCCAAGGCGGGGCACCAGTTGACCGGAATCTCACTCTGGTAGGCCAATCCGCGCTCGAAGAGCTTCAGAAAGATCCACTGGGTCCACTTGAAGTAGTTCGGGTCGGTGGTGTCGACCTCGCGATCCCAATCGTAGGAAAAGCCCAGCGCCTGAATCTGCCGGCGGAAGTTGTCGACGTTCTTCTTGGTCGTCTCACGCGGATGGGTGCCGGTCTTGATGGCGTACTGCTCGGCGGGCAGGCCGAACGCGTCCCAACCCATGGGGTGCAGCACGTTGACGCCGTTGTGGCGCTGGTAGCGCGACCAAATATCCGTGGCGGTGTAGCCCTCGGGGTGGCCCACATGCAGGCCCGCGCCGGATGGGTAGGGGAACATGTCGAGCACAAAGGCGCGCTTGTCATTGTCCGGGTCGATGTCGGCCTTGAAGGTCTTGTTGTTGACCCAGAACTGCTGCCACTTCGCGTCCGTGGTCGCAAAATCAAAGCGCTCATCGGGGTTGACGGTGGGTTGACCGGCTTCGGGGCGGGGATGGTTGGCCATGGCGGGCTCCTGTCGGGTTCGAGCGCCCTCAGTGAAGTGCGCGGCGCAGACGATGCCGGGAGCCGACAGCCGGCACAAGTGCCGACGAAAAGGCAGGTCGCTCACACCACATCTCTATCTCAGCCCAACGCTATCTGAGCTCGACGCTGACCCGCTCCATCACCACGTCTTCCATCGGCCGTTCCCCCTGCAGCGGCATGCGACTCAGGGCCTGAAACACCTCCAGACCGTGCTCGACTTCGCCAAAAACCGTGTGGCGACCGTTGAGCTCGCGGGCGTCTCGTAACGTCACGAAGAACTGCGCGCCGTTGGTGTCCCGGCCGGCGTTGGCCATCGACAGCAGCCCTGGCCGGTCGTGACGCAGCCCCATTTCATCTGCGAAGCGATAGCCCGGATTGCCCAGCCCATCGCCGCGAACACAGCCGCCCTGCACGATAAAACCGGGCACCACACGGTGAAAGGTGCGGCCGTCGTAATAGGGCGTGTCGTGATGCTCTCGGCCGTTTTCGTCGCGCCACGGGTGCGAGCCCTGGGCGAGATGCACGAAGTTGGCCACCGTCAGCGGCGCTTTGTCCAAAAACAGCTTGCACCAGACGGTGCCCATGGAGGTCTCGATGGTCACGCGCACATCGGAAATATCGCGAGAAAGCGGGGTGATTGTACGAAGGGGCGGCATCGGCATGGGATCTCCAGAGGTGTGAGCGCGACTGTCATGATGCGGCGACGGAGCCGAACCGCAAGTGCAACCAACCCGACATGAAAATGGCATCGATCTGGTCCGCATTTGGGGGTAGCCTTCGCGGCACCGGGTCTGACGCCCGATGGAGCCGCGCCGTGCCAACGCAACCTGTCGACCTCGCGATTTTGTTTGAACACCCCGAGTGGCAAAAGCCGCTATTCGAGGTCTTGGATGCCCGCGGAGTCGACTATGTCGCGATCGATCTCAAGCGCGGCGTAGTCGGCGGCACCGATGCGATTCCAGCCAAAGTGATCTTCAACCAAGCCTCGCCCAGCGCGTATCTGCGGGGAAATACCCGTGCGGTACCTTTCGGCCTGACGCTGCTCGAAGGCTTGGAGGCCGATGGGGCCAACGTGATCAACGGCGCGCCAGCTTTTCGGTTCGAGCTCAACAAGGCGGTGCAAGCGCGGCTGCTGTCACGGCTGGGCATCGACTACCCACGGACCCTGGCGTTCAACGATGTCGATGGGCTGGAAATGCGCGCCGAAGAGATCGGCTTTCCGGCCATGCTCAAGCCCAATCAGGGCGGTAGCGGTGCGCGGATGCACGTGGTCAATGACATCGCTGAGATCCGCGACCTGCTGAGCGACGACGCCACCTGGGCGCCCGATCACGTGATGCTGCTGCAAGAGTATCTGCCCCACGACAGCGACGTGGACGGCATCGTGCGCATGGAGTTTGTCGGTGGAGAGCTCTTGTACGCTATGCGGGTGCATTCGGACGGCGGCTTCAACCTGTGCCCATCGGAGACCTGCAATCCTGAGGATGGCTCGGAAGGGGTCTGCGCCCTGCCCTCGGCCCCGCCCGTGAGCGCTGGCCCGCGTTTTGTGCCCTTTGCCGACGTGCCGGCCGAAGCTGTCGCGGTGGGCAAGCAGATCTGTGCCGCCGGCAAGCTTGATGTGGCTGGGATTGAGTACCTGGAGACTGGCGACGGCCGGCGGGTGTTCTACGACGTCAACGCCAACAGCAACCTGCGCCGTCCCATCGGCCTCGCCATGGGGTTTGACCCCTTTGAGCGCGTCGCCGACTTTCTCCAAGCGAAAATCGCCGAGGCAAGTTAGCCCAGGTGTCACCAGCGAGCCGGGAGTCAGCGAATGTGCCGGAATATCAGGACGCTCTTCAATTTCGAGCCACCGGCAACGGACGATGAGATCCGCGCATCAGCGGTGCAGTTTGTGCGCAAGCTGAGCGGTTTTCAGAAACCATCCCAGGCCAACGAGGCGGTGTTTGAGCAGGCCGTGGACGATGTGGCAGCCATCGCCCGCACGCTCGTCGATAATCTGGTCACGAGCGCCCCGAGCAAGGACCGAGAAGTCGAGGCTGAAAAGGCCCGAGAGCGCAACCGTCGCCGGTTCGGCTAGCGGACCTTCACACACGACGCATCACCTCAAAAACGACAAAGGCCGCCACAGATGTGACGGCCTCGCCGAATGATGGAGCGGCACTTGGCTACTCGGAGTCGAGGTTCCGGTAGATCGCGCCTGCCGTAACCGGGTCGCACTCGCCGTAGCGAGCCTTCGGGTCGCCAGCGCCAACGATCTGGAAGGTGGAGTAGGTGCTGTCGCAGTCCAGATCAGCATTGGTCGTCGCCGTGAATTTGGCTGTCGACAGCGTACCACTCGACTCGTACTTGTACTGGAAGTAGTGCTGGTCGGTGATCGCAAAGTGAAGCGCAGACCAAGTCGTGTTGTTCCATGACTGAGGTGACGAATCGCAACGATCGTCTTTGTCCGTATCGGCGCTGCGACAGCAACCGCTACCCGTCGGCGTGTAACTCACCGTCTTGGGGTATTGGCAAGCGATACGCTCCTGGGTACCGGCCTTGGTGCGCGGCGTGCCGTAGTAGGCAGCCGAACCCTTCTTGATGAGATCGAGCATCTCGTTGGCCTCGGCTGTCTTCGCCTGGCGCATGTATTTGGTAAACTGAGGCACGGCGACCACGGCCAGAATGGCGATGATGGCGACGACGATCATCAGCTCAATCAG
>JAGSHB010000191.1 GCA_023954815.1 Myxococcales bacterium | reverse complement strand
GATGAGCGGATTTTTCGACCACGCTTATGGGAAGCCTGCTTGATCGGCCCAACGACACCTTGCGCCAAGCCGCCCGCTCCCCCTAAAGTCACCCCAACACAAAGTGACTGCCATCTGCGTCCGCTCCCTCCCGGACGGCGCCCCCGGAGGACTTTTCCATGATTCGATACCTGTCCAGCGCGAGCCTGTTGTCGCTCGTCTTCCTCGCCAGCGCCTGTGGCCCGAGCGTCGACGGCGAGAAGAAGACTTGGGAGCGCAATAACGCCAATGTCACGACGCTCGCTGCTGAGTACCCCACGTTCAAGGCCGCCATGGAGGGCCAGCAGGCAACCGCCAAGAAGGCATGGGAAGCCGCTGCCGCTGCCAGTGGCGATGAAGAGAAAGCCAAAGCGATGAAGGCCGCCAACGAGACCCTCGGCAAGCTGGTCAACCGGGTCGGCGAGGTGAAGTCCAAAAGCGAGAGCCTGCAGTCGACCATCACCAAGCTCGGCAAGCTGCGCCTGGGCAAATCCCAGTCGAAGAAGCGCTCCGAGGCGATGGCTAAGGCGCGCACCGCGTTGACGGAGGTCGGCACCGCCATGAGCGCAGCAGCCCCCACAGACGAGGCAACGGCCATGGCTGCCCTCGATCCCATCATCAGCAAGCTGATTAGCGCCAAGGGGGCCGCGAGTCGCACCCTGAGCAAGTACAAGAAGAAAAAGAAGAAAAAGAAAAAGAAGAAGAAATAGCAGTCAGTCTGCTCGAAAATGAACGCGGCGCTGTGGAGCTAGATTTCGCCCACAGCGCCGCGTTTTCGTTTTTGGAGGACCAGACTGCGCGACTCCAGGTCATGGGTCGCAGGACCGCCGGGCGCAACCAGATGCCCTGCAGCGGCCGACACTGCCGGGCCTCCCACTAATATGCCTGCCCTGCACTGAAACGGCTGTAGCGGCCTCCCAGTGCCATTTGCGGGCATTTTGCCCTCCAAAACCACCCGAAATTGACCGCTTCCGCGAAATGCCTGGCACAGTTCAGCGTCCTCGACGCCAGCCTACTTGTCGTAGTTACGCGTGAAGCTCCCCTCTACCACTGCCCCGTACTCGCCATCGACATCCAAGGCTCGCGCGGCTCCAGCCGCTCACCCTGCTGAAGCAACTCGACAGAGATGCCATCCGGCGACCGCACAAAAGCCATGTACCCATCCCGCGGTGGCCGCAAAATCGTCACGCCGCCAGCAACAAGGCGCTCGCACGTCGCATAAACGTCATCCACCGCAAAAGCGACGTGCCCGAAGTTGCGCCCGCCGGTGTAGGGCTCGGGCTCATCCCAGTTCCAGGTCAACTCCAACTGCGCAGCATCCCCTTCAGCCCCGGTCTCCAGGAAGATCAGCGAAAACCGGCCACGCTCGCTGTCTCTGCGGCGCACCTCTTTCATCCCGAGCAGTTCACAGAAAAAGTGCAGCGCGGCGTCGAGGTCGTAGACCCGAATCATGGTGTGCAAGAACCGCATTGAACCTCCAGGGGCCAACTACCCATCGGCCGATGTTGCCAGCCCCAGTGCCTACCGTGCTATCAAGCCGCCGCTTGGTGCACTGTGCTGAGTCTGCCAGCTACGTATGACCCTACCCCATTCGGACGCCACCATGAACGACACCATCGCCCTGCTCCACCGTCACCGCTCCGTGCGCCACTACACCGATGCGCCTGTCCTCCCGGAGCACATCGAAGCGGCCGTTCTGGCCGGTCAAGCCGCGTCGACGAGCTCGGCGGTTCAGGCCTACTCAGTCTTGCAGGTCAATGATCCAGCCGTCCGCGAGGCGATTGTTCCGCTGACCGGTGGGCAGACCAAAG
This sequence comes from Myxococcales bacterium, assembly GCA_023954815.1. GTDB lineage: Bacteria > Myxococcota_A > UBA9042 > UBA9042 > UBA9042 > UBA9042. The sequence continues at coordinate 9,907 of JAGSHB010000191.1, read as the reverse complement.
TGGCCAATAGCGGTGCGTTCTTCATCATCTGCGGCGACGTCCGGCGCCACCGTTTGGCCTGCGAAATGGCTAACAAAGCCTATGAAGCGCGCCTGGAGGCGTTCCTCATCGCCGCCACCGACGCCAGCTTCTTCGCTCAGAATATGGTCGTCGCTTTTGAGTCGCTGGGTTACGGCATCTGCTACATCGGCGGGCTGCGCAATCAACTCCGTGAGGTCGACAAGCTGCTGAATCTGCCGGAGGGGACCTACCCGCTGTACGGCCTATGTGTCGGCGTGCCAGCCGAGGCGCCTATTGCCCGTCCGCGCCTGCCCATCGCGTCGGTGCTGTTTCAGGACAGCTTCCCCGACGATGACACCCTGAAGAAGCAGATGTCCGCCTACAACGAAGACTACGCCAAATACATGGTGGCCCGCGGCGCCCCCGCTCGCGGATGGACAGACGCTATCGTGAAGGGGGCCAGCGCCCCGAGACGGGCCTACTTGGCCGACTACTACGCCACCAAAGGTGCTGACCTCAGCTAGTCGGCCGGTCAACTCAGTAGACGGGCAGCGTGTCCGTTAGTTGCTGGCCGAGTGCACTAAAATGACGTGACCCGAGCCCGTCACGGCCTGCTCGCCCAATTGCAAGCGCCACGCACCGGACTTGGTGCCGAGTTTTTGCAGCAGCGGGCCGAAGTTCATGTCGTGGGCGCGCGTCTCATACGTCGGCTTGGCCAGTTTCGCAGGCTTGCCCTTGCCCCAGATCGGCAGATGGAGCGCGGTCGGGACAAACGCCGCGCCGTCAAAGCGCCCGACCAGTTGCGGCGGTCCCAAGACGATAACCTTGTTGGCCTGCAGGTGCCCCGCAATCTTCGGCTCGTCGGTCTCTAGATTGCCAGACGGCAACGGTAACTCGAGCATCGACAGTCCTGTGGCGCCCACTGGCTGCCCACCCTTGGCAAGGACGGCGAAGGTCGGAATCTCAGCACCGGCAACTTCCCAGCCACCCTCGGCCAGATGCACCTCCAACTCCCCGCCGTCGTATGGCACACGAAGCTCGTTCGCCACGCCACCATGCAGCACCACCGCCCACCGAAAGCCAAACTTCCGGCTTGCCATTTCGACGACTACCTCGTTCGGCGCTGTGTGAGAACGCAGGATTCGCTCGGTATCGCCCAGTGAGCCCGTCGCCCAGACCGCGAGATGCGCCGCCATCCACGCGCTCAGTACGGGATCACAGGTGGTGGCGCTGCCGCTCGCGTCAGGCATGTGTGTCCCTCGCAGTGAACAAACACCGCGTACCAGGGTCGCACGCAGGCCCTGCGCTGGGAGTTCTAGCGCCAAACCCTCAGGCAGCAGGCGCGCCATCAGCTGCGCTCCACCCGTCCTCACCGTCATCGGGCCAGCGCCCCAGGCGCCGCTTGGCCACACCACCGAGCGCCGGACGGCTGCCTTGGCCTTGTTCACCAACGGCGGCAGATCAGAGAGCGACAAAGGCGCTGCGGGCACCACAATGGGCCGGGCAACCGCAAAGTTCCACGTCGCGGGCTGCGGCAGGGCCTTTGCAGCGGCCGGCGTGGCTGCTTCAGCGTGAGCGAGCGCCTTCGGAAGCGCGTGCGCGATGTCCGTAGTCGTCTTTGGAGTCGCCGGCGCGGCGTTCGGCTGTACATATCGGTCTTGCGAAACGGGCTCGCTGCACCGACAGCCGGGCAGCAACATGGCTGCACCAAGCATCCCGACCGCGAGGCCAGCCGCAATCAGCGTCCGGCGATTGGCTACGCCCTGCCCTCGTTTGTTGTCCAGCTCGCGTCGCATCCGTCGTGACCATCCCACCGCATCGTGTCGATCTTACCGCGTCGTGCCGATTCCACCGGATCGCATCCACGTCACATTGCCCCAAGGTGCCCGCGGCGGTAGCGTCCTGCAACAGTCGCCGTCTTCACGCGCCTTCGCTTGACGACTCGCCGCCGCTTTCTGTAGTCCGCACAGGGAGTGGGCCGATTCACCAGCACATGCCCCTTTTCGAGGACCGCCCATCATGACGACTGCAACTCCCCTATCGACGCCTTCTTCGGACGAAGCCGCAGCGCTCGCGAACCTTGGCGACCCGCTGTTTCAACGCTCGGCTGCGTGGTTCCAGCAGCTACAAGACGACATCGTCAGCGCACTCGAAGCTCGTGAACCCACGGCCCGTTTTGTGCGCGATGACTGGCAACGCGACCCGCCCGACTGGACCGTACCCGGCACCATTTTGGCAGGCGGCGGCCGCACGCGGGTCATCGAGGGCGGCGAAGTCTTTGAACGCGGAGGCGTGAATTTCAGCCAGGTCTGGGGGCGCTTTTCCCCTGAATTTGCGGCCCAATTGCCCGTCGGCAGCGGTCTTGGATTCGCGGCCTGCGGCATCTCATTGGTGCTGCACCCCCGCAATCCCAACGTGCCGACTGTGCACATGAACTACCGGCGCCTGTCACGCGGCGGGGCGGGTTGGTTCGGCGGCGGGGCGGATCTGACCCCCTACTACCTCGACGAAGACGACGCGACGCACTTTCACCGGGCTCATGCCGACGCGTGCGATGCCCACCAGTCGATTGCCGACTTCGACGAGATGAAGGCCCGCTGCGATACCTACTTCCACAACAGCCATCGAGGCGAAGCACGGGGTATCGGCGGCATCTTCTTCGATCACCTCACCGACGCCCCCGAAGACACCTTCGCGTTCGTACAGGAGGCCGGCCGGGCCTTTCTAACAGCGTGGCTACCGATTTTGGACAAGCAAGCACCGCGCCCCTGGACCGCCGAGCAGCGCTCCTGGCAGACCATTCGGCGCGGTCGCTACGTCGAGTTCAACCTGCTGCACGACCGCGGCACCACGTTTGGCATCAAGACCGGTGGCCGCACAGAGTCGATTCTGATGTCCCTGCCGCCGGTGGTGCGTTGGGCCTACCAGCACGAACCCGCCCCCAACTCCCCCGAAGCCGACCTCGTCACAGCCCTGCAATCGCCGCGTGACTGGCTTGGACGCCGCGGATGAGTGACGCGGCAGCGCGCACGACGTGGAAAACACCGCCATCCCGTAGGTTCTGGGCCTACGTCGGATGTTTGGTTGGCGCATTGGGGCTGCTCAGCGTCGGCGCCAAACTGCACAAGGCCGTGCGCGCGAGCCAGGAGTTGTCAGGCGGCTCCATCGGCGACTCGGCGACCCAACTCATCGCCAGCGACGTGCTTTTCGTCGGCATCTGGGGTGTGTTTTGGACCATTTCACTGCATTTGGCGCGCGGCCGCGTGCGCACCGGCGTCGCCGCGGCCATGCAGCTCGCGACCGCTGGCTTGCTGTTTTTCCTCGTGGTCGAACACGCCTTCTTCCTCGTCACAGGCACACAACTGGACTGGGCACTGCTGGTCTATAGCGCCTCTCACGCCGAACGATTGAGCAAGGTAGTCAGCAGCGAGATCAGCGCCGCCTGGTGGGCCGCTGGCGCCGTGGCCGTGTCTATCGCAGCACTGCCGTGGCGCATTCGGCCGCTTGGCGCGCCGGCGCAGTCAGATGGCAACTGGAAACCCACGGTGTGGACCCTGACAGCGCTGCTGGTGCTCATCGCGAGCGTTCACGTCAGCGCCAACGGCCAAACGGTCCCGGCGCAGCTACAGCCCCTCCGCACCTCGACCCTGACGACCCATCTACAGGACGCATTGCAGTGGGCCAGTGGGCGAGACGATGCTGCCGACCGCAAGCAATCCCCGCGGCCGACCGATCCGCTGGTTGTGGTCAAGACCGATCGCACGCGCCCGCTCAACGTCGTTCTGATCACACTAGAATCTGTACGGGCTCAATCACTTACACCCTATAATGCGAAGTTAAAGACAACGCCAAATCTGGCGAAACTGGCCATGCGCGGCGCCGTCTTCGAGAGCGCCTACACGCTGGTGCCGCACACGACCAAGTCCCTCATCCCGCTGCACTGCGGGATCCCGCCCAAGCTGACGCACTACTTCGAAGAGGCGACCAGCGGCGGGCTACCCACGGATTGCCTCGCAAAGGTGCTGACCCGGCACGGCTGGGCTACCCACTACTTCCAGACCCCCGAGTCTCTCTTCGAACGTCGTCGCGACCTAGTGACCGCGTTTGGATTCAGCGACCTGACCGCTGACGAGACCCTGCCCAAGGCCGGTTTTGAGCACGCGGGCTACTTTGGCTTCGAGGACGACGTCTTGCTCGGCCCGACCCTGGCTTGGGTAGACAAGCACAAAGCCGCCCACCCGAAGCAGCCCTTCTTCCTCGGGATGCTCAACGTCACCACCCACCACCCCTACACAGTCCCAAGTAGTTTTAATTCGCAAGATTGGGGACTTTCTGGCAAGAACAGCAAGCATCTGTCGAAGTACTACGACACGCTCCACTACGTCGACCGCTTCCTTGGCAAGCTCTTCGCTGGCTTCGACGAGCGCGGGCTGGGTGACAACACCATCTTTGTCATCGTAGGCGACCACGGTGAGGCCTTTGGCGAGCACGGACTCTTCCAGCATGGTCATACGATGCACGAAGAGGGCTTGCGGGTTCCGTTGCTGGTCATTGGCCCAGGCGTGAAGCCGGGGACGCGTCATGGCGGGCTCCGGCAGCATGTCGATGTCATGCCCACGCTGCTCGAGTTGCTGGGTTTACGTGTTGCTGCTGGCGCCCTACCCGGTCGCTCGCTGTTGAGAACTGACGGCCACGAGCGACTGTTTTACGCCTGTTGGCGCAAGGACACCTGCCGCGCCATGCGGACCAAGAACCGTAAGATCATTCATCACATGGGCAGGCGTGACGACGAAGCCTACGATCTGGCCAACGACCCTGGTGAGCGGCACGACTTGGTGGCTGCGGGGAAGGTCAGCAAGGCCGAGCTCGCCCAAGCAAAGACCGACATGCAGGCGTGGTCCGATGGCGTGACCCGCCGCTACGAGGGGCAGTCTATACGTCGCCGCAATCCGTGGGTTTCGCGCAAGAGGCCCGAGAACCTGGGCACAAAGACCGATATCGTCTTCGATGACTGGGTGCGGATGATCGGCTACAGCGTTGAAAAGACGACGCTGAAGGACGGTGATGCGACCTGGGTGACGACCCACTTTGAGGTGCTGAAGAAGCCGCCCGCGGACGCGCTCATCTGGCTCCACGCCGTGGGCCCCATCGTTGGTGGTAAGCGCAAACGCCGCGTTGCCGACCACGTGCCGGTGGAGGGCAGCTACCCGATGTCGGACTGGAAGGTGGGTGAGTTCATCACGGACAGACACTGGCTGCGTATGAAGCCGGGGCATCCCAGCGGCACCTATGATGTGTTCTTCGGATTCTATCAGCCCAAGGCCAAGCGACGCGCCCGCCCAACGGGCACCGGCGTACAGCGAACCACCTCCAATGGCCTACACCTCGCAGCGCTGCAGATGACACGACGCACGGACAAACCGCGGCCCAATGGTGGGGCACTTGCACGCCTCTCTTCGAGGCAGCGTGCGCGGATTTGGCCATCGGACAGTGTACGCGCGATCCCCCTGCCGGGCGGGGCGACGGCGACAATTGGTGAGGTCGCCAAGCTCATCGGGGTCAAGGCGGGGCCCCGGGCGCTGAAGGCCGATGAGACCGGCACATGGACCGTGTTTTTCGACATGTTGCGGGATATGCCGCGCTGGACCGGCGGTTTCGTGCACGTCACTGGCCCGCTGCCGTCAACGAAGCTGCGCCGAAACCTTGGGATGAATCCCTTCGGACACGATCTACCGGTACACAAGTGGAAAAAGGGTTGGCGCCTCGCGATCGACTTGGAGCTCACCATGCGGCGACATCATCCGCCTGGAGACTACGACGTCTGGTTTGGCCTGTGGGATCCCAACCTGCAGCGTCCTAATCAGCGTCACGCAATCCGAAGCGGTCACCGGGCAGCCAATGACCGAATGCATATCGGGCGTTTCCGACTCATCCCTAGCAAGGCGCCGCCCCCGCGTCCAAGGCGTGGTTCTCCATAAGAATCGGCCCAGTCTACACCGGCACGCTTTACGTCTAGCCGCGCGCGGGGCTACCTTGCCGCCTCCCCTAGCAGCGTGCGGCGTAGTTAAAATGACTGTCCGTGCACGCTGCTAGTCTACCTATTTATTGGGGGGGGCTAAGAGCGCCCCCAGTCGCGGCAAGCCGCGACTTCCCCATCCAAGCAGACAGCGCCCCATGGCGTGCGTCTCCGAAAAACGAGAAACGGCGCAGTCTGCCAGCCCGTCCAATCGAAGAGGTCACCCGATGAACCGTCGCATTCAACATTTCAGCATGGGCCTTGCCTGCCTGCTGCTCTGCCTGTCTCCACTTGCCTGTGGCAAACATAAAGAAGAAGGCGACAAACACGGCGACAAGCACGCTAAGTCTAAAACTAAAGATAACGACAAGACTGGTGGCATGAAAGCCGAAGAGAAGCCGACTGACGACAAAGGGGCGGACGCAGGCGATGAGGCGGATGCCGCTCCGGCTGCCCCCTCCGGCCCAACGAAGGACGAGATTCGGCGTGCGCGCGGTAAGGCGCCCAGCAATGTGGCTGCGGCGCCAGCCGATGCGAAAAAGACCAAGTCAGGGATCGCGTTCAAGATCCTCAAGGCGGGCACCGGCACCGTCAAACCATCTGGCGATGACTCCCTACAGGTAAAATATTCAGCCTGGGGCACCGACGGAAAGCGCACCTCCACCACCTGGAAGATCAAGTCGCAAGATCCGCGGGAGCTCTCATTCCGCAAGATGATCCCCGGCTGGAAGGAGATGTTGGGTGACATGGTCGTTGGTGAGCGTCGTCTCGCATGGATCCCGGCCAAGAAGGCCCACCTGAAAAAGCGTAGCTTCAAGAAGGGACCACGCACAGTTGATTTCGAGCTCGTCGGCCTGAAAGTCGCACCGAAAGCGCCAAAGGACCTCAAGCGCCCACCGAAAGATGCAACAAAGACCGCGTCGGGGCTCGTCTACAAGAAGCTGAAAGCTGGCACGGGCACTGTCCACCCCGGCCCCAAGGCCGACGTGAAGGCCAAATACGCTGGCTGGTCGCGCAAGGGCACCTGCTTTGACTTCACTGGCCCGAAGGACGTGCAGACCTTCAATCTCGACAATGTGATTCGCGGCTGGACCGAGGGCGTGCAGCTCATGGTCACCGGCGACAAGTACCGCTTCTGGATCCCACAGAAGATCGCCTACGACGGCATGGATGGCCGTCCCGCAGGGCAGTTGGTCTTCGACATCGAGTTGGTCGAGATCGTCGTACCGAAGAAGGGCAAGAAGAAGTAGCAATCGCCGCCCCTGCGACTGTCCGATGCGCTAGCGCTTGGTATTGCCGACTGTTTTACGCTTTGCCAGCACCGCGAGGGCGGACTTGGCGGCCGCAGCCAACACCTCGTCGCCGCCGTTTAGCACCTTCTTGAGCTCAACCGCAGCGCTGGCTTGACCGCTGTCACGAACGGCATGGATGGCCCAAACGCGGTGTTCAGCTGGCACTGCGATATCGGACAGCATCGCCACCGCCAACTTGTAGACCACTTTGATGTGGCGCCGACCCGCCCCAGCGTCCTTGTATGTCGCAACGGTGTAGCGCCACGTGGCCTTGGCCATGGCCGCACCGAGCAATGGGTCGATGACATTGGCGCGCCACCGCTTGACCAGCCCTGGCCACGCCGCGATGACGCCTGCGTCACCCAAACCGGCATAGGCGTCGACCACGACCATGCTGGGGTGCTCCGACGTGATGGTCTTCAGGGCGTTGATAGCCTCGTTGCCTGTCTGATGCCGAGAGAGCGCCGCGAGATGTTGGGTAGCAGCGCGCCGGACGACCACCTTGTCCTTGCTGGCTTTGGCGACGGTGATGAGGGCCTTTGCTAGGCCGGGATGCTGCTTGGCGTAGCGGCCGCCAATCCGAAGCAGTCCAGCCCGCGCCTCGGGCACGCCATGGCTGTCGTCGACTGCAAACGCGGCCAGCTCTTTGTGCAGCGCAGGATGAGGCTGCTGCCACCAATGGGCCACGATTTCACCGATGTACTCCGCTGTGTGGTCCTTGCGACTCTCCCGCTTGAGGGCTGTCAGCAGGGCCGTGCCAAGTTCTTCGTCACGCAGCATCGCACTGGGCACGCGCTTTTTTGCAAACACGGCCGCGACGTAGCGCACGGCTCCTTCCCGCTCATGGGTGATGGCATGGGCCAACGACCGCCACGCCTTATCGGCAGCTCCGGGCTGAACCTTCTTCGACGCAAAAATGCTGTCGTAGTGGTTTTGCAACGTCCGAACATGGGGACAGTCTTCCGCTGTGACGGCCTGGCAACTCACCACCCCTCGCGCAGCGGAGAGGATCTCGTCGTCCAGATGTTTCGGCGGGCCCTTAGGGCCAGCGGGCTCACCTTTGATTTTAGCGCGGTCATCTGCCGGCGGCGCCAGATCGGGGGCAACAGCTGGCTGACCAACCTTCAGTGGCTTGGCTGGTGGGGTGGCAGGATTGAGAGCGGCGACCGTGGCGGCGGGCGGTTTGGCAGCCTGGGCGGACGGCGACGCCGTGGGACTCGGGACCTTGGTTGGAGCCGGCTTGCGTTCGGAGCAGGCCACTGTGCAGAACATGAGACTGAGCGATGCTGCGACACGCGTTGTGAGTAGAATCTTGTTCACTTGTCCCTCGGAGGTTGTGGCAACCGCACAGCTACGCCGCTCTTTTGTGCGGCATCTGCTGTACGATGCCGCCATGATGACGCAAGACGCAACGCCGCAAGCCACAAAGCTATCAGTTCACCAGTCAATTCACGGCCGTTTTTTCAGGCGTGCTGCGTTTATGGCCTGCCTGTGCGCGCTGGCTTTGCAGCTCGGATGCAGCGCGGGTCCAAGCGATCGGTCCGTTGACCAGGATGCGGGTTCAGCGGCGACCGACGGCACCCTCCGCGTGATGACCTTCAACGTGTTGTGCTCGTTTTGCGTCTTCCCGGAGTTTGACCCGTGGGCCAAGCGCTTGCCTCACCTGCAGTCGATCATCAGCGAGCACGACCCAGACCTCATCGGTCTTCAGGAGCTCACATTTGCCTGGGATGACAAGGACGAGCCCGGCGACATGGTCAGCCCGAATCCGGACGAGTACGCCACGGTGTTTTACGTCTCACCCAAGGGCGAAGGAGCCCTGCCTGCCTATCCAGACGCGACTATCTACTACCGCAAGAATCGGTTTTCGCTGGTGAACAAGGGCTTTTTCTGGCTCAGCCCCAAACCCGAGGAGCCATTTTCTAGTGGGTTTGCCAAGAACGGGTCCCTGCCCCGCATCGTGGCGTGGGTGGTGCTCACGGATACGCAGCGCCCAGGGAAAGAGGTGCTATTCGTCAATACACATTTCGATAACAACACGCCAAGCCAAGAGATGAGCGCGCCGTTGTTGTTGTCGCAATTGGCCGACTTTGCGAAGGCCAGCGCGGCTCCTCGCGACATCATCGTGGTCGGCGATTTCAACGCGGCGCCCGGCAGCCCGGCCTACACGAAGTTGGAAGCGGGGCTGAGCAATAGTGCAGACCTCGCCACCAAGATCGAGCGGATGGAGGCGAGCCCGGGTCAGGAGGCATGGCAAGTCTCAGAAGCCATCGACCACATTTTCGTGAGCAAGGGCGCCAACGGGAAGTTGCCGGAGGTGAGGCGGTGGGTGGTCGATTTGCGGCGGTTTGGGGACAAGGACCGCTTTCCATCGGATCACTTTCCCGTGGTGGCTGATTTGCTACCAAACTAGGTGCTACCAAACTAGGTGCAAACTAGGTGCCATGCGTTTAGCAAACTAGGTGCCATGCATTTAGTTGAGGGCTCTCGCGACCCATTTCAAGGAAGTATAGAGGTACACCCGCGCAATCGCGCGTCCCTACGGGCCAGAGGCTTGTGCCCAATGTCGTGTCTACCCTCCCGGCCACTCGCCGCAGCG